>JAAYCU010000388.1 GCA_012729595.1 Phycisphaerales bacterium
AAAGGCAAATTCCCACTCGGGAACATGCCTCATCGTCAGACCGATCTGAAAAATGGTTCCCCTATCAGAAACGTACCGCAAACTGCCAAAGTCCAGGCCTCGGCCGAGGTGGCTTTACCTTTCCTATGTTGGCCATTGGCTATACAACAAGCAGCCCTGCTTGTCAGAGAGGCAATACAATGCCACTTGGCCAGCAGATGCTTAAATAGCAGGCGTTCGCTGGGCTTTCTCGCATTATTACTTGTCATTTCATACCGCAATCTCCTCTTGTAATAGGGTGGCTTGCGCCCATTTATGTCCTATTTTCGTGGTTCTCGACTATATAAACGGCATTGAACGTTTGGCAAACAGTATCATCCCGACATGTGGCATGTCGTTTGCATCAGACGGCTTCATAAGAACTGACATGTAACTCAAGCCGGTTGGTGGAAAGCTGTTTTCTTTCCAAGGTAGGGGTGCGCGCGTAGCGGGCTCCGCCGGTATTGAATAGCCCCCTTTTCATTAATGGGTGGATAGTCATGAAACACAAAAGGTTTATCTGGCTCGGGAGTTTGGCGTTGGCCAGCCTGCTGGTAGGCGCGACGGTCACTCTGGCTCAAGCGGACTCCGCGTCGGTGCTTGAGCAAGCTGCCACGGAGATCACTGCGGCCCAGGCACTATTTACCGCTAATAACATTTGGATGATGGTATCAATATTCCTGGTATTTATCATGCATTTGGGTTTTGCCACGGTCGAAACCGGGCTTACCAGAGCCAAAAATACGGTCAATATATTGTTCAAAAACACCGCGATCGTTTCGATCGGACTACTGACGTATACCCTCATGGGATTCAATTTGATGTATCCGGGGGAGGACTGGCTGATCCCTGGAGTACTCGGGTTTTCCGGTTTTGGAGTGACTTCTCCGGAAGGCCCTGCCGGCTTGATTGAATATGCCGACGGGGCGTATACCTATTGGACTGATTTCCTGTTTCAGGGCATGTTCGCGGCAACAGCGGCCACCATTGTGTCCGGCGCGGTGGCGGAACGCATCAAGCTCGGCCCGTTTTTGATCTTTTCGTGCATTTATGTGTCGCTAGTCTATCCATCCGTTGGTTCCTGGGTCTGGGGCAACGGTTGGCTGGGGGAGATGAACTTCCACGACTTTGCGGGCTCAACTCTCGTCCATTCGGTAGGGGGTTGGGGGGCGCTAGCGGGGATCATAATGCTCGGGCCGCGCATGGGTAAATATGTCAACGGCTCGATCAAACCTATTATGGGACACAATATGCCGCTGCTGACGATCGGAGTGTTCCTTTTGTGGCTCGGCTGGTTCGGGTTCAACGGCGGCTCAGTATTGTCAGGCGATCCGGCAGGTGTCTCCTATGTACTGGTAACCACCTCGCTGGCAGCCTCCGCAGGTATTGCCGGGGCAATGGCCTGCTCGTGGATCGTGCAGAAGAAACCCGACCTTTCGATGGTATTGAACGGATGTCTGGCTGGCTTGGTCGGCATCACGGCCGGGGCGGACGTGCTTTCGGTGAAAGCGGCGGTGCTGGTCGGTCTGATCTGCGGGGTTGTGGCGGTCCTTTCCGTCATGATGTTCGACAAGTTGCGTCTGGATGATCCGGTCGGGGCGACCACCGTACACTTGGTATGCGGAATGCTTGGCACGCTTTTTGTCGGACTTTTCAGCCCCGATTATAAGATAAGCGTTCAGTTACTGGGAATACTGAGCTACGCGGCGGTATGTTTCCCGTTAGCTTTACTGATATTCTTTGTCTTGAAGCAGACGGTCGGTATTCGGGTCAGTGAAAAAGAGGAGCTCAGAGGTCTCGATCTTGGCGAGCACGGCATGGAAGCCTACGCTGGTTTCCAGATATTCAGCAACACCTGAGTTACCGGTAGTTAGCTACCATCAAGCCCTGCCCTCGCAGGAAAGAAAGGAAAAAACATGAAACTCATCATTGCCTATATACAGCCGGAACGACTTACGCAAGTTAAACAAGCTCTCTATGAGGCGGAAGTGTTCAAGTTGTCTGTCACAAACGCACTGGGGTGTGGTCAGCAAAAGGGCTATCACGAAACCTATCGTGGAACGGATATCGAGGTGAACCTGCTGAAAAAAGTTCGCCTGGAAATTGCGGTCAACGATGATTTTGTCAAGCCTACCATAGATGCGATTATAGCCGGGGCTCGTACCGGGGAGATTGGAGATGGGAAAATATTCGTTCTCGAACTCGCCGACTGCATTCGTATTCGTACGGGCGAATGCAGCCAAGCGGCCATCGGGTAAATAAGGTGTCCCTGACGCAAGAAGTCACGTTGCCTGGGAGTGTGAATTGGAAAAGGTTTGTTCGTTCCAACGTAGACAACCCTATCTTGACTTAACCTTGCGGGAGTGCCCCTGTGGCAAATAGTGAATCAGCGTGCAGGAATGAAAACGACTTAGAGGTAAGTTGATGAAGCATCGGACGAACGCGGCCATGGATAAGTCGACCTTGCGGAATGCTTATCGGCAGTGTGAGGTTGGTTGTGGAGCGGATGATTTATTACATCCGTATACAGGATATTCGAAAGTGGTCCAATCGTTATAGGCCTCAGGCATGTAATATTAGAGCATTTCACGAAATAGCGTAGCATTTGCCGATATATATGCATGACCTACTCAATGGATTTACGGGAGAGGGTCGTGCTCGCCTGCGATGAGAAGCGGGGCAGTCGCCAGCACATCGCCA
>JAAYCU010000389.1 GCA_012729595.1 Phycisphaerales bacterium
ATCCGTGAGCCCTTCCCGAGATGTCTGGAACATCCCTCGCCCTGTCGATATGTGTGTGCATACCGACTCGTCCACCACATAATCAAACCGGCGGATTTACAACATGTTCAAGCCGGCGCCAACAGCAGGTTAGGGGAATTGCAAATACGGACGGATTCGGGCGAGTGTTTTTGGGCCGATGCGGGGGACCGCCAGCAGATCTTCCGGGATATAATAGGTTGTCGCAGCCATATCACCGGCCGAAGCACGGCGTTGATCGCGAAATTCCACAATCCGCTTGGCCAAGGTCGGCCCTATTCCCGGCAAGCAAGCCAAATCGGACCAGTGCGCAACATTGGGATCGAGCCGATATCCCGTAAACCGAACATCCGCCGTATCGACCCTGAAGAATTCACCTACTATATACGTTCGTCTCACGCGTTGCTCAAGTGTGTACAGCAGTATGATAGCCAACAAGCCGTAACACAAGATGTGGGCCGCACGTCGTGTCGAGGGGCCTGACATAATAACCAAATACCTGCTGAAAGATGATACGCTCAACGAGAACCGGCCGGCAACGATCATTTTCTTTCCGGGACGGAACGCGCCGGTGGCTTACGGATCGCGCTAAGCACCTCGCCACGGATATCCTGAAGAATCTTGAAAGCGGGCTTGGGTCGCATATGGCCATTAAATAACCCGCCAGCAGTGATTGGTCCAGGTTGCGGACGATCTACCAAATCCCGCCAGGTGACGCTTTCAATGAAAGGTTTACTCAGAGCCAGGGTGTAAAATTCCTTGAGCCATTTGGCCTGCACCGCCTCGCTCCAGGGTTTCCACCAGGCTCCACCGCCAGCCTTCACCCCTTCGCCCTCCTGACTGGAAGGAACCTGTACGGCGGTGAGATGCACTGGTTTACCAAAGTTGCCCAACCGATCAAGCCGTTCGGAAATTTGGAACATGTCTCGCACATACATGCCGTCCGCCGGCGCGCCGAATACGAACTGCGCTCCCAAGGCATCGAACCCGACACCGCTTTGCACAACCATGTCAGCATATAGCATAGGCGGGATCGTACGCGGATTACGTGCGAAGTATTCACCCCAAGGAGCCGTCAGATCAACTACTGTCTGGGACTGCGGTGCGAGTTGCTTTACCAGCGATACAGTTGTGCGGGTCAGCTCCATAATCTGCTCGAAGCTGTAATTGAAGGGATTCTCGGCGTGGATTCCGCTAAGTACATCCCACTGAAGCACATAAGGACTGTAACGGTCGATGACCCGGCGGAGATGCTCGAAAGTGAGCTTAAGAACCTGCTCGAAATCATCCCCGACCGCAATCAGCCAATCCGGCATATGAGCCATGCTCAAGCTGAGCAGCGGACCGACTTTGATCGGGATACGATTGGCCGTAAGCCATTCGATCCATCCATCAAACAATGACCAGTTTAGTTCCCGGGGGCTAGGCTCAAGTAACCGCCAAGGCATGGGAAGATAGACAAAATCGAAATGCTCGCCGAGCAGTTGCCGGTATTTGTCCGACACGTTAGCCACATCGGCGGACACCCCGATCGTCCGTCTATGGAATGCATGAATCTGCTTGCGCTTGGCCAGAAGTAACTCGGCGTGGAACTGGCTAAGCTTTTCACCAACGACAAACGCACCCTTGAGGGCCTTTTCGGAGATCTGGGTAAGATGTGCAATCGTGTCCGCTTTTAACGCCTCGACGAACAAATCGCGGGCATTGTCTACTTCAGCATTCAGCTTATCAAGAGTGTCACTCCCTTCCAAGTCGAAGAGACCCCAATCCTCCCGCTTCTGAAATATGTGCATAAGGCGACCGCGGGTCAACTCGAGTGGCAGGTGATAAGCCGCTTCGCGATCCATCAGTCGGCTGGTTTCCAACATCACCGAGCCGCAAGAATGAATATCCCACAACAGAGCGATACCCGCCGGACCATCCGCGCGCTTGTTGCAGATCAACTGGGATTCGCGCAAGACAACTTCCGCCAGCAAAGGAACCCCTTCGCTGCCGATTAAGTATGATCCGGAGAGATCGATTTCGCTCGGATCGTGATTGTTACGAGCTAAATTAAAACGAATCATGGGCGGTTCCGTATAACTGAATATAATATCTATGAGGCCGCTGTTACGGTCAACCTTGGATTTAGCATACGAGGTCAACCTTTTCGCCCAAGATTCTCCATCTTAGCAGCTTGAGGCAAAGCCTCTCACTGGCAGGTATTCTAACGTCCACCAAGCGTTACCACAAGAACCCTGAATGCAAATCTAAATAGAAGATTCGACCTAAACTTATACTTCATTACCATGCGAGCCAAGACGCAATTCCGCCTCTCTACACTGCATCGATCAACGCTTCATCGTTTTTTCGACAGGCCATGTGGGCGATCAGTAGAAATGATAAACTCGATAGGACCGCCAGCAGCACCTTTCTCTTGATCGGACAACCGGTCACCTGAACTAGAGCGACCTATCCACTAATGTACTTTTCTAGTTAGCTTTTCTTACCCGCGTTTACTCGCCACCCCCACAAAAGGCGGTTTACACCGGAGGGCACACAAACCAGCTCAGTATCCTGCCGCTGGTGTAACTATCTTGTATTGACCGGGGCAGTCGCCCGACCAGAAAGCATATTCAACAGGTGCGTCTGCCACCCAAGTATCGGAACCCTACTGGCGGGACAAAGGTTGGAGGATACGACCTTGCCGAGTACCGTTTCGAGACCAGGCCGTCAAGTAGCTCGGTACACAAAACATCCATATCTTTCTGGACATGCCGTCCAACAAGGCCGATAATCCACTTTTCTCGATGGCAGATTCTTGCGTTTCTGGTCGAATGCAACATAACCCGGCGGGCGGGAAAGCTCGATACAATAGAAGCCGTTTTAAGGAAAAGTTGATGAAGCAGGTTCTCCAGAATCTTCGCAGTGGGGTCACCGAGGTGGCCGAGGTACCCGGCCTGATGGTCGGTCCGGGGCAGGTGCTGATCCAGTCCCGATGCAGCCTGATCTCGGCGGGCTCCGAACGGATGCTGGTCGAGTTCGGCAAGGCTGGTTTTATCGGCAAAGTCCGCAGCCAACCGGACAAGGTCAAGCAGGTGCTCGACAAGATCAAGACCGACGGCCTGTTGCCCACCATGGAAACGGTTTTCGCACGCCTCGATGAACCGATGCCGCTCGGGTACTGCAACGCCGGCGTGGTGCTGGAAGTCGGCGCGGGCGTCACTGAATTTGCTCCGGGCGATCGGGTAGTCAGCAACGGCTCCCACGCAGAGATGGTCTGCATACCCAAAAACCTCTGTGCGAAAATTCCTGACGGTGTCAGCGACGCGCAGGCGGCTTTTACCGTGTTATCCAGCATCGGCCTGCAGGGCATCCGCCTGTTGGAACCAAGTTTCGGAGAGCGTTTCGTGGTCTACGGGCTAGGTCTGATCGGGCTGGTGGCCGTGCAGTTGTTGCGGGCCAATGGCTGCGAGGTGTTGGGTATCGATATCAACCCGGACCGACTTCGCCAAGCGGAACAATATGGAGCGGAGACTTGCTTGGCGGGCGGCGAGGGTGATCCAGTCACGGCGGCCGCGTCCTGGACGCTCGGCCGGGGCGTTGACGGCGTGTTAATCACGGCCGCCGCCAAAACCGATGCGATCATGCACGAAGCCGCTCAGATGTGCCGCAAGCGCGGGCGTGTCGTGCTGGTGGGGGTTGTCGGACTGAATCTTCGTCGACCTGATTTTTACGAAAAGGAGATAACCTTCCAAGTTTCATGCTCCTACGGACCGGGACGCTACGACGAAAAATACGAGCAAGGCGGTCAGGACTATCCATTCGGTTTTGTCCGCTGGACGGAACAGCGCAATTTCGAGGCTGTCCTGCTGGCCCTGCAAACCGGGCGACTGGCCGTCGATGAATTGATCAGCCATCGGCTACCCTTGTCGGAAGCGGCGCGGGCCTACGAACTGATCAGCAAAGATCCGGACGCCCTGGGCGTGATTCTGGAATATCCACGCGAGGTGGAACGGTCCCGAAAAATTTCGCTGCCAACGGCGTCATATTCCGGTACGGGGCGGGCGATCACGGGGGTGATTGGTGCCGGCGCTTTTTCCAAGCTGTTTTTGGCCCCATGCATGGCAAAAACCAACGCCCGCATGAAATACGTGGCCGACTTGGACGCGGGGGCTGCCTTGCATCTGGCCCGTAAGCACGGGGGGGAGCACGCCGTTACAGATTACCGCATAATACTCGACGACCCGGAAGTTAACGCCGTGCTGATCGCCGTTGGTCACCACCTGCACGCCCGCTTCGTTTGCGAAGTACTGGCCGCCGGCAAACATGTGTTCGTCGAGAAACCGCTGGCCATGAACATCAATGAGTTAAGCCAGATTTTGGCTGCCGCCGCCCAAAAGCCAGACTGCACCATAACCGTAGGATTCAACCGTCGTTTCAGTCCGCACACAATGAAAATGGCCCAAATACTGGCCGGTCGAAATGAGCCATTAAGCATGAACTTCACGGCCAACGCGGGGATCATCCCGCCCGATCACTGGGTCCAAGATCCGGCCCGCGGCGGCGGGCGTATTATCGGAGAGGTCTGCCACTTCATAGATCTGATGGCTTATCTGGCCCGCAGTCCGATCAAAACCGTCGCGGCCACGATGATGGGCGGCCCGGTGGCGATCCACGAGGATAAAATGTCCATCGTGTTGGGCTTCGAGGACGGTTCGGTGGGCACGGTCAATTATTTCGGCAACGGATCGAAGAGCTATCCCAAGGAGATGATGGAGGTGTTCAGCGAGGGTCGTGTACTTCGTCTGGACAATTTCCGGAAAACGATTGGGTACGGATTCAAGGGTTTCCGGCACTTCAAGACCATGCGTCTAGATAAAGGCCACAACGCGGAATTCGCCGCCTTCGCCGCAGGGATTGCCGCCGGCGGATCGGCCCTGATCCCCCTGGATCAACTGGTCAACGCCACCCTGGCCAGCTTCGCGGCGGTCACCGCGGCCAGGGAAAACCGTATGATCGTTATTAAGGAAGAATACGCCGCATTATTCGGCGAATTATCATCAGCAACGACATGAATCGATGCCAACAGGCGTGGTATATCCCGCGCCACCTCAAGCCGCGCATCGACTGGATACGCGCAAGGAGATATCCGAGCAAGGCGCTGGGCTTTCCAGGAAATACGTATAACCCCACGCCCCGCGAAAGCATGGTGTTGAGTGTTATCTACCAGCCGAATGCGCTGATTACGGCTGAGCCATGCCTTCTGGAAGGCAAATTACAATGCCGCAGAGCCGTGTACAACCGATCAAGGAGCTATCGCTACACAACACATGGGCCATGGTTTTCTTGGCGGCTTTGGCCCTCTATGCCACCACCGCCAATCGTGGTGTGCAATGGCAGGATTCCGGTTGGCAACAGTGGCGGATCGTGACGGGTCAATGGGAGCATCCTCTAGGGCTGGCCCTGGTGCATCCACTGCAATACTGTCTCGGCCGGGCGGCGATTCGACTGACCTTTCTGGAACCGGCCTTCGCGACGACCTTGCTCAGCAGTCTGGCCGGGGCCGTGGCCATCGCCAATATTGTCGGCACCCTGGTGATTCTGACGCGACGGCTGGGCCCCGCGCTGATCGCCGGGGCGGCCCTGATGCTGGCCCATACCTTTTGGCAACACGCCACGCACACGGAATCCTACGCCATCGTCGCCGCCCTGCTTTCGGCCGAGTGGTTCTGCCTGGCCCGGTATGCCACCACCTGTAAGGGTCGCTATCTGCTGGGGCTGGCCCTCTGTAACGGCCTGGGGCTGGCTAATCATCTGTTGGCCGGCTTGACCACTCCGGTCAATGTTGTTGTGATCCTCTGGGCGATTCGACAAAAGCATCTTTCCGTTCGGGGCGGTCTGGCGGCCATCGGACTCTGGCTTGCGGGAACCCTTCCGTACACGGTCCTGGTAGCCTACACCTTCATGCAGACAAGCGATTTCGGAGGCACCCTGCGTTCGGCCATGTTCGGCATTTACTCCGAGCAGGTGTTGAATGTCCGCCCGGCCCTTCGTTCGCTGTTTTTGGCCGGCGGATTCGTGCTCTATAATTTCCCCGGTCTGATTCTTCCCCTGGCGGCTTATGCCGCGCTCGTCCGCTTGTCTGTACCGCGTGTCTTCACCCGGGCGATCAAGATTCAGCTTCTGATCTATCTGATTTTCGTGGTCCGCTACAGCATCAGCGACCAGTACACGTTCTTTTTTCCGGTCTACATGTTGCTGGCCTTGCTGGCGGGGCTGGGACTGGATCGTCTCGCTACCCTTTGGCCCCCCGTCCGGCGGCGGGCAGTATTCGCCCTGGCCGGCCTGACTGTCTTGTGGACGCCTTTCGTCTACATGACCGCCTGTTGTGTGCTCGAATCCCGGGGGGTCTTCAAGGCCATGGTCGGCAACAAACCGTATCGCAACGGCTACCAGGCCTTCCTCATTCCCTGGGGTGTCGGCCAGACCTATGCCGCTGACCTCAACCGTCAGGTCGCCCGACTCGCCGGCGAGGACGGGCTCGTCCTGGTCGCCGATAACATGATTCGGTTTGGGTTGTTGTATGGGCAAGCCTTGGGGCGCTTCGGTGATGCCGTTGAGATCGTGCTGATTCAGGATAAGGAGGATCAAACTCGGATCGACGAACTTCACGAACGCATACAGGACTGTCTTGCCCATGATCGCCCGGTGGTCCTGGTGCCCCAGGACCGCGATCATCCGTATGCCCCCGGTATTCAGGGGCAATGGTCGCGCCGGGAAGATGTGTATCTCTTGACCGATTGGTTTCCTCCAGCAGGATTATCGACAAGAGAAGCAAGCCCATAACTATCGGATTCCTGGGCTCCCCTGACTGAAGTGGCGACTTCTTGGCCATACATGAACTTAGATATTGTGGGAATTCCCGTGATGGCCGATCATTGTTTACAGTGCGGACGACCGATATGATGTCATAGGGTCAACGACATAAGGGATTCAATGCTCCGGCCACCTATCGTTGAAATGCAAAGCCCGGACTGTGAGGAAACGAACGTAAGATATGCGACTTGACTCCCGCCTTCAAGTTGAACCAGACTCCGAGGATTCAGGCATGGATAGCATGGCGCCAGACTGCCACGAAACACGACGCTATCGTCGAGTCCATGCACTGATCCGCCAGTACGGTATCAGCCGTTGCTTGTCCCGTTTTACCCACGATGCCTACCGGCGGTGGGGTCTGCTCAAGCGCCGATTCCCGGTTTGGAAATGGGCTGATCGCCCTTTATCTTCCTGGCTCCGCCGAGGTATCCCCGCCGATCCTGCCCGTTTTCGCTCGTGGCACCCTCAACATGGCGGCAGGTTGTTTTTCCCTGCGGGCGAGCCGCCCAAGTTGCCTGACCAATGGGCCGCCGGGGCAGTCGCCGAAGCCGACGCATTACGACAAGGACGGTTCCGCTATTTTTCCGCATTGGAAAGGGAACTCGGTTTTCCAGCCCCCGATTGGTTCGTTAATCCCTTCACCGCTCAGCGGGCGGAGGCGGACCGGCACTGGTGTGACCAGACCGACTTCGAGTCGAATCGTGGTGATATCAAATACATCTGGGAACCTTCGCGTTTTTGTTGGGCATACGCACTGGCTCGGGCTTACGCTCGCGATGGTCGTGATCTTCATGCGGACACGTTCTGGACGCTTTTCGAATCCTGGATGGCGGCGAATCCGCCACAATGCGGGCCTAACTGGATGTGCGGCCAGGAAATCGCCATTCGTTTAATGGCCTGTATCTTTGCCGCCCATACGTTTTGGAACTCTCCGGCCACGACCGACGAACGTATCGCCGCTTTCGTCGTCTTCGTGGCCGGGTCCGCCGAGAGGATCGCCGGCAATATCAACTACGCACGGATCCAAATGGGCAACCATGCCGTCAGCGAAGCCGCTGGTATCTGGACGGTCGGAGTGCTGTTCCCGGAGCTGGCTGCGGCGAAGCGATTGCGGCGGATCGGACAATATGTACCGGAGGACGAAGTACGCCGATACAACTGGGAGGACGGCAGCTACGTTCAGCATTCAACCAACTATCAGCGGCTCATGCTGCACAACTATGCCTGGTGTCTGAGGCTGGCCCGCCTGAACCAGAGTGCCTTCCCGACCTGGATGGAGGACCGTATCCTGCGTTCGGCGCAGTTCCTTTATCAGCTTCAGGATCCGATTACCGGTCGACTACCCAACTATGGGCCCAACGATGGAGCTCTCGTCCTGCCGCTGAATGACTGCGATTATCTCGACTACCGACCTGTCATCGAATTAACACACGCGGTTCTCGATCGCGAGCGCCTATACGAAACAGGATCTTGGACCGAGGATGTGGTATGGCTCTGCGGCGAAGACACCCTTGGACGGCCGGTGGCACCCACTCCTCGCGAAAGCCGGGATTTCACCACCGGTGGCTATTACACGCTCCGGAGCAAAAATACCTGGGCCATGATTCGCTGCCACAGTTATCACAATCGGCCTAATCAGGCGGACCTGCTGCATCTCGACTTATGGTGGCAAGGAATCAATGTCCTGAGAGATTCCGGTTCGTTCAGCTATTTCGATCCCCAGACGGAGTGGAACCAATACTTTTTATCCACCGCAGCGCACAACACCATCCGTATTGGGGGAGTCGAACAAATGATCAAGGGGCCCCGTTTTCAGTGGTTCAGCCTGGCCCGGTCCAAGGTCACCCGCCACGAGATCGACGGGGAGGTTGAGATCTGGGAAGGGGAACACTACGGTTATCGGCGGCTTACCAGCCGGGCTATTCACCGGCGTAGCCTCATTCGTTTGGGCAATGAGGCCTGGCTGATCGTGGACGACGTACTTGGCAACGGCGAGGAAGAGGTTGAGCTCTTCTGGCAGCTCGCCGATGTAGATTACATCCTTCAGGGGAACAGGGTGACGCTGAATACCCCGGTGGGGATACTGGCCACGACAGTCTGGGCAACGGGTTCCGGCTGGGAGCAACGAATCTTCCGGGGTATCGATACCGATAAACGGCGCGCAGGCTGGGTTTCGCATTACTACGGTCAACGCGATCCGGCCCCAACGCTACTGTTGAAGAATCGTATATCCCTGCCTGTTCGGTTGGTTACACTTGTGAATCTCGGCACGGTACCGGAAGAAAGCGTGGCCAATCTCGATGCAAGAATCCAGTGGCGCCTGCCGGATGGCAAGCCCGGCTGGCAAATCGGCTTGGCTGAAATTGGTCCCGGTGTAACGCCCATTCAAGCAATAGAAAGGAGCGACGCCAAGTGCGTATCGGTATTCTAACAGAGTATTTTCCCCCTGAAATGGGCGCACCACAGGCTCGGCTTTATGAACTGGCCATTCGACTCCGCCAGCGCGGCCACGACTTGACCATCGTCACGGCCATGCCCAATTACCCGACTGGACAAATCTTCGACGAGTATCGTGGCCGGCTTTTCGTTCGCGAAAAACTCGACGGGCTACCGGTCATCCGTACCCCAATCTTTCCCACTAAGTCTTCCAACCTGATCGTCCGCCTTACCAGCTATATGTCATTCGTAACAACCTCTTTAATGATGGCATCCTGGTTCGTCGGCAAGCTTGACATTCTGATCGTCGAGAGCCCTCCGTTGTTTCTTGGCCTGTCGGGGATCCCCATGTCACGCTGGACCCGATCCAAATTGGTCTTTATGGTATCTGATATCTGGCCGGACGTGGCGATTCGCATGGGTGACATCATTAGCGACAAACAAGCCCGCATACTGGAGAAACTCGAGGGTTTCATCTATCGCCACTGTGCCTGCGTGGCCCTGACCAATCCCGGCGCGGTCGAGCAAGTTACCCAGAGGTTTCCGTTAGTACCTTGTGGGGTAATTTCCAACGGCGTGGACACTAGTTTTTTCAAACCCGACTTGTACAGCGAAGACATCCGCAGGGAGTTCGGGATTAAGTCGGGGCAATTCGCCGTCGGCTACTGCGGTCTCCACGGTATTTTCCAGGGTCTTGAGGTCGTGGTAAGGGCGGCGGCCCGGCTTCGTGACAACCCGAATATCCGTTTCGTCATGGTGGGCGAGGGGCCAACGAAACAGAAACTGATCGCGATGGTTCGCCAAGAGGGCCTGAATAATATCACCTTTTTCCCGCACCAGCCCAAACGTCGGATGCCGGCGATTTTAGCCAGCATGGATGCCAGTCTAATCCCCCTGGCCGCCTCGCTACCAGGCACCATGCCATCCAAGGTCTACGAAGCCCTTGCCGCCGGCGTGCCTATTCTGGTGACAGCCGGTTGCGAGGCCGAGCAACTGATTCATCGTTATGATGTGGGTCGGCTCTTTCCCGCCGGCGATGATGAAACGCTGGCAAGGGGGATTCAGGAACTGGCTGCCGATCCCGCGAAGCGACGGGCGATTCGCGCCAATGCTCTGCGTCTCGCCCCCCGGTTTGACCGCGGTGCGATTGCCGATCGAACCGACGCCTTGCTCCGAGCGGTAGCACAGAATCGCCCTTTGCCGAAGGTGGAATGGTGAGGTTCGGTGTGAATATTTGATCGCGGATTCTTGCGAAAGTGTAACATGAACGATTTCGAGATTATTCCGATGACGCCGTCGCACGTGGACGAAGTTGCTCGTTTACACCAGCGATGCTTCCCAGATTACTTTCTGACCCACCTTGGGCAAACTTTTCTTCGTCGGTATTACCTGGAGTTCTGTCGACACAGCACCGACTATGCCTTGGTCGCCTGTTGCAAAACCGGCGATCCGGTAGCCGGAGTAGTGGTGGGCAGCGCGGACGCGCAAGCCCACTTTCGCAGCCTGTATCGGCGTAATATGCTGCTTTTTGCGCCGCTGGTGGGCTGGCGGGTTATAGTGGACAGTACGATCCGTCGGGCCATTTGGCAACGGATGGCCCATTTGCGAGCGGCCGCTCGTTCGGTCATTCCTGGATTCCGCAAACCGGCCTCCGCACCTTTGAGCGACAAGGGGCCCAAGAATCAATGCCCCATGCGTCTTCTCGGTATTGCCGTCGCTCCTGAGTACCGCGGTAGCGGATTGGCCGCTCGCCTCACCGAATGCTTTGAAACCTTGCTCCGCCAAGCGGGTCACCCCCGCGTCGGCCTATCCGTTCTGCCTGAGAATCAGCGGGCTATTGCTTTTTACAGGAAAACCGGCTGGCAGGTTACCCATGCCTCAGAAGCCGGCTCATGGTTTGAAAAGGATCTATAATGCCAAGCGACATACTGAACAAGTATCAACTGGCTTTCGCTGAAAAAATGAGCGTTCCGTTTGCGTTCGGTTTCTGGAAGGGGCGCGTCGCCCTCTATGCGATCCTCAAGGGTATGGGTATCACCGAGAACGACGAAGTCGTCATGCCCGGTTATACCTGTGTAATGGCCGTCAATCCTATCATTTACCTCGGTGCCAAGCCAGTATTCGTCGACATCGAACCCGTCACCTATAACATCGACCCGAATCGCATCGAGGCCGCCATAACCCCCCGAACCCGCATGATCATCGCCCAGCATACCTATGGCTATCCGGCCGACATGAACGCCATCATGGACATAGCTCAACGCCACGGGCTGCCCGTAGTTGAGGATTGCTGCTTGGCCTTGGGTTCCCGCTATAACGGTCAACTCGCCGGCACCTTTGGCATTGCTGCGTATTTCTCATCACAATGGAACAAGCCTTATACCACCGGACTCGGGGGAATGGCGGTCGTCCGAGACAAGGAACTTGCCGGAAGGATCGAACAAATCGTCGAGTACGATCTTATTCCCCCCGGCTCTCGCGAGACTACCATGCTACGCGCCCAACTCGCGGTCTATCGTTCCCTGATCTATCCCTGTACCACCACCCTTGCCCAGAACTTCTTTCGCGTCCTGACCAAATTGGGGATAGTCGTAGGATCTTCGTCCTCGGAGGAATTCGGTCCCGTAATGGAAGCGAATTTTTTCAAAGGTATTAGTGACCTGCAAGCCAAGTCTGGACTCAAGCAACTGACCCGCCTTGAGCAAAACTGCGCACATCGGAAACGAATGACCATCTTGTACGAACAGCTTCTGGCCGAAAAGAAATGGCCTCTGCCGACGATCCCGTCGCAAATTGATCCGGTCCTCGTCCGCTATCCAGTACGCGTAGCGGACAAAGTCAAAGCTTTACAGGGGGCCGCCCGGCATTTCGTTGAACTCGGCAGTTGGTTTGAGTGCCCCCTCCATCCGATCGAGACGCCTATGCATCTGTACGGTTATTACCCCGGCATGTGCCCACAGGCTGACAAGGCCTCAGCCGAGGTGGTCAACCTCCCCCTGCATCCCCGTACGAGCCCCAGCACGATCCGTCGGAGTGTCGAATATATCGCCGGGATCGGCCCGGCCGCTTGATCCGGTTTTCACACAGAATAACGGTAATCTTCCGGCGAAGTACATCTTGAAAATGCCGCCTCTGATTTGCGAAGATGTTTCATTCGCATAATTCGCAGGAGGTGTGCCATGTCGCAGATTCGCCGAGGCGAAACGGAGCGGGGCAAGTA
>JAAYCU010000390.1 GCA_012729595.1 Phycisphaerales bacterium
ATCCGTGAGCCCTTCCCGAGATGTCTGGAACATCCCTCGCCCTGTCGATATGTGTGTGCATACCGACTCGTCCACCACATAATCAAACCGGCGGATTTACAACATGTTCAAGCCGGCGCCAACAGCAACCTATGAGTCCAAGCTTCAACGGCGGAGCTGCTTGGGATTTAGCCACCTGGGTCGTGGAATGGGTCGTATAAGCGGCCGCGGCCGCGGACAGGAATTGTCGTCGATTGAGGCGGGTCATGGTCGGTTCCTCGGTTCGGGCACTCGCAAACTGGTTATCTTCCGGTATCCCGGACAAAACCAGCTAACCGGCTATTATAAGGCTCTTGTCCGTCGATGGACATGCCGGAGGGGGATTGCATGATAAGAATCGCCTTGTTTTCGCCGAGCAATTTGATAGATACTTGGAAGGGGGTTAGGGATAGAATATGCCACTGTACGCGGAGCTGGCAGATGGGCTTGTAAATGGGGCAAGTTCGATCGCGAATGGCCACGGTCCTGTCCCGATGCTAGTCCTGCTCGGTGGTACTTTGGAACACCTTCCCACCTACGAGACGGTCATTATCGATCCGTTGCCGTCCGGCGGAGGTGTGCCCAACCAGCTGCCGTTTGGCAGGGTTCCGGTCGATCCGGTGCCCGGTATCCCGGCACCACTCGGTAGGGCGGTATGCGGATAGCCTTTCGGACCGGCCGGTATGCACTTCGCACCGGGGAGATGTCGGAGAAATACCACACGGCGGCGACGGAATGATTGGCTCTGTCGTCGCCGCTTATGTTCTCGCCGCTGTCGGTATCAGGCCCGCATATCCAAGGATAATTGGCGAAGCAATTGTGTAATGGGTACCTGCGAGGGGCATACGGCCGTGCAGTGTCCGCAGTTGTTGCACAACGCGGCCGGGTCGTAACCGGCCATGGCGTAGAGCTCGCGGGCCATTTCTTTGTCATCATATTGATGGATATAGGCGTGGTAGCGGATCATGTCCGTGACCGCGATATGTTCCGGACAGTTGGTTGCGCAATCGCCGCAGAGGTGGCAAGCCCCGGCCATCTCCAGCTTGACGATGGCGTCCAGTTCGCGCCGGGCTGCGGCCGACAATTGGACCGATGGGAGCTGTAAGTCTTTTTCCAGCTCCTCGTTGCCGGTGATCCCCGCTATGACACCGTCGATAAGGTCTTCCGTAAGGTGCAGCATCCACAGCTTCGCCCGTTCCCACTCGTTGTATTCACGCCCACCCATCAGGGAATCGAATTTCTTCTCCCGCCCATCAACGGGGCGGTTTTTGATGCCTGATGTTTTCATGGCGATTATGCCAACATCCTGTTTTTTTAACGCGGCCAGTTCGTCCTTGAGATGATCAAAGCTTTCGGGATTAACTCCCGGCATGACCAGATCGATTTTCCACGGCCCCCGGGCGTTAGCCTCGATCCCGGCGGCGAGTACTTCCTTGTGATGCTTGTGTACGCTGAAGCCGAAATGCTTTACCTTGCCCGCTTTATGGACCTTTTCATAGGCCTCCCAAAGCTCCACGCAATCGAAAATCCAGGGGATTTCAATGCCGTGCATCATGTAGCAATCGACATCGTCGATGCCCATTCTGGCGAGCGATTCGTCGAGCAAGCTTGTGTACAACCTCGCGATCACCGCCCCTATCGGGCGAAGGTCGGGCTTGTCTCCGCTTTCCTTTTGTTTGGTAACGGCTTGGTGATGCAACGTTAGCATATCGCCGGAACCATCGCCGAGGAAGCTGTTCATTGCGTTCCGATAGAGCTTCTCAACCTCGTCGTCGATCTTGTTGTAGCCGGCGATCCCCGTCGATTTACTGGTTATCCAGATCCGTTCGCGGAAACGTTGCAGGAAGTTGCGCAGTTGCTCTTCGTGGTTGCCATACCCGCGAGCGGTGTCGATATAATTAATCCCGGACTGGACCATGCGCCGCCAGAGCCGATCGTCTCCGCCCCAGCCGGCTATCAGGCGGCTGACCATGTATTTGGTACGGCCCAGACGGCGGTAAGCCATGGTCGGGGCCTTGCTTCGCCAGATAACGTCCTCGGGAGTGGGTTTCTCTACCGCCGAGGCTCGCTGCTCTTGTGCAAAAGATGCCGACGGGGTGCCCACTGCCGCAACGCCAATGCCTGTTGCCGCTTGCCTGAGGAAGCCACGACGATCAACCCTGTTATGATTCGTTGGCATGGCTTTCCATCCTTTCCGATCGCGCTAGTGCCGTTAATCATTTATCCAGATCGAAGGCCGCGTGGAGCGTCTGCAGGGCATGCTCGCCGTCCTTCTGGTCGATCAGACAACTGATGACGATTTCGCTGGTGTTGATGTTCTGGATGTTGACCTTGGCCTCGGACAGGGCGTTGAACATCTGCGCGGCCACGCCGGTGTGGGTTTTCATGCCGATACCGACAATGCTGACTTTCGCCACGTTTTCATCCAGCTCGACCTGTTTGAAACCGATTTCCTTGGCCAGTTCCTCGCCGCAGGCGACGGCTTCCTTCGCGTCGCCCAGCGAGGTGGTGAAACTGATGTTGGCCACCTGGCCTTGATCGTAGACGTTCTGGATGATGTCATCGACGACGATCTTGTGCTTGGCCACGTGGGCGAAGATGCGGGCGGCGATGCCGGGCTTGTTGGGTACGCCGATCAGGACCACCCGGGCCAGGTCGCGCTTAAGGGTCACTCCGCGAACGACGATTCCTTCCATTCCGGTTGTTTCCGCCACGATCATGGTTCCTTTCGTATCGGTTAACGAACTACGCACATGGATGGGCACATTGTACTTCTTGCCGAACTCGATGGAGCGCGAGTGCATGACCTTGGCCCCCAGCGAGGCCAGCTCAAGCATCTCGTCGTACGTGATTTCGTCCATTTTGCGGGCCTGGGGCACGATCCGCGGGTCGGTGGTATAGACCCCGTCCACGTCCGTGTAGATCTCGCAACTGTCCGCCTTTAACGCGGCGGCCAGGGCGACGGCCGTGGTGTCCGAACCGCCGCGCCCGAGGGTGGTGATCGCCCCGTGCTCGGTGACTCCCTGAAAGCCGGCGATGATCACGATCTTACCGGCGTCCAGCTCGCGCTTAATCCGCTCGGCGTCGATCGAATGGATGCGGGCCTTGGTGTGCGAGTCGTCGGTGAGCATCCCGATCTGCCCGCCGGTAAAACTAATGGCCTCGTGTCCGGAGGCCTCGATAGCCATGGCCATCAGCGAAATGGAAACCTGCTCGCCGGTGGTCAGCAGCATGTCCATCTCGCGTCTGGGTGGGTTGGGATTGACCTCGTTGGCCAGGGCGACGAGCTTATCGGTGGTTTTTCCCATGGCCGACACGGTCATCACCACCTGGTGCCCGTCAAGCTTGGTCTTGATAGCCCGGCGGGCGGCCCGGTGAATTTTTTCCGCATCCGCCACGCTGGAGCCGCCGAATTTCTGCACGACGATACTCATGAATCTGGGTCCACCGTCTGCGCGCTCTCGAATCGATCCACCTGCAACTGGCGGGCGAGCGCTTCAGCCCTCAGGAGGTGGGTGATCTCGGCCGAGGGCGGCCGATAAATCCACGACACGATAGGTTTATCCTGTCTGCGGGCATTTCGCAAGAGGATCAGTTCCCGCAGGGCGTTGAAAACTTGCTTTTCGTGGGGTCGGGGCGGCTGGTGTTCGTTTTCCCCGTCGCCCGGCAGGTAATCGGTGTACAAATCGACCTGGTGGTAGGGCCCGGCCAGGAGGCGGTTCAGGGCGGCCATGGAGGCCATCCCGCCGCCGTCGGAGTCCGCGATCAGACGCCAACGCTCAGCTCGGTTGCGGACCTCGGCCAGACGTTCCAGGACCGTCTCGTTCAGGATCGCCCCCGGCGTGGCCGCCAACCGCAAGATCAGCTCCTGCCCGCCCCAGACCCCAATCATCCGGTCGAAGAAATCCGACCCGCACCAGGGAACCAGCTTCCCGGCCGTATCGGTCAGTTCGAGCAAACATTCCGCCGGAGCCGGGCCGTCCAGTTTGTGCAGGCTCGGCACCTTCTCGGCGGACAGACGCAGAACCACCGGTCCATGCAGCCGTTTTCGCTGCCGGGCGGTGGCCTGTCGGCCGGGTGTCCATCGGGTGGATTCTACTGAACCGCTATAGCGCCTTTCCGCCACTCAGCCCTCCTGTCCCGATTTGAGGAAGTACTCCATCAGCTCGTATCCCGGGTCGATATGCAGATCGCTTTGCCGCCCCTGCTCCTCGGTGAATCGCTCGGACTCGTCCGGGATGACTCGGGTGCCGGCCATCCCGAACGGGACGGGGTCGGACACATGGGTCCGTTTAGCTACGGGCGTCGGATGGTCGGGGAGGCAGAGGATTCGCCACTCGTCGAAACTTTGCAGCTTCTCCAGCACCGGCCCGACGATATGCTCGTCGATCCGTTCGAGGGCCTTAATCTTATTGGCCGCGTCGCCGTTGTGGCCCATTTCGTCCGGGGCCTCGATATGCACCGCGACCATATCGACCTCGTCGAGGGCCTGTACGGCCGCCTGCCCCTTGCCTGCGTAGTTGGTGTCGATGTAACCGGTGGCTCCCGGCACGTCGATCATTCGCCACCCGATGCTCAGGGCGATTCCCCGGAAAAGATCGACCGCCGTGATGGCCGCGCACCGGACGCCGAACCGCTGCCGGAAGTTCGGCAGCCGGGGCATCGAACCCTGCCCCCAGAGCCAGATCGAATTCGCGGGGTTTTCGCCGAGATCGCGGCGGGTCTGGTTGATCTCATGGTTTTCCAATATCTCACGCGATCGGGTCATAAGCGAACGGACCAGATCGCTACCCTTACCGACGGGCAGGTGTCCGGCGATGGGCTGGCCGGGAATGTCGTGCGGCGGGGTACATTCGACCTTGATATCCCCGGCGTTCTTGACGGTGATCAGGTGCCGGTAGCCGACGCCGACGTGGAAACGGATGCGCTCGTCGCCGAGTTGCCGCTGAAGGTCGGCGATGAGCTTCTCGGCCTCGGGCTGGGAAATATGCCCGGCCGAGAAATCCTCCATGGTGTCCTCGCCCAGCGTCACCAGGTTGCAGCGGAAGACCAGCTCGTCCTGTTCGAGGGATATCTTCTTGGCTACGGCTTCGAGAGGGGCCCGGCCGGTGTAGTGGATTTTCGGGTCGTAACCGACGACCGACAGGGTGGCCACGTCGCTGCCGGGGGTCATGCCCTCGGGCACGGTTTTAATCAGCCCCATGCGGCCGCGAGCGGCGATCCAGTCCATGTGCGGGATTCTAGCCGCTTCGAAGGCCGTTTGCCCGTTGTAATCGGCCAAAGGGTCGTCGGCCGCGCCGTCGGGAACAATAAGCGCATATTTCATAAAAGCTGTACTCTCCAATATATCGATCCGGCCGGACGCCGGTTCCATCCGCCCCCGGGCCTCGACCTGCCGGAAATCATAGCCCGCGTTGGTTTGTTTGTCACGACGTCCACGGCCCCCAGAGTTATCAATTTGCGTCGTGTTTGCCACGTTTCGTCAACCAGCCCGCCGCGGATTACCTCGCGGTAGCGGGTCAGCAAGGTATACCAGCCCGACGCGCCAGCGAGGGTCTTGTAAGGTACACCAGCCCGACGCGCCAGCGAGGGTCCGTCGGCGCAAGGATGCAGGGAGGGGGGATAGTGAGACGGAGAGACGGAGCGAGCGGGAAATGGGGCGACGGAGCGGGATCATCATAATATGGATAACCCGCTATCGTTTTATTTGCCTTATTTGCCCACGAAGCCATTGCTCGATTTGCTCCACCGTCCATTTTTCATTTTCGGCGGTAAAGCACATGGCAATCATGTCCTCGTCCGAGGCCGCGACGGTTCCCAGGGAGTTATTCTCCAGAAACCATTCCAGCGCCAGGTAAGCCGTTCGCTTATTACCTTGAGCAAAGCCATGATTCATCAGCAGGCCGTGAAAAAGATAAGCGGCCTGTTTCAGGCCATCGGCCG
Source organism: Phycisphaerales bacterium (assembly GCA_012729595.1). Classification (GTDB taxonomy): domain Bacteria; phylum Planctomycetota; class Phycisphaerae; order UBA1845; family PWPN01; genus JAAYCU01. The sequence goes on from JAAYCU010000390.1 coordinate 5,962, forward strand.
CCTCATCGTGCGCTGCTTGCCTCGGACGCGCCAAGGCCGATTGCAGGAGCCCTTCGTTGAGTACTCCATAATACGTCTCCTGCATTTTGTCGCGCATCAATACGAGATGCAGGGCGAGCAATTCCTCGTAGGTGAGGTAGCGCATCACTCAGCAAGCGCCTCGAATACCTTGCGACGTTTCTCGTAGAGGCGATCCACGAATTCCTGGTTTTCCGGTGAAAGCCTCGGCACCACGTCAACGGGTTGAATGATGACTCTTCCACCTTCGACAAATGTCGTCACCAGCGAACCAATCTCGAGGCCCGCGGAGTCGGCGGACTCCTTGGGCAGGATGACCGCCATGCTGTTGCCGTATTTGATGACCTTCTGAACCATGTCCTGGCTCTCCCGTGCCGGTTGGGTTCCAGCTTCGTTCAAAACCCACGCCGGCGCATCCTGGTTGCCCTCATCGGCAGACGAAGATGTGAATCGTACAATATATTATACCGTATATTCGATCATTCCGTCAAACGTCTTAAGTTTATTCCAATAACGAACCTTTCAATTGGGTGGTTGTGCACTCTCCTGGCATCGTCGAGCAAGTAAATGTGTTCAATAATGAATATTGCAATATGCAATGCAATCGGGGATCAGGGAAATCGTACTTGTGTCCTTATTAGTCTGAATGTTGGTCGTCATGAGTCGGCCGACTTCCGATGGCCCTTTGCATTCGCAATTCATTCATCGGAGAGATATTTTCCTTGTACCATTCTCCAGCCTGGGGTATGCTTTTTTCCGGCGGGCGAAACATGATTGACCCCAACGACCGGCCGGCACCAGAAACCACCGTCGTCCAGCCGTTCCAGGATCGCCGTCTTTGCTCTTTCCGACGGCCGGTGGGTTCAAAGGGGACACGACAGAGGCTGATAACGTGTGGCCGTTGCCAGATTCGGAAAGTCCGAGGATGAGGTCCGACAAGAGCAGTATCAGTAGCGTACTTTTTGTCTCGTTTAGATATTCTGAAGAAGATCGGCTCCCTCCGTGGGGGTGATGATGGATAAATGTGAAGAAAGGCTTATTGCCCGTATACGCTCTATGGACTTGGGGCGGGCAAGATTTCTGTCGCGCATTCTCGTGGTAGCGGGCGGGATTCTCGGTCTGGGATTGGCGAATGCAGCGATCATTGGTCTGCTCCCAAGGGATTTCCTTTTTGCAGGCATTGTTGTCGGTGTAGTAGGCGTTTGTCTCGGTGTTGCACGCTTGCACATCCTGCGCCTATACCAACTAATCCTTGACTTGGGCGAGTCCCGTGAGTCCAGTTAATCCAAAACCCCTTACCTGTCGTGACCACGTCTACTTTCGCGGGATGGAATGTCCTACCAGTGATCAATCATGCAATTCTAGACTGGTGTGGAAAGCTGGCGACCGCATTATTTCGCTCAATTTACCGCAAAGGACATCGCGGCGTTTTTAATAGTTACGGATGGTACATTTTGCTTGCATCGGTTCGGAAGTATGGGCGTACAAAATTTGGTAGAGGTCGGGCTGATCGAGTCCGCATAGAGCCGACGGAGAAGGCCCGGGCGAGTAGCTCGGGACAGAACCATGACGAAAAGAAAAAGGAGAGATTAATGGATTTCGTAACCCCCCACCCCCGGAACCACGCTACCTCCCCTCTCGGAATCAAATATCCTATCAGTGGCACCCGCGGCAACGGGAATCTTCGGCGCGGGCTGAGGGGCTTTCTATTGGGGATAATGGTTATCATCCCCGGGGTTATCGCCATCGGTGCGGAAACGGCTAACCCGCTCCCCGATGCTCCTCTAAAACCGGGCAGCGTCACACCCGAAGGCCGGTTCGAGAAGCCAAGCGTCATTCCCCTAGCCGACCTGCCGCAACAAGCCATGTCGCCCGAGCATCTCAGATTTACGGTCGATCTCGATAAACTGCTTCAGCCGCACGACATGGTCTGGGATCGGGGGCTGCCCAGCTCTTGGCACGACGGGGCGGCCATCGGCAACGGCGACATTGGCGCGCTGATCTACGGCCCTCCCGAGAATCTGCAGATCGTACTGGGTAAGTCCGACACATGGGATTGCCGAAACGACAAGTTCGATCCGGACCACTTTCCCGGGAAAGACTACGCCAGCTATCGGCAAACCTATTTCGACAAGGACTGGCAGACGCACGAACGCATGGTAACCGAGGCGGCGGTTGCTCGCCGACAGAAGACCTTGGGCCTGCCCCATTTGACCAACTGTGGGGTATTACAGCTCCGCCTGGATGGCGGTCTTCGCACCGGTGCGGTCAAGATGCGCGTCCAACTTAAGGACGGCGTGGCCGTATTGCAGTATCGGGATCGGACTGTCCGGATCCTAACGTCCCGGGAATACGACGTTCTTTTGGTCGACGTGGACCGTGGAGCGCCGGATCGGCACATACCGGATCCCATCGTGGCAAATATATACGGAGCCCGGACGCCGCTCGAGGAGTTGCCCTGGCAGTTCTGGCGAGCCGCGTTGGAGGGCAATGACAACGCCGAGTGTCGTTCGGACGGCCGCTACTATTTCGCGACCCAGCGATTCCGCGCCGGAGGCCACTATACGGTGGGGGTGACGTTCACGTCCTTCGACGAACAGCAGTCGGCCGCGCTGCCCGGGCAAATCGTGGGCCGTCTGTCGGGTATCGAGGACCAACGTTTCCAGGTGTATCTCACCATCGTCAGTTCCCACGACACCGACGATACCGAGGCCGAATGTAAACGGCGGCTCGATCGGGCCGTGCAGGAGGGGGCGGACAAGATTCTCGCCCAACACCAAGGCTGGTGGCACAACTACTGGATGCGCGGATTGGCCAGTGTCGCCGACAAGAGCGTCGAAAAACAATACTACATGGGGCTTTATTACATGGGAGCGGTTCTCCAGCCGGGGCGTCAGTCTCCAGGGCTCCAAGGAGGATTGTGTGGCGAGAATTTCCCAAGCTGGTGCGGTGATTTTCACACCAACTGGAATCATCAGGTGATCTACTGGGGCCTCCCGGTCAATAATCGCTTGGACCTGATGGAGCCGTTCTTCAATCATTATTGTCGCATCGCCGGGGTCGCGGAACAAACGGCCCGCGAGTATTACCGCATGCAGGGGATCCGCTTTCCACACGCGGGCTCGCTCGGCGGCACCGAACTGACCCGGATAGACTGCAGCATGTTGGGCACCGATCCCTGCGCCTCCGCCTGGATTGGACAGTTGTTCTGGAAATACTACGACTACTCACGTGACGAGAGATTCCTGCGCGAAGTTGCCTATCCGATCCTCCGCGACGTAGCCTTGTTCCATTCCGATTTCGTGATACGCGACACGAAGACCGGAAAATGGACGATCGCTCCTATTGTTCATTTTGAATCCCAGCGTCCCTCACCCAGCAAGTACTTCCTGGACTTTTGGGGGACGAATTCTTCCTATGCACAAGCGTTGTTCCGCATGGGATTTCAAAACGCCATCCGGGCGGCGCGCATTCTCGGTGTGGATGAAACGTATCAACGGCTGTGGGAAGATCGGATCGAGAATCTCGCCCCGGTTCCGGTTTCGGAACAGGGATACTGGGATATCTGGGAGGCCCCCAAAACCCCTAGTTGCCTCCAATACATGTTGACAATGGTCTATCCCTCGGAACTCGTCAGCCTGTATCACGGTCCGGTCGAGTGGCGCGACCAGACGCTGCGGACGTTCGAACACTACGGTACGGGACCCACATTCCCCGGCGCGATGCCGCTGGCCCTGATTCGTCTTGGCCAGGTGGACGAGGCTTTTCGCTTGTCGCGTTGGTCGGAGAAGACCGTCAACGGGCTAAGCGATGCTCGCTGCGAGTGCATGACCACCATGAGTCATGCCCTGCCGGACATGATGGTGCTTGGCCTCGACGGCAAGATCCATCTTTTCGCCGGACTGCCGGCCGACCAACCGGCTCGTTTTCTCTCGTTACGAGCGCCGGGCGGTTTCTTGCTGAGTGGCGAGAAACGGGGGACCGAGCCGGACTATGTTCTCGTTCAGCCGACGGCCGCCGAGAAGTTGAAGCTTCGTAATCCTTGGGAAGGACCGGTTGAGATAACGGACCTGGAAACGGGTCGCGTGGTCCACGAATTGGCTGGCCCCGACATCGAAGTCGATCTCAAGCGTGGGGGCACTTACCAGATCGCGAAGAAGGGATTCAAGGGAGCGGATTTGCTCAAGGTTGATTTTGCCGGATTCGATACCGGCCAGTGAGTTCTTTCGAAATGGAGTAACCATTCGCGACCCGCGAAAAAGGTATTTGTCGCCTTTTTCGCAGGTTGCGCGCGCCTGCATCGGCGCGATTTGCATCCCAATACCGCCATCGACCGGACATTGTGTAACTGCTATTCGGTCAAACCCAGTTGCCGTTTGGCGAAAGCGGTAGCAGTTTCCGTGATCATTGGCGGGGTTTCGTGGGCGGCCGTAGGCATTTCCACCATTTGCTTTTCGCCGGTGAGCATGTTGAAGGCGGCGTAGACGGAACTTGGTGGGCAGGTGGTGTCGATGAAGCCGCAGCTCATCAGGGCCTTGGCCTTGATGAAGCGGGCGAAGTTTACACCATCGAAATAACGGCTGGCCTCAAGCTGTCTGGCGTCGGCCATGCCGTTGTTCTGGTAGCTTACCCATCTAGGCCAGCCCGCCGGGCGTCCGGCTTCACGCCCGGCATGGTCACAGAGGGCGGACACATTGGCGAAGAAAGCGCTCACCTTGTCACATAGATAGGCGGTTGCGAGGGCTTGGCCGCCGCCCTGCGAACTACCATAGACTACGAATCTCTGGCCATCCCATTCGGGAAGACTCGTCACGAGCCGGGCGGCCTGATAGCAAGACAGAAACATGCGCAAAAAGTAACTCGTTTCCCGATCATCGCAGCCAAAGCGGGAATAGCCCTTGAGCTTGCCCTCGGCGAGCTCGGTGTAGAATTCCTTAGGCTGATCGTTCGGAATATCGTGGGCACTCACTTCGATGGCGATCGCTCCGTATCCCGCCCAAGTTTGCACTCTTTGGGCGCTGAAAGACCGCACCCCGGCCCCATGGGTGAACATGATGGCCGGGCACGCTGTGTTGCCCTTGGGCTTGGCGAGGAATCCGTGGGCTTTCGTCCCGTTATATGAATCGAGCGTCATGGAGTAGACCTCGATCTTGTCGTTTGACTGGTTTTCGAGAAGTGTGAGCTGCGCGTTGAAGGGAATATCGTTCATGATAGCCTTCTTGCCGTCCCAAAAGGCATTGAAGTCTTCGGGAACAGGCAGCGAGGGGAGAAGCTTGTCCGGCGCGCACACCGCTCCGGCCCGCCCGGCACGGCGCCTATTCTCGTTTACCAGTTCATGTGGCGGGTTGATCCGCAGGAACAGGAAACCCGGTGTCTGGAAAGTGGCCGTGACCGTGGCAACGCCATCCTTGAACGCAAGGCGGCCTTTCTCTACCTCCTTATGATGGTTCTCTTGAATCGTATAGCGCAATTCTTGGTCGGGCAGGTTGACCAGTCGCGCGGTAAAGATGACGGTGTCGCCCAGGTTGTAGCGAGCATCCGGCCTATCGGTTGTTACCACCAGGTCTTGTTGGGTCTGTTGAGGGGGCGCCGTCGGGGCGGACGTAGCAACAGCCGTTGCCGCCTCCACGTATATCGGTATGAGCAGTATTGTGCATATGGCCGCAATCCAATTACGGTATACCTCGCGGGTTAACATTGAATTATGCTCCTTTTCTAAGATGTTCTGCCGTACATGGAGATACTGGCTTAAACCCACTACTGGTGTCCAGGGCGAGATGCCATAGTAAAGCCAGTAGGAGTTGGATGCAAATCCTTGCGTAGCGATCAGCCCGAAAATGTTATCCGCCTGTCCGGGAGTGTGCTCTGTAAGTTGAGGGAATTCGGGGGGCACCATTCATTCAGCATTCAGTAGTCAGCGGTCAGCGATTCCACCACGGCGGACCTGCGACAGAAATAGGTTCCGATCCAAGTCCCCATCGGGTCGCGTGCAGTTATAGCCCGGATTATTCACCCTTGACACGGATGCCGGGCTTGAACGCGAAACACATACGACACATGTGCCGCGCCGAGTATCGTTTTCGACAAACCGGAACCTGACTACCGAAAGCTGATTACTGATTACTGAATACTGATTACTGAATACTGATTACTGAATACTGATTACTGAATGCTGACTACTGAATGCTGACTACTGAATGCTGACTACTGCTTACTGCCCGCTAATAACTGCTCTCAGATTTGCAGGCCGAGTTGCCCCGCGAGGTTGGTCAGATGCTCGCCCGAGGCCGGCAGGCAGGAAATGATACGGCCGGCGTTGGCCGCGATCCAGGGGTCGGTTCCGTCGTTGGCGGCCGGTTCGACCCCCTGTCCGAGCAGGCGGGCCCATTCCTGGCGCCACGGTTGCTCGTATGCTTGCGAAAGGTCGGCCGATCCCTTTTTCCGCAGGATGTCCCGCAGACGAGTGGCCAGGCCGGCCGCTTCGCGCAGGCCGACGTTCATGCTCTGCATCCCGACCGGCGAGGTCATGTGAGCGGCGTCGCCGGCCAGCCAGCAGACTTCCCGGCCGAAACGCTCCGCCAGCCGCGTTTCAAACGGGACGGCCATCGACCATGCGATGGCCCCCACCCCGGCATCGAACCAGGGGGCCCGGTCACGGAGCAGCGTCTCCAGTTTCATGCTGTTGACTAGCGGGTAACTCTGCCCGCCGATCTGGATGGTACGGTTCTTGACCCGATCGCTCAGCGGGATTTGCGCGTCCGGGATCTGAAAACTCCACCGGCAGCATTTGCCGGGCAACGGCCAAAGCACGCTGATATTCCGCTCGTCGAGAATGATCCGCACTTCGTTACCGGGATCGCGGAGGGTGGCGAATTCGAAGATGGCGAAATAATCGGCCGGTCGAATCCGCTGGTAGGAAATTTCTAGACGGTTGCGAATCGGCGATTGATGGCCGTCCGCCCCGACCACGAAAGCCGCTCGCACGAGGCTTTGTTTCTGAACGGCCGTCGGAGTCCGGGGCGGCGCGGTCGTGGGCCTGGGGGCATTATGCTCCAAACGTTCTATGGTCGCCAAGGCATGATCCTGCTCAAGCTTCAGCTCGGCCAGGCGGTGGTTCCAGTGCATTTTCGCCCCGCTCTCGCGTAGCAGATGCTCTAAAAGCGTCTCCAAAGCGCTTTGCCTCAGAACAAGCACGAAAGGGTATTTTCCAGGCATCCGATCCAGATGGATTTCCGCCTTTCGTGTCTGGCCCTGATATAAGGCAATGGTTTGAATGCGTCGGCCAAGGGCGAGCATGTCGTCGGCCAGGCCGACCCCGTCGAGCAGTTCAAGAGAATGGCCGTGCAAGGCCAGGGCGTAACTATGCTCGGCGGTACGCCACTGCTCATCGACGATAATGACCTTGACCCCGAAGCGGCGCAGCAGCAGGGCGGACAGCAAGCCCACCGGGCCGGCTCCGACCACGAGAACATCCGTTTTGTATTGGCGCAGCGCCATCCTTTCTCCCACCATGTAACGGCTGCAACATCTTATGCCGAGTGGCCGAGGAAAACCAATCCGACCTACAACAAGGCACCGGACTGGTAAGGTGTTATAACTTAAACTGACCGATTTCATGCCGCCAGGAGCTTTTCCAGGCGGCGGAGTACCGGACGTTCATGACTGACTTTGACCACATCGTTCACCGCCTCTCGCCAGACCGCGCGTTGCAGGTCGGC
>JAAYCU010000391.1 GCA_012729595.1 Phycisphaerales bacterium
AGCGTGCCGGGCGTGGAAGCGATCTTGGCCTTGCGGGCCCTGTGGTTATCCCAAGATGAACGTTGGCAAGGTTATTGGGAGACCCGTCCAGCCTACTTGAAGGCCGCCTAAACTGTCACGGACCCATTGTTTTGCCTACCCCCCATAAGCCATTGACAGCCGGTGCATGAATATTTACTCTACCACTCCCTACTATGGCATCGGCCCGTCATGCCCTTGTACGAGCTGAGGGCGAGCCGAGGATTTCGTTGTAGCGAGCGGTCGGCTACGGGAATCGCTTACTTTCCAAACGGGTAGTTAATGAATCCAGTTAACCTTAAACGATTTTAATCAGGGAGAAAACATGGCAGTCAAATATGTCTATTCATTTGGCGACGGCAAAGCTGAAGGCCGGGGCGACCAGAAGGAACTGCTCGGTGGCAAGGGCGCGAACTTAGCGGAAATGGCCCGCTTAGGGATGCCCGTACCCGCAGGTTTCACCATTACGACGGAGGCCTGCACCGAGTACTACCGGAAAGGTAGGAAGCTGATTTCGCTTCTGGACAAGGAGATGCGCAAAGCCTTGGCAAGAGTCGAGAAGAGCATGGGCAAAAAGTTTGGAGATCCCAGGAATCCCTTGCTGCTGTCTTGTCGTTCCGGGGCTCGCAGTTCCATGCCGGGCATGATGGAGACGGTGTTGAACATCGGGCTGAACGAAGCAACCCTGGATGGTCTGGTTGCCAAGACAGGTAATGCATGGTTCGTCTGGGATTCCTATCGTCGGCTGATTCAAATGTATTCCGACGTGGTCATGGAGAAGGCCGAGGGTATCGAGCCGGCCGAAGATCAGGGAGTCCGCAAGCAGCTCGAGCGGGCCATGGACAAGTTGAAGCAAGAGCGGGGCTACAAGCTGGATACCGATCTTACGGTGGACGACCTCAAGCGTCTTGTGGTCGAATACAAGGGGATCGTGCGGCGAGTACTCGGGAAGGAATTCCCGGATGATCCAATGGAGCAGTTGTGGGGCGGCGTTCTGGCGGTCTTCCGGAGTTGGAACGGCAAGCGGGCAATTTCTTATCGACGTATCGAGGGAATTCCGGACGAGTGGGGGACCGCGGTTAATGTGCAATCGATGGTCTTCGGGAACATGGGCAATAGTAGCGCTACAGGGGTAGCCTTTACCCGGAACCCGGCCACTGGCGAGAACAAGTTCTTTGGTGAGTGGCTGATTAATGCCCAGGGCGAGGACGTGGTGGCCGGCATTCGCACGCCGAACCCCCTCAATGAAGATACCCGCCCGATGGATGAGGAACACAAGGGCCTGCCCAGCCTCGAAAAGGGCATGTCCAAGACATATAAGGAGCTGGTGGCTATTCGTAACCGGCTTGAAAAACACTTCCGCGATATGCAGGACATCGAGTTTACCATCGAGGAAGGCAAGCTATGGATGCTGCAGACCCGCACTGGGAAGCGGACCGGCCCGGCGGCTGTACGCATGGCGGTCGAAATGGCCCAGTCCAAGTTGATCAAGCCGGAAGAAGCGATCATGCGGGTTACGCCGGCCCAGCTCAATGAGTTGTTATTGCCGGTGCTGGATCGGGACGTTGAGGACAAGGCGATTCGACTTTGCGGCGGCTTGCCGGCCGGCCCGGGTGGAGCGACGGGGCAGGCCGTCTTTACCGCGGACCAAGCCGTGGAATGGGCCAAGGAAGGCAAGTCTGTGATTCTGGTTCGCGAGGAAACGAATCCCGAGGATGTCGAAGGTATGCGGGCCGCTCTTGGCATTCTTACCGCTCGTGGCGGGATGACCAGCCATGCGGCTTTGGTGGCTCGCGGCTGGGGTAAGTGCTGTGTCGTCGGAGCGGGGGCCATCGAAGTAAATGCGCATGCACGGCACTTCACGGTAAACGGGAAAAAGATTAAGGAAGGCGACTGGATCAGCCTTAATGGTACCCGTGGGGCGGTTTATGAAGGTCGCCTGCCTCTGGTAGCCGGTGCCGAAGAAAACCCGTATTTCACGAAATTCATGGTTATTTGCGACAAGATTCGCAAGCTCGACGTGCGGGCGAACGCGGACACACCGGAGGATGCCGAGAAGGCATACAAGTTCGGGGCTCGCGGTATCGGCCTGTTCCGCACCGAACACATGTTCTACGGCAAGGGCGCTGAGGAGCCGCTGTTCATCTTGCGCAAGATGATCCACTCCTCGAGTAGCGAGGAGCGGAAGGTAGCCCTGAATGAGCTGTTCCCATATGTCAAGCGGGATATGAAGGCCACAATGCAGGCCATGCGCGGCTACCCCGTAACTATTCGTCTGCTGGATCCGCCGCTGCATGAGTTTGTGCCTCAGAGCGAGGATGAGCGTCGGCGCCTGGCCAACAGCTTGAATATTGGTATGGACGAACTGAAGAAACGAGCCGACGAACTCCATGAGGTCAACCCAATGATGGGACACCGTGGAGTACGGCTGGGTATCACCTATCCTGAGGTGAGCGAGATGCAAATTCGGGCGATCCTGGAAGCCGCGGCCGAGCTGCTGGCCGAGGGCAAGAAAACGTTGCCCGAGATCATGATCCCCGTGACCTGCGATGTGCGAGAGTTGCGGCATCAGAAGGCAATGGTGGACCGCGTTCATGCCGAAGTGGCCGGCAAGTTCGGGAAAAAGAACATCCCACACATGTTCGGTACCATGATCGAGATTCCCCGGGCGGCATTGAAGGCTGATGAGATGGCCGAAGTCGCCGAATTCTTTAGTTTCGGCACAAATGATCTGACTCAGATGACCTTTGGGTTCAGCCGGGACGATATCGGCGGGTTTATGCCTGAATATGTTGAAAGCAAGATCCTGCCTGGTGACCCGTTTGAGACTCTCGATCAGAGCGGAGTTGGGCAGCTTGTGGAATGCGGCATCCAACGTGGGCGGAGTACCTCGCCCAAGCTGAAAATCGGTATTTGCGGCGAACATGGTGGCGATGAGCCGTCGGTGATTTTCTGCCATAACATTGGCATGAATTACGTGAGCTGCTCCCCGTTCCGCGTACCCATCGCCCGAATGGCCGCAGCCAAGGCGGTTGTTCTGGAAAACAAGGCCAAAAAGGGTGCGGCTGCCAAACCCAAAGCTGGGAAAAAAGCTAAAACCGCGGCCGCCAAAGGCAAAAGAAAGAAGTAGTCATCAAGGCTGTGTGAATCAGCCTCCATGAGTGCAATATACGACGCCCCATCTGCCAATAAGCAGATGGGGCGTCGTTGTTTTATCGTTCATTAGAGCATTTCACGAAATAGCGTAGCATTTGCCGATATATATGCATGACCTACTCAATGGATTTACGGGAGAGGGTCGTGCTCGCCTGCGATGAGAAGCGGGGCAGTCGCCAGCACATCGCCA
>JAAYCU010000392.1 GCA_012729595.1 Phycisphaerales bacterium
AAGAACGATGCTGGGACGACTTGCGACCAGCTGATTTCAGCGAATACCGGCTGTACCTTTATGACAAATATGGGGTTTGCGCGATCGATAGAACCATCACGGTGGTCCGAGCGATGTTCAAGCATGCCTATGAGAACGACTTGATCGACCATCCTGTAAAATATGGTGGGCAGTTCAACAAACCCACGGCCAAGGAAAGACGCCAAAACCGCAGCCAGCGAGATCGCATCAACGGTAAGCGGTTATTCGAACCAGCACAAATACGAAAAATGCTAGAGCATGGTAGTACACAAATGAAGGCGATGATTTTGCTCGGTATTAATGGGGGATTCGGTAATACCGATTGCGCAGAACTGCCGATTGCTGCAGTTGATCTTGATTCTGCTGTGATCGATTATGAACGAACAAAAACTGCCATACAGCGGATAATTCCTCTTTGGCCAGAAACAGTTACGGCATTACGATCCGTGATAGAGGATGAACGACCTGCGGCCCAAAGACCGGAATACGAGGATCTAGTTTTCCTCACCAAGTATGGCCATCCCTGGAAACAGGAAAAGATACTTGAGGATTTAAGTGAACCCATCCCCAAAGGTACCCGCCAGGAGGCAATTTCGCCTGAATTTCGAAAACTTCTTCGCGGCTTGGATATGCTACGCGGTGGAGTTGGCTTCTACGCTCTCCGGCACACCTTCCGTACGTGGGCTGATGAAACCAATGACCAGCATGCGATTCACCGTATCATGGGCCATACAATACCAGGCATGTCGGGCATTTATGTTGAAGAGATAAGCTTGGATCGGTTACGAGCGGTCGTGAATCATGTTCGGAGCAAGCTGTGGCCTAACCAATGAAATCATAAGGCGATTTCAAGCGAGGCCGTCGGCGATGGTTCTGCCGTGGTGTGGTTGGTGCGGAGTTGGCCTTGCTCAGCATAAAATCTTCCATCCAATCTCGGCGGACACGATATCGGCTTCGTTTTCCGCGGCCTTTCGGCGTCTCGATTGAGGCCGCCTTCATCTGACCGGAACCAATCAACCTTTCGATGGTATCACGCGAGACCTTCAGCTCATCCGCGACCTCGGTGACGGTAAGCCATTCCTGTTGAGGCGATGTTCGCCCGGCGCGTAACGCAGCCAGGTGCTCCTCGATTTGTTCAAGGACGTCCCTGAGTTCTGTTGGCTTATTCAGGTTGTCACCATTGTCACCCATGGTCCACCGTGCATATTCACTTCCTCATCCACTATTGTCTCATAGGGAAGGCTGGCTCAAGTTTCCCCCGCCTGACGGCAAATTGATTTTCCGGCGATGGAGGGATTGCCGGACGGTTAGTCGCACTTGCAGAAGCCGCAGGCGGGGCAACACAGGCAAAATCCCTCCCGGCGCATGGGGCGGCCGCATTCGGGACAAGGATCTTCTGGAACGCGGTTCGCTTTACTCATGGTATTAGCTGGCGGAGCGAGAAACACCGGCGGATGGTTCCGGTTGGGTGGAGCGGTTTCAGCCCTTGGCGCTGCAGATTGTTCCAGACCATTGTTTTCGATGTCTGCTTTGGATCCCTGAGGTTCCATGCCTTGTCCTCCAAAAGCCAGTGAGTAAGCATCGTGGTTTTACTTGTATTTTCGCAGGTGGCAGCATGGGGGTGATTTCAATTGGTTGACGGAGGGATGATTTCGATGCCTATGATGGTATTTATTGACCGTTGATCCGCCGCAGGATTCTGGGGATGGCTTGCTCCAGGCTTGGACGAGCAGGGCCGAATTCGGCGGTAAGGGCAACGTTGAGTATTTTCGGAGAGAGGGCTGTCCTGGGGATGCCCAGTTGAAGCAGGCACTTGGCCAGGTCATCGAGATAAGGGTCGAATAGGGTACAGGGTTTCGAGCGAATTGATGATTTTTTGGTGGCTTTGGGTTTTCGCCGATAGAAAATAATTTCCTCGCCGTTGTGGCCGATACCGGTTTTCAATACCCGGGCGATGATGGTCAGTAGCTCGTAATCGAGATAAGGCCGGCCCTTGGCGGTGCGTTTGGGCTTGGGAAAAATGCCGTGCCTGCATAACCTGCGGAAATGGCCGGGATGCATGTTGACCAGCTCA
>JAAYCU010000393.1 GCA_012729595.1 Phycisphaerales bacterium
AGGCCCGCACGCCACGGGCACTGCTACACGCGATCACTCAAGCCTTGCAGGCCGTCACAGCCGAGGATGCCGAGGGGTGGTTTCAACATTGCGGCTATCGATACACCCAATCGTGAAATGCTCTAATAGTGGATACCGTGAAAGGTGCAATGATTACCCGACTCGCAAAACAGGGGACCACTCCAGAGGTGGCCTGGCTTGATCGGGAGAACAACTCCAGCCCCCTTCTACTGGTCGCGACTGGTCGGGGGCTTACCGCCTATGAGATCACCGGAACCACCACAGGCGAACGGGGTACCGATCAGGGAGATCGCTGATCACGATGCCCACTCGCTTGCGCTCGGGGTTCTGATCGCGGAAATCGCTCATCACATACAACCCAGGGTAGCGGCTGCGCCGTAACCCTGGGCTATGATATGGAGCCCCTTTGGGGCTACAATCAATTCCGCGCTACCTCTATGGGGTACAACGATCACGCAGGGCCTCTCTTCGGGACATGGGATTTTAGTATTCAACCGGGGTTATTTGCTTTCCAGCCAGTTATCGCCCCAGGCGAGATCGACCTTGACGGGTACGTCGAGGGGCAGGGCGTTGCACATTTCGTGGCGGACGAAGTCGGCCTGTTCCTCGACACCGGCGCGTGGGGTGTCGAAAACCAGCTCGTCGTGGACCTGGATAAGCATGGCGATCGGCCGGCCCTCCTGAATAATCCGCCGATGAATGCTGATCATGGCCCGCTTGATCAGGTCGGCGGCGCTGCCTTGGATAACCGTATTAACCGCCATACGCTCGGCCAACTGGCGGGCGTTGCGGTTGCGCGAATGGAGGTCGGCAATGGCCCGGCGACGGCCTAGAATGGTCTGGACGTATCCCTTTCGCTTGGCCTCGTCGATCACCTGATCCATGAACAGGCGGATGCCCGGGTAACGCAGGAAGTACATGTTGATGAAGTTCTGGGCCTCGCCGACGGGCATACCCGTCGTTCGCGACAAGCCAAACGCCGATTGCCCGTAGATAATCCCGAAATTGACCGCCTTGGCCCGGCCGCGTTGCTCGCGAGTCACTTCCTCCAGGGGCACGCCGAAAACCTGGGCAGCCACGAATTGATGGATATCGCGATCCTCGACAAACGCCTGTTTCAAGACCCGGTCCTGCGAGAAGTGGGCCAGAACGCGCAACTCGATCTGGGAATAGTCGGCGGTAAGCAATACGTGATCGGCATCGGCGGCCACGAAGGCCCGGCGGATTTCCCGACCGAGCTCGGTGCGGATGGGGATGTTCTGTAGGTTGGGTTCGCTGGAGGACAACCGGCCGGTAACGGCCGCGGTCTGATTGAAGGAAGCATGGATGCGACCGGTGCGGCGACTGATCATTTGCGGCAAGGTGTCTATGTACGTGTTTTTCAGCTTGGCCAGTTCGCGATATTCCTTGACCAGCGCCGGAACGGGATGATTCGTCTGCCAGGCGAGGGCCTCAAGCGTCTCCGCATCGGTGCTTTTGCCCGCGCCGGTGGCGGTCTTTTTTATGATCGGCAGCTTGAGCTCATCGAACAGGACGACGGAAAGGGCCTTGGTCGAATCGATATTGAACGAGTGGCCGACATGCTCATGAATCTGCCGCGTCAGGTCGCTCAATCGATCCGCCAACTCGCGACTCATGCGGGCCAGCACGGCGGTGTCGAGTTTGACCCCGCTGACTTCCATGGATGTCAGCACCTCGACCAGAGGCATTTCCGTCTCGCGGAAAAGCGGCTCAAGATCGCTGCCTTCCAGTTGGCGGGAGAGCTCCTGGTACAGCCGCCAGGTGATATCGGCGTCCTCGGCGGCGTATTCGGCGGCCCGGTCGGTACTCACCGAATCAAAACTGATCTGATTTTTCCCCTTGCCGATCAGGTCGGTGATGGGGATGGGCGTCACCCCGAGCAACTCGCGGGCGAGGGCGTCCATGCCATGCGAGCGGCGGGTCGAATCGAGTACGAAACTGGCGATCATGCAATCAAATCGCACCCCGGCGACGGGCACGCCGTGATGGGCGAGGACGGCCAGGTCGTATTTGATGTTCTGGCCGACCTTGGCCACGGTGGCGTCGGCCAGAATCGGGCGCAAGGCGTCCAGGGTCGGCTCGAAGGGCAGACAGTTGCCCACCCCGGCCAGCGGAAGGTAATAGCCCTCGTGGGCCTTCCACGAAAAACTCATGCCCACCAGCCGGGCCTCGGCCGGACGCAGGCTGGTTGTCTCCGTGTCCATCGCGAATATCTTCTGCTTGCGCAACTGGTCGAGAAAATCCGCGAACAGAGTCTCGTTATCGACAAGAATATAACGGCGATCGGAGGTCGAGCCGGTGCCGTCCGTGATCGGGGCAGACGGCTTATCGGGCGCGGCCTCGGCGGCCAGGTCGAGCAGGCGGCGGAAATCCAGTTCGGCAAAGATCGGTTTCAAAGCCGCGTAATCCACTCCCTTGAACCGGCAGGCCTCCAGATCGAAATCCAACGGCACATCACGGCGGAGCGTCACCAGTTGGCGCGTTTTATCCAAATGTTCGGCGAAGGCCAGTACATTCTGGCGCATGGCTGGGGTCAGTTCATCGGCGTGTTCGATGACCGCGGCGGCCGATCCATATTTAGCGATCAGGGCGGCGGCCTTTTTCGGCCCGACACCTTTAACGCCCATAATGTTATCCGTCGAATCGCCGCAGAGGGTCTGGACCTCGACGGCCTGCTCCGGACCGTAACCTTTCTTTTTGTGCAGCTCCTCCGGGCCGAACAACTCACCCTTGAGCGGATCGAAAAGCCGCACCCGTTCGGATAGAAGCTGATCGAGATCCTTATCACGGCTGACCATGATGATGTCGATCTCTTGCTCGGCCAGCCGTTGGCAGAGGGTCGCCAGCACGTCGTCGGCCTCGAAGCCGGGCCGAGCAAGGATGGGGATGCCCTGGGTAGCGACGATCTGGAGTATCCGGTGAATCTGGGGGATCAAATCCTCCGGCGGCGGCTCGCGATTGGCCTTGTATTGCGGGTCGATCTCGCGGCGGAAGACTGTGCCCTCGTCGCTGTCCATGGCCATCGCCAGGTAATCCGGCTGGTGCTCGCGGATAAGCTGCAAGAGCATGTTGGAAAAAACGTAAGTGGCCCGGGTGGGCTCGCCGCTGGGAGCGGTGAGCTGCCGGAACGGGGCGTAATAACAACGGAAAATCTGACTTAACCCGTCAATGATAAACAATCGTTTGGCCATAGGTTTTCTCGCTTGCCGGTGCGGGGAAAAAAGTTTCGGGCACTTTAGGACTACATCCCGCAGGGTGTCAAGGCGGGCGCGACGACCCGGCGATTGTGATGTACATCCGAAACAGGTGGCACGGAGAAATCCTGCCTACGGGGGAATTCTATTCCGCAGCCTCAAAAACACGGGCAAACCTTTGTCCCGCCGAGGCGTGAGCAGGGCCTTACCCATGCCACCCAACACCCTGGAATACCCTGACCTGCCCACGATCCGAGGGTCTCGAAAATTTCCTTCGTTTCGCGTAATCTGTTGCCCCGATCGGAAAGGGCCGGCGGGCGGCGGAAGGCGGCCGGGCCGGACGCGACAAGATATTCAAAATACTTATAATACGTACACCTTAGTGTCCGTCTGGCGATACAAGGATTTGCTCGATAAACAGGTGAATGGAGTTCCATGCCCAAGCGTGATGACATCAAGTGCGTCCTGATTATCAGCTCCGGCCCGATCGTGATCGGCCAGGGCTGCGAGTTCGACTATTCCGGCACGCAGGCGTGCAAGGCCCTGCGCGAGGAGGGTGTGCGGATCGTCCTGCTCAACAGCAACCCGGCCACGATCATGACCGACCCGGAGACGGCCGACCGCACCTATATCGAGCCGATCACGCCCGAGGCCATCGACAAGATCCTCACCCGTGAAAGAGAGCTGGGCACGCCGATCGACTCGCTGCTGCCCACGCTCGGCGGGCAGACCGGCCTAAATTGCGCGGCCAAGGCGGCCGACATGGGCATTCTCGACAAGCACGGTGTCCGCCTGATCGGGGCCAACCGGGCGGCCATCCACAAGGCCGAGGACCGTACCGAATTCAAGAACGCCATGCTGCATATCGGGATGGACCTGCCCCGCTCGGGAATCGCCCATTCGCTCAAAGAGGCCCACGAAGTACTCAAAGAGGTCGGCTTGCCGGTGGTGATCCGCCCGGCCTACACCCTGGGCGGTTCGGGCGGCGGTTTTGCCAACACCCTCGAGGAATTCGAGACCATCGCCAAACGCGGGCTGGAATATTCCCTCAACAGCGAAATCCTCATCGAGGAAAGCTGCCTCGGCTGGAAGGAATACGAGCTCGAGGTCATGCGCGACCGGGCGGACAACGTGGTCATCATCTGCTCGATCGAAAACTTCGACGCGATGGGCGTGCATACCGGCGACAGCATCACCGTGGCCCCGGCTCAGACGCTGTCCGACAAGGAATACCAGCTTATGCGCGACGCGGCCATCAAGATCATCCGCGAGATCGGCGTGGAGACCGGCGGATCGAACATCCAGTTCGCCGTCCATCCCGATACCGGGCGGATGATCGTGGTCGAGATGAACCCCCGGGTTTCGCGAAGCTCCGCCCTGGCCAGCAAGGCCACCGGCTACCCTATCGCCCGGATCGCGGCCAAGCTGGCCCTCGGTTACACTCTCGACGAAATCCCCAACGATATCACGAAAAAGACGCCGGCCAGCTTCGAGCCGACCATCGACTACTGCGTGGTGAAAATCCCGCGCTGGACCTTCGAGAAATTCCCCGAGGCCGACGAAACTCTTACCACCCAGATGAAAAGCGTGGGCGAGGCCATGGCCATCGGGCGGACCTTCAAGGAAGCCCTGCAAAAAGGCATCCGCTCGATGGAGATAAAGCGTTTCGGCCTGGGCCTCGACGCCAACGACAAGTGGCTGAACGCCGTGCGCGAAGGCAAGATCAAGTCCCGGCAGTCCCAGGATGCCGCTACCGCGACCGCCAACAATATGGATACGGGTTTGACGCTGAAAGGCCGCCGTTCCGGCGAAGCCCCGGCGGATACCCAGGAAGAAAGCGCCACCACCTGGCCGATTCCGCTCGATGTGCTTCGCGACAAACTCGAACGCCCCTGCCAGGGCCGCCTCTACTACATCCGCTACGCCTTCAAGATGGGCTGGACCATCGAGCAGATTTACGAATTAACGAAGATCGATCCCTGGTTCCTGGATAATATCAAGGAACTGGTCGAGTTCGAGCAGGAGTTGACGGGATCCTCTGAAATCCTTGGAGAAGCCAATCGGCTCATCGGCGAAGTGAGCGACTCTTCTGATCGCACTTGTGCTGCTCTCTCGGGCATCGCCAACTCTAAGATACTCGTTGAGGCGGATCCTTATGACATACTGCGATATGCGCGCGAGCACAGGCAGCTCATCAAAGAACTGGAGGGCGCAGAACGCTCAACTGAACGGCTGTTCGAAAACATCGACAAGACTCTGAATCTATGCGATAAACTCCTGTTGTTGCTCCGTCGCGCCAAGGGGTGGGGCTACTCCGACGTTCAGATCACAAAGGCGTGGCAATGCACGCCCGAGGACATCCGAAGATTCCGCACAGAGCTCCGCGTCGCGCCGGCCTACAAGCTCGTTGACACTTGCGCTGCAGAATTCGAAGCCTACACGCCATATTACTACTCGTCATACGAGGTGCCTCACGTGCGCTTGGGTACCGAGAATCCCCGTACGGGGCCGTCGTCGCCGATAGCTGAGACCACGCGGGCTGAAGCCCGTAGCTCTATTGCATGCGACGACGAAATCCGAATCAGCCAGAAACCCAAGGTGATCGTGCTGGGCGGCGGGCCGAACCGGATCGGGCAGGGCATCGAGTTCGATTACTGCTGTGTCCACGCGGTGATGACCGCCCGTGAGTTGGGCTTCGAGACGGTGATGATTAACTCTAATCCGGAGACGGTTAGTACCGACTATGACACCAGCGACTTGTTGTTCTTCGAGCCGTTGACCCACGAGGATGTCTTGAACATCTGCGAACGCCTGAACGGCAAACCGTTCATACCCAGTCGAACCAGCAATCCCCGCCAGCCCGAAGCGCAAGCGAGGGACAGCCAGCCCGCAGCGCTAGCAAGGGATCAACACGCCACGGATCAGCCCCCCCCCGGCCTCGTCAAAGGCGTCATCGTCCAATTCGGCGGACAGACCCCCCTCAATCTCGCCCAGGGCTTGAAAAACGCCGGCGTGCCTATCCTTGGCACTTCGCCGGAGAGCATTCACCTGGCCGAGGACCGCGAGGCCTTCGCCGCCGTCTTGCGTGATCTGGGCCTGCGTCAACCGGCCAACGGCATCGCCTACGATCTGCCCGGCGCGAAAAAAGTGGCCGCCGAGGTCGGCTACCCCGTCTTGGTAAGACCGTCCTACGTACTTGGCGGGCGGGCCATGGAAAAATGTCACATAGAAGAAGACCTCGTCCGCTACATGACCAAGGCCCTGCAAGCCACCGACCGCACGGTCGAGGCCGGCAAAGGCCACCCCATCCTCATCGACCAGTTCCTCAGCGAGGCCGTCGAGGTCGACGTCGACTGCATCAGCGACGGCGAGCGGGCGGTGGTCTGTGGGGTCATGGAGCACATCGAGGAGGCCGGCATTCATAGCGGCGACAGCGCCTGCGCTCTGCCGCCCTATTCGCTTTCGCGGGCCATCATCGACGAGATCAAACATCAGACCGAGCAACTGGCCAAGCGGCTCAACGTCCGCGGCCTGATGAACGTGCAATACGCGGTCAAGGACGATGTGGTCTACGTGCTCGAGGTCAACCCGCGGGCCTCGCGGACTGTTCCCTTCGTCAGCAAGGCCACCGGCGTGCCCTGGGCCAAGCTGGCCACGAAGGTGATGCTCGGCCAGTCGCTCGATCACGTGTTGGCCGACCGCGGCCTGACCGACGCGCCTTGGCCTCAGCATACCTCGGTCAAGGAAGCGGTGTTCCCCTTCATCAAGTTCCCCGGCGTGGATTGCCTGCTCGGCCCCGAGATGCGCAGCACCGGCGAGGTCATGGGCATCGACCAGTCGTTCCCCATCGCCTTCGCCAAATCGCAGATGGCCGCCGGCGTCACCTTGCCGACCGAAGGCACCGTTTTGATCAGCGTCAACGATCATGACAAGCCACTGATCGTCCCGATCGCCCGGAAGTTCGCCGAGATGGGCTTTCGGATTATTTCCACGAAACGCACGCGGGAAGCGCTGCTGGCCGAGGGCATCGCGGTCGAGCCGGTTTCGAAGATTCAGGACCCGACCGGGCCGTACCTGATCGACATGATCCACGCCGGCGAGGTGCATCTGCTGATTAATACGCCGATTTACTGGGGTAGCGCGGCCATCGAAAGCCGTATCCGCAGCGCGGCCGTCATGCACAACCTCCCGCTGGTCACCACGATCACCGGGGCCCGTGCGGCGGTCCGGGCGATCGAGGCCATGCGCAGCGGCGACTGGAACGTGCGGGCGATTCAGGACTATCATCAAACCTGACCAAGACGCCGTAAGTAATTCGATTTTCGGAAAATTGCCTGTCAAGCAATATACTAGAGCATTTCACGAAATAGCGTATCATTTGCCGATATATATGCATGACCTACTCAATGGATTTACGGGAGAGGGTCGTGCTCGCCTGCGATGAGAAGCGGGGCAGTCGCCAGCACATCGCCAACC
>JAAYCU010000394.1 GCA_012729595.1 Phycisphaerales bacterium
ACATGGTGCGCCACGTCCCCCAACATGACCCCCATTGCCTCCCGCCGCCGCAGGCGGCGGGAGGCAATGGGGGGTCGGGGCGCGGGCGCGCACGGTTTCCAGGGGTGATTACCCCTGGCTACGGTACGAATCGCCTACGGCGAATGTGCGCGAATGAACGGCCGTTGGTACGTAACGCAGGGCCAGGATCGGAGATCGGAGATGGGAGATCGGAGATGGGGACGCGCTGACGCGGTGCGTCCGACCGCCACGGGCGCGTTTGGTCATCCGCGCACGTTTCCGCAGACCGCGTTTGGTCCTCCGCGCGAGCGCGTTACTGACACCTGACACCTGATTGCTGGCTGGCAACAGGGCCGCGGGGTGCGTATAATGAAAGGCGGTTAGCTCGTAGCGAGGAGGTTGGAATGGCCACTGAAATGATTGGCCAGTGGGACGATTTGGTGTCGCGGCCCGAGTTGCGCGGTTGCCGCGTTAAGGTGACTGTCATCGATCAGCCATCCGACAAGCCGTGCACGAACGACTGGCTTCAGTCGCTGCGACAGATGGCAGCCAATGGTGTCCGTGTTGCTTCTCCGGCGGATGACAGCCGCGAGAGCATCTACGAGGGAAAGCAATGATCCTTGTAGACACCAATGTCCTTTTGCGGCTCATCCAGATTGGACATGTACACCAGCAACCGGCACTGGACGCCATTGCGATGCTGCATGAGCGCCACCAGGAGCAACTGGCGGTATGCCCACAAACGCTTTACGAAATGTACGCCGTTTGTACTCGTCGTGCAGATGCCCCTTATCCCGGATTGGGACTTGCGCCGCCTGCCGCGATGGTTCAACTGGAAAGGGCCCAACACCAATTCCACTGGGAGCCCGAGTCATCAGGGGTGGTTTCTCGCTGGAAGGAACTGGTGGTTCGGTACGGCGTGACGGGCAAGTCAACGCACGATGCACGACTAGTGGCTTTGATGATCGAACAGGCCATTACGAAGCTTCTGACCTTCAATGATTCCCATTTTGCACGATTCACCGAAATCGAAGCACTCAACCCATTTGACGTGCTGGGCGTCGCTCGCGCCTAACTCTACCGCCCCCGGCGCGTTTTCGCCGTAGGCGATCCGTATCGTAGCCTGGGACAACGTCCCAGGACCGGGTTCCACGAAAAAATGCCCCCCCCCGAATCTCCCGCCGCCGGAGGCGGCGGGAGATTCGGGGAATTGGGGTGTCGCGCACGGTTTCCAGGGGTGATTACCCCTGGCTACGGTACGAATCGCCTACGGCGAATGTGCGCGAATGAACGGCCGTTGGCGCGTAACGCAGGGGGCCGGGGGGGCGGAGATCGGAGATCGCAGATCGGAGATGGGAGATCGGAGATGGGAGGGTAACCGTTGACAGTTGACAGTTGTCAGTAACGCGCTGGCGCGGTGCGTCTCATCGCCACGGGCGCGTTTGCGCATCCGCGCACGTTTCCACGGACCGCGTTTGGTCCTCCGCGCGAGCGCGTTACTGACACCTGACACCTGACACCTTCCAGCTTCCATCTCCCTCTTACCGGGGCAGGAAATCCTGGATAACGGTCACCTCGCGGATGTGCCGGCTGTCCGGCTCGAACACGCGAATCTTGATCTGGATGCCACGAAGGGCGGACGGATAGGGAGGCTCGTCCGATCCGTAACTTGTCGACCACGTGTCATAGATGCGCTTACCGGTTAAAGACGACGTAGACTGGCCAAGCTCGCTGAATGACGTGGGCGTGGACATGCCTGGCTTGTACCCCAGGTCAACGTAGTCATTGTAGAGCGGATCGAACACCTTCACGTCGAATCCGATGACGTTGTTGAGGATGACGTCATCATCGTCGGCAACAAAACTGCCTTTTGTTAATTCGGTGCCACTCGAGTCTTCGTCTCCCTTTCCTACCCAGAAGTCGCGAGCCGTTGTATTATCCGGCAACGATACGAGGGTCCCTGTGCGACTGACCAACTGATTGCGGTTCGTCCGCAGTGTCAGATCAGACAGATCGGGCCGGCCAGTGGCAGAATGATATTCAACCGGTTTCACCCGGCGGTAGAGCCGGTTGCCGTAGACGAACCACGCGACCTCGGCCACGTCCGACTCGACCGTTGCACCGCCGACGGTTCCCACAAACGGCGTTCGTACATTCCGCGTGGTGAACATGAGCACGTCATCGAAGTCGCCCACGGTGGTATCGGGGTCGTTGCCCTCAGAATAATTGCGTGCCACGGTCGTAATGGCCGTAGACACGCCCACCGCCCCTTCGATAATCTCCAAATACCCGTCGTCTTCTTCGCCGCGGGGCGGGAGGGGGACGACGGTAAGGCCTTCGAGGTCCATTTGCAGGCGTGTCTTGGCGGAGCGGAGCCGGTCGTTCATTTCGAGCAACGCGCGCGAGTCGCTCACACTACCGCTGATCATGGCGAAGATCTGCACCACGGCGAACATGAGGATGAGCGTCAATGTCGTGGCGACCAGGATTTCTACCAGTGTATACCCGCCGCGCGCATTCAACCTCGCCGGCAGGATAGGAGTCATTTGCGCGTTCATGATGGTGTCAGTTTTCAGTTTTCAGTTTTCAGTTTTCAGTTTTCAGTGACGCGCGAGCGCGGCTGGTCGGCCGCGTTAGCGCGTTTCGATCTCCGATCTCCCAGCTCCGATCTTCCAGCTTCCAGCTTCCAACTTCCATCTTCTACTCGATATATCGCTGGAGCATAATGGCATTTTCGACGTTCATATCTTCGCCGCGGACGAAGCCGACGGGAACGGACCGGTCGATCATGTAGAACGCGCGATGCCGGTTGATCTCGCCCGTTTCGGCGCCCATTTCGCGTCCGAGAATATAACCGCCGGGAATGGTTGTGTCGGATGTAGGCTTGGCCTCGAAGTAGCCGACGGTGATCCACACGGCATACACGTTCGAGCGGGTCGTGGTCAGGTTGGCCAGTCGCATCAGCCCCTGGTAACGGAAGTAGGGATTGCGACCGGTGTCGTTGATGTCGCTGGTTGATTCGAAGGCGAACAAGGGTTTCTCGGGATTATCCGGGTCGCTGCGCAGCAGTCCCGACTCGATGTCGCGGTCCGGCGTAAGGGCCGTCCCCGGCCAAAGGTGGGCGCCCGAGGTGGAGCGAAATGGGCGCGCGAACTCGGTCGGGTAGTCCGCAGGGTCGGCCGTTGAATCATAGCCGCGCCGGCTGACACGGAACTGGTCCCAAAGGTTGCCGCCAGCATCAAAGCCATTCATCAGACCGCGGAAGACCTTCTCACTATAGATGGTATTCAAGTTGATCTTTCCCGGCTCGCGGTAGGTGGGAACCAATTCCGGACCAATACCGTATCGCGCCGGAAGCGTCCAATTGCCGGCGGCGTCCTTTTGAGGTACGAAATCGTTGGGAAGCGGATGATTCGCAACGTACGATTGTCCCCCTGCAAATCGCGAAGGAACAGCAAGGAAATCGAAAATACGATGGAATTGGGGTGCGTTTCCGGCTGTATTGGAAGAGTGGAAGAAATTCAGCAGGTGTGCGTAACCAACATCGTCGGCGTTGTAGACGTATTGACCAGAAACGCCTGCGGGGGTGTATGGCGAGGACGGCCCGCTACCCGACGCCATGGTGTACTCCCAACCGTGACTCGTTGCCGATGTAGCGGGCACCAGCATCACTTCGTATGAGTTGACCAATGGCCGATTGTTCCATGTGACCCAAGGGAAAGGATTTGTCGGGTCGCCCACGTGTTCGGCGGGCGCTGTCAAACCAGGAGGATTCGCATCGTTTCCGAATGTCGTATTCAGGAAACCGAGCGAGTGGGTAAGAATGTGTGCGAATTGCGCTTGCGGCGACGATGTGCCTTCTGAACTCTCTTCTGGCTCCACGGATACGCCTTGCTCCCAGAGATGTGGTTTGGTACTCCCTTTCGCGCCACGTTCACGAGTCTCAAATCGAACATCATCGGGATCGTCGGCATTGGGATCGTCGATATCCCATTCAAAGTCAATTTCATCGCCCGTATCGGGATCAACCGACCATGCGGGAGGCCATTGTTCGGATGGACTTCGCAGTTCCGGATGGCGATCGTTCCCGTTGAACACGGTCAGGTCAATGGGCATCCAATCGACCGTGAGATAGGGGTTCTTCGTCTTATTGTACGGTCGTGTGGGATCTGCGAGTCGCTGGAGCAGCACATACTTGTAGCGCAAGGTTGTCCTCGTCGCAGTGCCTTTGTCGCCATCCCAATCTTCGGCAAGAGGATAGCCTTTGCCTGACTGAGCGTCCAGCGGCTTGTCCAGGAACGGTCCGTTGGTCGGATCGCCGTACCAGTCTTTGACGCCATCCGGACCGGTGTGCGTAGCTGCAGGATAATGGTTCGCATAAATGGGTTCGGAGACACTGATCCCAATCTCGTTGTCGCCTCCCGTGGCGATCATCGTTTTGGGTGTCTTGATTTGGCCACTTCCGGGGTAGGCCCTTCCGCCTAGTTGGTTTGCGGTAACCTCGATCGGGTCCAGGCTGATGTATTGCGGCGAGGGGTCTCCCGGAACACCGGTGGTCCATCCGACAGGGGTTTTCACTCGTGGACCAAGCAAGAGATATTCCCCCGGCTGCAATTGGCCGGATCCGGCTCGAATCTCATATACGGGAGGCCAACTGCTCGGATACACAAGGTTGTC
The DNA here is from genome assembly GCA_012729595.1 of Phycisphaerales bacterium. GTDB lineage: Bacteria > Planctomycetota > Phycisphaerae > UBA1845 > PWPN01 > JAAYCU01. The sequence continues at coordinate 4,678 of JAAYCU010000394.1, forward strand.
GGTAACACGAGCAAACGAGACAGCCCGATCGAGTTCAATATCACTAGCCGCGCTCGGTACTAGAACAGAGGTGCCCATGTCGGTCTGCGGGGTGAATGTTGCAGGCTTAGCATTCAATCGCGTTGCAATATCGTTTGGGCTGGCGCCCCCTGCGTTCGGGCGAGCGATTTTGGTAATCGCTAATCGCCAGATAGGAGACCGACGGTCTCCAGGCTTTCCGGTAAGTTTGTTGACGTCAAGAGCTCCGGTTGCGGTGTCGTAGAGGTCGGAGGTCGGCTTCGCGCCCGGTTCCGTAGTGCAATAGAGTTCTACGAACAAAGAGCCTTGGGGAACGCGGAGCTGGTCCAGATCGTCGTCGCCCGGCTTTGGGTCGTCGACAGTACTGGCTGGATCCTTGTCTTGCCGTCGATAATTCTCCGGATCAGTTCCACTGGCCGGCCATGCCCGGTCTGCAACGCCGCGGTCGTGAAATGCAAGAGTCTCAGTCAACAGCAGGCACGGTCGCTCCATGCCCCAGACAAGGTTGTCGGTATTCGACGGTTCTCCAGTAGGCCAGGCGGTGCTGCCAGTGAAGGGGTCTTCCACATATTGGAAGGGTGTCATCGTATCATCGGCGTCGATGAAGTCAACGACATTGACTGCCCACTGGGCAATACGGCGAATGGTGAGTTTCTGCTTGGTTGCCTCATCGGGGATATCCGGGTCTGCTGGAAAAGGAAGCGCGTAACCCTCGTCGCGAAGCAACATCGCCAGACAGAAAAGGTGCCTTGCAAGGAATTGCCGTGCCGCAAAGTACTCCGCCCTCTGTTGTGTTGTCTCACCGTCTACACGCATTTGAAGCGGTCGGTTCAAATTCAACTTACGGCCAGCCGTCAAATCGGCGCCGAAAAGATACTGCGCGCGGGCGGCATCGATCCCCCGTGCCTGAAGCAATTCGAGCAAAGTCGCATACCAAGTTCCCGTTTTCGGATCTCGAACACGGCCCGGGACCGGAACGTCGATGCTATCGGTGGTCAGGAGATGTCGCAGGTAACGGGCGTCGATACTGCCGGCATCAAAGAGTTTGAGAAGACGGGGAGGCAACGTAAGTGTATCGCGGTCGTAGCAACGAAGGATACGTTCGAGTTCGGCCGACGAGAAGAGCACATCCTCTCCACTGGTATTCACAGCACCCCTCGTTGTGCGATCCACCGGATTCAACTCATAGGGATTATCTGCACCCGCTTGTCCACAATAGCTTTGGTCCCAAAGCGGACGCCCTGCCAGATCAAGACCGACTGCGATCGTCCCCTGCAAGTCGGGCGGTGACGCATAGGCATCGCTAGTCCCGGCCGAATATCCGGTGCTGTACGTATAATTGAACCAACGTTTCTGGCCAAGCGTATCGGCACCCGAACGACCGGGTACAGGCGCTGTTTCCTGACCGTAACGCCCTTGCCAGTCGGTTGTGCCCGTCAGGAGTGCCTGATAGGCGTTACTGTTGGCCAGTGGCGAGGAAAACAGAGCACCGAGGTTGATCTCGGAAGGGCCGTAGCCCTGGCCACGAACCTCGACTGTTCCTGCGGCAAACTGCTGACCGGTACTCGGCGTAGGAGCAACATAATAATCGCCAGATGGATTGGTGGGATCGCTATTGATCTGTGCGAGGCAACCGTGTGCATTAAGATTGAGACGGCCATCCATATCGACGCACAGGATGGCAAACAGGGGCTTGTACAACTGCCCGTCGGGCGAGGCTTGGGCAGGCATGCCCAGATCGACCCAGACACTATCCATGAAACCGTCGCCGTCGTTGTCCACGTCCCAGGGGCCCTCCACGGGATCGAAGCCCAATGGATCACTACTTGGGTTAGCATTGCCCCCAGTAAACTTGTCATGCGCGTCTTTCGTGGGGCGAAGGATATAGTTCTCGATGACGCCAGTCCCCAACTTATTCCAGTAGTCGGCCAAATCCGGTCGATGTAGCGACGGGATGACTCGAAGCAGGTTTCCGCTAGAATCCGTGATCGGTGCGGCCAGCATCATGTTCTGGAAGTCGGCCGCGTCGTAGTCTTCGTTCGCGTACACGCCGCTGTTTCGGTTGGCCGTGTTCCCCGGCTCGAGTGCCTCCGTGGTGAATCCCGGACCCGTGAACGGCGTTCGATTGACCAAGACGGTAGAACTGTCGCCGAGCTTCGTAACCGCATCGGAAATACTGACACCTTCGAAAGGCAGAATGCGCAGCCGGATCGAACTGGAAACGTCGATGGCGTCGACGATGCGGGCGCTACGGCCGATCATGATGTTGGGCTTCGTGCTCGTGTCGGTGACGGTCAACACACCGCCCACACAGCGCCGCGCATCCAGCAGCGACATGGAGGTGCCGACTTCAATCAACCCGCCCGTGCTTGCTTCCGTCACAATCGAAGGGGAAAACGGACCGACGGCGTTGTCGAAGGCATACACATCTTCGAGCAGGCTATGGGGTCCGATGGCGGATGCGTCGTTGGTGCTGCCGCGGAGGACCTGCATCAGGGCGGCGTTCAGCAGTTTGCGGGGCGGGTCGGTGGTCTCGTCCATGCGCTGGTGCGCTTCGGCGGCAATGCGCGCCTGGCTGGCAACCACCACAAAGGTGACGGCCACCATGCCGAACATGGCCAGCAGCGCCAGGATCACAAGCAGCAGCACGCCGCGCCGGGATTTGTGTTTCGCGTATCGCATGATCGGTTTCCTCAATTGCAAGGATCCGTTTGCCCTTCGGATTTCTTGACGCTTGCCTACTTGCCTTCTCGTCGGCCCGCCGCCTATCGCAGCCACTGGGGCGCGCGGTTCAGCTCCACCGTGGTTGTGTACACGCCCAAAACGGAAGGCAAAATAATCAATTTTGCATTCGCTGCTTTGAGTTCATACGGCTCTTCGTCCGGCGTCGAACCAGGCAGAGCGGGCCAGTTCGGCCCCTCGAGCACGTAGTAAAGACCGGAACCTGCGGCCACCCGGTACCATTGGGCATGAACAACATCACTGCCGCCTACGTTGCGAAGCCCTTTTAGCAAGACCCATTGCGCCATATCTACGTTTGAACCATCGGGAAGCTTGACACCGCTAATCATGACGCCAGCCGGCGTCCTCCCCCACACAACTCCAGCAGTCACTTCAGTTGGCGCGACGGCGAAGTCGCGCTTATAACACACCGCAACAGAGACAGTACACCGTCGCCGCTCGTTGTTGGCCCCTTCCAGCATGGGCGACGGGGTGACCGTCAGAAACCAGGAGTACGACTGCTCGGAGACAGGCGCATCGGGTTTGTCGTCACCGTCCAGATCGAAACCTTCTGGGCGAGCCGAATCGTCCTGGCCCATGTCGAAGAGGAGATCGTCCTGCCACAGAAAAACGCGATCTCTACGCACATGCGCTGATTCGGGAACAAACGCGTTTAGCACAACGGTCGGCACCGATCCAAAGCTAACGCCTTCTCCAAGCGGATCGATAATGTATGTGCTTGCATTGTCAAAGGGCACGCGGTTGGACGGTGCCCAGATATCCGGATCAACAAGTGCCCGGACACGGACGTCGGGCATGGCGGCCTGGCCGCAGGCGGCGGTACGGTCGGACTTGCTGGTTTCGACCAGCGAGTAGTTGGCCACAGGGATAAGTGCGGCGATGCCCAACAGCCCGATCGAGACGACGAAGATGGAGATGAGCACCTCCATAAGGCTGATGCCCGCACGAGCCGGGCTGCAGGCGTGCACAGTAGTGGCCGTTTTTCTGGGAAACATACTACCGCCCTCCCATACTTTGCTGGTCGTCGGCGAAATCACGTGCCGCGGTAATCTGCGAATCGTCGGCGACCTGGGCGTTTTCGGCCGTGTTGATCAGCCCGCTGCGCGGACTGACCGTGACCCACAGGCATTCCGGGTCGCGCAGGTTGCTCAACCCATCGTCGGCACTCGTGCCGGGAATACGGTCCCGCTTGCCGATGAGCAAGTATACCTTTTCACCGTCTTTGCGATTGGAGCCATAGTAGACTCCTTCCAACCCGCCGCTAGGCGAGAACATGACGACAACGGGATCCGTATTGCCGGGGGTTGCACAGGAAAAATGATTGGATGGATCGGCCTTCAAGCCGGAGAAGGTCAGGTCCACCACGGCATCCAGCGGCAACTGGAGCGGTTTGGAATACGCGGCCCGCTCCAGAATGGCCGTGGTTCCGGTCAGTCGCGGTTGACACCGCACTTCGTACGGCATGGCCACGCCGTTAAGCAACGGATACATGCGATTCGGTTCCGGATATAACGTAAGGGCTCCATTATTGTTCTCGGTAATTCGGTGCCACGGTCCCTGGTGATTGAATTGGATGTGATCGCCCACTTTAACCTTGGTAACCGTAGCGGCGCCGTCCGAAAGTTGCGCCGTCAAGGCGCTACCGCTGAAATACACCTGGGCATACGACGACATGGTCCCGCCTGCATACGAGGGCGGCGTCTCCACCTGATGCAGCGTAATGCACATATTGTAGTAGGGATCGTCGCTGGAGAACCGCTGGAAGGCGACGCCAACGGGTCGGCCGGTGACCTTGGCCCGGTTGCGCGCCGCGCCCAGGTAGACGTTGACCGAACGCGCCGCCTCGCGAACGGCCCGGCCTTCGACCGCCATCTGAACGCCCGGAATGGCAATGGCCGTCAGCAGGCCCAGCAGGGCAACCACAATGACCAGTTCGATCAGCGTCAGGCCGTGGCGGATTGCGCGACCCTTCGCTCCGGTGTTCGACCGCTTCGCGGTTATGGACGATGTACGTACCATGTTATCGTATGTCCAAGCGGTGGTTGTGGATATTGTCGTAATGGGTACCGTATTCGGTGTGGCCGGAAGCAACGGGCGCGCCGGTGTTGGTCAGCCCGATCTTCCCGTCCGGGCCGCCCGAAACGACCAGCGGCAAGAGGTTGGACGAATCTTGGATGTCGGAGTCCGTGAAGCCGCTGGGCGATCGCCGGAACCCGATTGGGTTTCCCCAGGCATCGACGAAAAAGTTGGGGCGGTTGCTGTCGAAACCGCCAATCTCGTCGGGGCGGAAGTGCTCCATGTCGCGAGGGTTTGCAATGCTGACGATCATGAACAGGCACGCGGCCGACTCGTTCACGTCGGTCGTTCCCGGACGGACCGTCCGGTAGGCTTGGTAGGCTCGATGCAAGGCCGGCTGCTGCAAGCCATAGCCCGACGTGGGGCCG
>JAAYCU010000395.1 GCA_012729595.1 Phycisphaerales bacterium
AAGGGCGAAGCGGCAGCAACCCGCGGAAGCTGGTGGGTGACGACCCGGGGCCGCACAACTTCGTACTCTACTCATCGCGGGACGGCATCCATTGGGATGAGGGAATTGTACTGATGAGCAGGTTGCAGACTCCAGGCGGAGGAGATTGCTATTCCGCCAACGAAGTCATCGGCAAATACGATCCCGCGACGCCGAAACGGCTTCTGATCCATTCCGACGTGAGCTACGCAGGGGCCAAAACGAACATGCACCAGTGGTGGGTGACAACGACCCCATGGGCATCGCAAGCCCAGGCCAGCGGTACGGCCCAGGATTGAGAGAGACCGGGTGCCTGACGATACGATCGCGGCATTCGCCAAATCGGCCTCCGAGAGACAGAGTACGCGGAGAGTCCATTGTTAAAGATGTGAGGTGACTTTGCCGGCATGGCGACTGCATATCGCTTGACCGGGGGTTCGAATCCCTCCGGGCCCATCATCAGAAACCCCTTGAAAACATTGGTTATCTTGGGGTTTTTCATTGGTCGGGGAAGTACATGCCTCTACGGCACTCTGACCGATTTCCGCGCAATTCCGCTCAGTTCCCGGCAAGTTTGCAGCGCATTCTGCAACGCTTTTTCCAGCCCCCGAAACGGCGTCGAAAAGACTATCCGGCACCTGAAGATAATGGCGTCGGGAGACGGCTTCGGAATGGCCAAGCCAGGCCGATACGGCGTGTTGCGGGTAGGTCAAGGCCCATTCCGTCTCGCATGACCGGCGCAGGGCTTGAAACAGGTCTGGCCAGGGGGTCATTTCCGCCCGCTTGACGGCCGCTTGTAGGGTCCGATGCAGGTTATGTCGGGAAATTGTAATCACCCGCTCCGGCCCCCCTTCGGGCAGATTATCGTAGTCCTTTACATCAAAGAGCATCTGGATAGCCAAAATCCTCGCCAAAATCAGGGAATTCTAATTGTCGTCGGGAGGGAATTTTAATTGTCGCCCATCAAACCTCAATAGGATCTGGTTTTGCGGGTTGGAAATGGCATCGGTAACGATATCATGAGGGGGGATCCAGTCAGTATCCGTCGAGGAGTAAAACAGATGGCACAAGTAACCAACAAAACCCGAAAAAGGACCACAACTGAAACCATCCGCAGGAAGGCCCTCTCCCTCGGAGCGCTGGATGCCAAGGTGATTTCAACGACGAAGGTGTTTACGGCTTGCTGGGTGAGGTGGAAGTGCCGCTACGGTTGCGATGGTTTTGGATCGAGCCTGCTGTGTCCACCCCATTCACCCACTCCCGAGGAAACCCGCAAAATGCTCGACGAGTATACGCGAGCGATCTTGATCCACTGTGAGGCGGGAACCGACGTGCGCCCTATGATCGCCAAGCTGGAGAGAAACGCCTTTCTCGCGGGGTTCTACAAAGCGTTTGGCTTCGCCTGCGGTCCTTGTGACATGTGTCCGAGCTGTGCATTGGAGCACGGATGTAGGCATACTAAACAGGCAAGACCTGCAATGGAGGCTTGCGGCATCGATGTCTTTCGGACGGCGCGGGACGCTGGTTTTCCAATCGAGGTGGTGACGAGCCCAAGCTGTAAGCAGAACTACTACGGGCTGCTTCTTCTTGAGTGAAACTGACGAGGGAGATGCTACGGGGGGACAACGGACTTGCAAAAACCATCCGTTCGAACAGCTTCGGCGTTGGAGCATTACTAACGAGATGCCGTCAGGAGTATTTCATGCCCGCTAAACGATGCTCCAAGCCTCAAAAAACGCTACTATTCGGCGAAAACGAGTGTCTTTTACCACCGCCTGGGACAGTCTTCCGACGAGCGAGCCAAGACGAACTAGCCATAAGGAAACCCCGACAAGGGGAATATGGCACCAAGATTCAAGCCACCCCTCCAATCCTGATGTTCCCAAAGACTTTGGAGTCCCATGGCGAAAATGCTCAGCTCTCGTGAGCAGCGACCCAGGCTCGAAGTGTTTCGATCCGATAGCAGACCCGACGAGACCCGATCTGTACCTTCGGCAGATCACCTTTGGCGGACAACGTGTAGAGATGCTTTTCGCACACGCCCACACATCTTTGTCGCCTCGCGGGACGAGACGACCAGCCGCATGTCCTGCGTAAGCCGTTCCTTCAGGGCTGGAGCCCATGACCGCCGCAGATTTGTTGTGGTCTGCTGGAACTCGCCACACCACTCACCTGCCTTGACCAATGGGAAATGCGATAGGTCTGCTCTTTCTACCTCGGCTTTCAATGGTGTGGGTTTCCCCACCGTCGGCGGGAATCGATGGCAATGACCGATGAGGCGATCCCAAGGCGTTGGCCCTTGTACCATCACAATTTCAAAATATTGACAATGTTCACAACGGCTCATGGTGACCTCCCGATAGCCTTTTCTTTCCGTCCAGACAGTGAGATACATCAATACAAACCGAGCTTCCCTGCCGACCACATAAGGAAATCAAGAACCTTCACGTCAGGTATGCGTTTCGAGTAATCATTCATGCGGAGACTTTTAATAAAGTCGGCGGCAGATTGTGATTCTATTCCATATCCTCAACTCCAACCTGTCGGGAGAGTTCAACCATCATGGGATACAGTTGATTACCCATTAGCCTGTACGCCTGCCCATTATCCGTGGCGGTCACAACATACTCGCCCATACGAGAGCGATTGATCGTCACCACGATGCCCATATCACAAAGTAACTTCGCTAGTCGATAACCGTTAAGTTGATCGTCAAGATCGGTCACAGCGTTGTATCCATAAAAGAGTCAAATCACCGCACAATACTGAACCGGATCAAGTCGGCACGTCGCCGACAGCGCCCCTCGGAGTACATACAGTCGGGGAGAGATCGAGAAATCAAATACCCGGTAGAGATGATACTGCTGACCGGTATCCTCCGAGCAGAGAACCTCCGTGACCGAGACATAGAACGGGAAGAACTTGCCCAAGCCCGTCGTCTTCACCTCAACCAACCGCTCTGATTCGTCCCGCTCATCGAAAGACAGGATATCAAATCCGATGCCATCCCCTCTGGTTTGGGCGACCCATTCGACTCGGTCAGCCAGATCATCCCGTCCTGCGGCAAGCAGCCGTTGTTTTTCAACCTCGACCACAAATTCCTCCCCCAATCGCCCCAATCGGCGGTTCTCGGCATCGCGCCGCATGAAGTCGGTTTTCCGCCCCCGTCGGGATATCCATGGCTGGTTCGATGATTCAGGAATAATGATCCTCTCAGGAGGTGATTCAAAGAGTTGATTCACAAAGATATTGCCGAATGCGGGAATCGAATTGGGATTCAGGAGTTGAGCATCCGCCAGATGATCGAAATAATCGGGATGTTCGACAAGAAATGCTTCCACGCGATCAGCAAGGAGTTTTTGATAGTTGCCGCGTGGCTTATAACCGTTGATGTAAGGATAACCCATATTAACGAGGACGGAGCTGATATTTTGATGTTTGAATTCTACCGAACCATCGGATCGGTCGTTGATCTGTTGACGAATTTTTCGGCGATGCTCGGTTTTATTGTAAGGCTGAGCCAGGAGTTCCAACCGTAACATGTCGAAATAGTCGGCGACGATAAGATCGACTTCTCGTTCCGACCAGTCTGTCCCGCTAGAGCATTTCACGAAATAGCGTATCATTTGCCGATATATATGCATGACCTACTCAATGGATTTACGGGAGAGGGTCGTGCTCGCCTGCGATGAGAAGCGGGGCAGTCGCCAGCACATCGCCAACC
>JAAYCU010000396.1 GCA_012729595.1 Phycisphaerales bacterium
GGCCGGCACCGCTACCGTGCGGGCAATGACCCTCACCTCATCCCGCGAAGGATTCAATAGCATCAGGCTTCCGCCAGTCTGCATCCACTGACTGTAATCGTCCTCATCGATCACCCCCGCAGCCCTCGGATCCAATACCACCCTCTTGGCTACTTCCACGGAGTTGATGTGGCGCATGCCCAGATTCGTACCAAGCCCCAAGAACCCCTGGCTCAGCTCGCTCTTACTGATCCCTGCGGCCAGAAGGGCCCCGAGGGCCGCATCATTAAGCGAATCGTCCCGCTGAAGAAAATGAAAATGCTGATTCTTAAGATCTCCGAGACTTTGCCATGGTGAGTTCGGAGCCACAACGATCAAGCCCTGACGAATGGTCCGGCCCCGCATATCCTTGGGAACCGCCAGTATCTCGTAAGTGTCCGCAGAGGCAACTTGCTCAAAATCGCCGGCCGACAACATGGCGAAATGCAATCGGCCAGTGCCCAGATGCACTCGGATCTGCCGCGGGTTCAGCAACTCAAAGCAGACAGGCTTATTAAGGTGGATAGCCATATTGTCGTTAAACAGGCTGTGTTTCGGAACGAACAGAGGCGGAGGAAATTCAAGCCGGGTAATGCCCACCCTGATTGGCTGTTGACCCAGGCCACGCAGATTAAGCGGATCGACCACGTGGGCCACCGTCGAGCAACCCGCCGCCAGGGAAAGCAAGGCCATACCGATCAACCCGACGCTTCGGAGATATTTACCGCCGGAGATATCGAGCTTTGACCAGTGAATCCTGTTCATGGGCAATCAGTATAGCCGCCGCCCCGGCAAGAAAAAAGACGTTATCCACAGGACGGGATTAAGCCTCAATATGCACCGTATGGTGGAACTCATTAACCAAGGCCCGGTTCCGTTCGTTCAGTAAGTCAACTCCGCGCAGACGGAGTACCACGTTGACCGCCACCGCCCGGCCATTACCGGATCGCTCGAATTCCACGATGTCTCCACCGTGAAGATCGATCAGACAAGGGCCGAGCTCGAAACGCAGCCTTTCTCCATTATCCGCTTGTATGATGCCTGAAAGAACCGAGGGAATGTAGCTCTGAACGGTGCCGGTCACGTTACGCTCTCCCGCTACCTGTTGGTTCAGATACAGAAGACAACCTAAATTGCCTTCCCCTCCGGCGATATGGGTAAACCTGACGGGTACACAAGCAGCGAAGGCCACCCCGCCTACTCGCTACTTAACTAATCTTACCCATTAGCTCACATAATATCAACCTAAAAAACAAACTGGATACTTGTCCCCAGATTCGAGACCCAAAACATTGTAAAAATAGGCAATATAGCGCCCCACCAACACTACAACATGAAGCACCCACTTCAGCATCCGCTTGCTACCGATTGGCCACGTACCTTGAGCAACCGGTCCGCGGAGCCACTTACAACCAGAGAAAATCCGACTGCCCTGAACTCCCTGCGCCAACCCATGATATTGCCCGAATCTTACCGAGTGGGCCGACACGCCCATAAGTATCCAAAAAGACCATCTTGAGCATGAAGACGCCGCGATGCAGCACTGTCTTGTAATTATGGGTTACTTATCGATGCTTCCGTCCGACACCCAAGCATAACGTAACCCGCCGCATTCAAAACCGAGTAGTCCGTCAACACGGTTATCGCTGATCGCAAGACCCGGGAACTCGCATTCGCAGACCAGTCGATCAAGGGTTATAATCCAACCTCGAAATTCGCGGGTTATACAACCACAACCATAACCATCAGACACGATAAGGATGACACAGTGAATCAGGCGAGGATCGGTATCATCGGCGGATCAGGACTTGGCCAGGCCTTCGCGGAACAAGTCGCGGGGCGGGAGGTACAAATAGATACCCCCTTCGGATCGCCTAGCGGCCCTATTCTTCTGACTAGCTGGCAAGGTGTTGATATCGCCTTTCTGTCGCGGCACGGTCCTGGACACCTGCTCAATCCTTCCACGATCCCGTATCGGGCCAATCTGTTCGCCCTGAAGCAACTTGGGGTAACCCATGTCATTGCCAGCGGGGCAACCGGCAGCCTGCGTGAAGAGTTCCAACCGCGACATCTGGTTGTCTGCGATCAGTTGATCGACCGGACCTATCGTCGGGAAAACACATTTTTCGATTCGGGCATGGTCGCCCACGTAGAATTCGCCGAACCGTTTTGCCCGATGTTGCGTCAGTTACTCATCGAGGCCAACAGCGGGATGGATACCGTCGTACACCCAGCCGGAACATATATATGCATGGAAGGGCCGGCATTTTCCACCGCAGCCGAGTCACGCATGCACCGGCAAATTGGTGGAGACCTGATCGGCATGACGGCCTTGCCCGAAGCCAAGCTGGCCCGCGAAGCGGAGATGTGCTACACCCTGCTGGCTTTACCCACGGATTACGACTCTTGGCGACCACATGAACCAGGCATGGACCGTGGCCAACTACTCGCCGAGATAATCGGCAATTTGCAGGCCGCCACCGAAAACGCCATCGCCCTGCTAAGATCGGTCATTCCCGCCCTGGCAACGCGATTGGATAACCCGTGCCCTTGTCGCGAGGCACTGCAACTGGCCATCTGGTCGGACAAGAAGCAGGTGCATCCCGCTGATGTGAACCGACTCAGGCCGCTGGTGGCACGCTATTTCCCAGCCCCCCCCAGCCTGATGTATCCGAAACGGTAAAAAATTACCGAGACGCAACTTGGCCGTGACGAGGGGCCGGCTCCCGCTCCTCGATCCGGGTCACGGGCTGGCGTGAACGAACCCGCCCGGGACCCTCGCAGCCTGGCCGTTGAGGCAGCCCATACGTTGACAGTCAACGGTCTGTGGGATAATTTAGCATAACCGTGATGAGCCGTCAGGGGTTCCGGACTGGACATGTATCCGGCACCCGTAGTCTCCCTTAAGCGAATACATACCTTATAATGTAACCGCCCGGCAGAAGTTTCTAGTTTTCAACCAGAGGCGCATCGGTGATGATACTCAAACATACCCTGACATATCGCCGTTCATGGTCGGCGATCCTGCTGCTGCTGGCTGGATGCAGCGATTTCGACTGGAGCCTGCCCTTGTTTTCCCGAAAACCCACGGAAACCAGGCCGGCGGGCACTCTGGATGAAACCACGCAAGCCATGCTGACCCGCAATTCACGGGCTATGGCCGGCACGGTGGGAGAGGTCACCTACCTGCGCGGCGCGCAAGGTTTGCGTGTACGCGGATACGGGTTAGTGGTCGGTTTACCCGGAACCGGAGGCACCAATTGTCAGCCGACTTATCGTGATCATGTTGCTCGCGAGGTTCGGCGGGCCAAGTCGGCCAACCCCAACGAATGGCCCCGCAGCGCAACCGCCGACGACATCCTGAACAGCCCCAATACGGCGGTGGTCCAGGTCGATGCGATTATCCCCGTGGGAGCCCTTAAGGGGCGGCGGCTCGATGTTACCGTCCGCGCGGTTGATCTGGATTCCACATCCCTGGCAGGCGGAATCCTCAAGCCCTGCGAACTTAAACTCTACAACCCGGATAACCCGCAACTCGAGGGGCGGACTCATGCCACCGCCCAAGGAACCGTCTTCGTCAATCCGTTTGTTTCGGAAAGCGAAGGGGCAACTGTCGCCAATTTTCGCGAGGGACGCATCCTGGGCGGCGGCATCAATACTGAAAACCGCCGCATGAGTTTGGTTCTCACGTTTGAATCCTACAGCACCGTGCGCCAGGTGGAGACGGCCATCAATCAGCGATTCAAAAGCACCCAATATGCGAAAATCGCCGACGGGATCAGTTCAACAAATGTCGACATCAATCTACCCGAGGAATACAAGGACCGAGAGATGCAGTTCTTACGACTGGTCCGGCATCTGCCATTGTCCGTGGCCCGGGAGGTGCATGAGCGGCGAGCCGGAGAATTGATCGGAGAGCTGGCCCAGCCTGACGCCCCCTGGGAGGACGTAGCCCTCTCCTTGGAAGGGCTTGGCAAGACCATTATTCCTATCCTCCGTGAACATTACCCGGACACCCGACCGCATGTGAACTACTATACGGCCAGGACAGGCCTCCGCTTAATGGACGACACCGCGATCGAAGGAGTTCTGCGTCATGCCCGTGATCGGCGCAGTATATTCCGCCAACAAGCGATTCGTGAATTAGGTACATGTGCCATGCCAGGGCGAGCCGGGCCGGCCCTGAAGGAATTGCTCGGCGACCCTGACGTATCTATTCGCATCGCAGCTTATGAAGCGTTACGCACCGTCGATCCCGGCATGGTGGAAAAGTTCATCGTCGGAGCTAAACCGGTCAATTTCATACTCGAAGTGGTCTTTTTTGACGGACCTCCCCTGATCTATGTGCGTCGTACCGAGGAACCGAGAATCGCTCTGATTGGCGGACCTCGGATGATGTTTCGACCGCCCCTGCTCTATGCCGATTCCGGCAAACCCCTGACTCTGTCCGCCAGCGTCGATGCCGACACGTTGTCCATTGTTCGAAAAAATCCTCAGGGGGAGGTGATCGCCGGTCCGGCCCGCGCCCCACTGGCGGTCGCTCCACTGGTCCGGTTCCTGGGCGAAAACCCTGAGCGGGATATTAACGGCGCTTTACGCGGCTTTGGGATAAGTTATGCCGATATCATTGACCTGCTGTTCCGGCTCAGCAAGGACGGAGCGATCAACGCCGACGCCCGCTGGGAACAACCATCCGTCGAGGAGCTTATTGGGCCGCTTGCTCCTCTGGAACGGCCGGAGTCGGAGCTGTAAGGGTTCCGGAGCATCGTAGTGGACGTCGGGCTTTACATCCATATCCCCTTCTGCCGTCGCAAATGCGGTTATTGTGATTTTGTTTCGCAACACATCGAGCCTGACTTGGCCGAAGCGTTTGTCCATGCCCTGTTGCGAGAATTGCATACAACTTTCGACCCGTCAACAATGCGGATAGTAACGGTATTCATCGGCGGAGGAACCCCCACTATCCTGCCCATGGACCTTCTTCACCGGCTACTGGCCGGGCTGGTCGAATGGGTCCGGCCAGACACCCATGTCGAGTTCACCATGGAAGCCAATCCCGAAACCGTTCAGGAAACCACCATCGAGCTGTTGCGCGTTAGCGGAGTCAATCGTCTTTCACTCGGAGTACAGTCATTTCATCAAACGGAACTGGAGGTTCTGAATCGCGGACATCACCCCGAGGATGTCATCCGCAGTGTCAGCCTGGCCCGTGGGGCAGGCATGCCGCACTGCAACCTCGATTTGATTTTCGGAATACCAGGCCAGTCGCTCTCCACCTGGCAGGACAATCTCCGCCAGGCCATGGGCCTCAACCCAGATCATCTTTCCTGTTACGGCCTGACCTATGAACCGGGCACCAATTTGCACCGTCAACGTGAGTCGGGGGCGGTTCGCCCAGTGGCCGAGGAGGTGGAGGCAGAGATGTATCTGGCCGCGATCGACCAACTGACCGAGGCCGGTTTTGCTCGCTATGAAATCAGCAACTTTGCCCGCCCCGAAGCCCAATGCCTGCATAACCTTCGCTACTGGCACCAGGAACCCGTCATCGGACTAGGCCCATCGGCCGCGGGCTATCTTCAAGGGCATAGATGGAAAAACGTCACAGACTTACGGGAATATATAAGGATGCTTAACCGGAATGAGAGACCCGTCATGGACGTCGAATGCTTGCCCCCCTTCCGTCGCGCCGGCGAATTGGCCATGCTTATGCTACGGACAGCCAAAGGTATTAATCGCCGGGAATTCGAGGAGAAAACAGGTTTCGATCCTTTGTGCCTTTTTGCCGATATTACCAAACAGCACCAGCAAGTGGGCCTGCTGGATGTCTCACCGGACGGGATTTGCCTGACCCGCGAGGGTCTGCTCCTGGCCGATACCGTTTTGGCCGATTTTATGCTTATTGAAGATTAAACCCCGGACCATATCGCTTGACATGATCCGGTCGTTTGATCCTAATATTCTTGCAGGATGGGACGGCTGACGAAGGCCGCTTACCCCATAAGGAGTGGGGTAGTCCCGGAACTGGGGCGTTTTCATTTGTTGTCAGGAGATTCTGAGATGGAAGGCTTCGCGTTTCACCAAAATCTGTTAGCTTTTTTAGGATTAGGGCCGATACAATACGCTCTGATCCTTGCCGTGGTCGCCTTGTTTATATTTCTGAAAATATATCGTAGCCGTCAGTCTTGAACGGTCCAATCCTGCTGGACGACCGACAAGCACACGCAACTAATGGATCATACAGGCGGGTTGCTTCATTTTGATGAAGTCCCGCCTGTTGCGCTTTGCGTCGGCCGCGTGCCAACATCCTCTTGTCACCGCCGTGGCCGAATTAGCCTACGAATAAAGGTGCCTGATGTGCTTACAGCGTTATAAAGAAAATCCCCTGATACGTCCCGCGGACGTGCCGCCTTGGCAGAAGGATTTTAGAGTAGTCGGAGTGTTCAACGCCGGCTGTGTACAGGTTGCCGGTGAGATTCTCCTGCTACTGAGAGTCGCCGAATCACCTCCTTGTGGCCACGACGAGGTTGTCGCTCCGATTCTACGGATGAACGCCCCTTGCGGAAAGCTCGACCTGTTACGAGTCAGCAGAAGCGATCCTGATTTCGAGGATATTGATTCCCGCGTATTTCGTTATGGTGGGCAAACATATCTGACCTCCATATCTCACCTCAGGATCGCCCGCAGTCGCGACGGCCGAATATTCAGCATAGACCCCAGCCCGGCCCTCCACCCAGAGACGCCAGACGAAGAGTTTGGCGTGGAGGACCCCCGGATCACCCGGATCGACGGGCATTATTACGTCAACTACACGGCCGTTTCCCGAAGAGGAATAACCACCGCCCTGGCCGTCACCGAAGACTTTCGCATGTTTCGACGACGAGGGCTTATTTTCGCCCCGGAGAATCGCGACGTGACCATCTTTCCGGAGCGAATCAGCGATCAATACATATGTTACCATAGGCCTTCAGCCGGTATTCTCGGGGATTCCGCCATCTGGCTGGCCCGCTCGAACGATCTTATACACTGGGGAGATCATGCCTGGGTCTGCGGTCCGCGCGGAGCCCAGGGATGGGACAGTTTGAAAATCGGTGGAGGGGCCGTCCCCATCAAAACCTCGAGTGGATGGCTGGCGATATATCACGGCGTCGACGCTGACCAGCGCTATTGTCTGGGAGCCTTACTGACGGATTTGCACCACCCGGGACGGGTAATCGCCCGTTCCGAAAAGCCGATTCTGGAACCATGGGCTCCTTACGAACGACAGGGCTTCTTCGGCCAGGTAGTTTTCAC
>JAAYCU010000397.1 GCA_012729595.1 Phycisphaerales bacterium
CCTTGCGTGCTTCACCCATTGCATTCTCCGGATTTCAGCGGCCTGAGGTTCATTTTCGCCTGTATTCATAAGGGGAATCGTCACCTCATTATACGCCGTTGTAAGTGTCATATGGGAAATCCGGGGCAAGATGGCTTGCGTCCAAATAACATATCACGATCAACTGATGAAGGATTGGGGGATTGGCGCGAACATCGCCTATGGACGCGGCGTCACCTTGATGTTCAGTGGCCCGCCGGGGGTGGGCAAAACCGCCGCGGCCGAGGGGCTGGCCAAGGAACTCGCCAAGCCGCTGTTGGCGGTGGATTATTCAGAAATACAGAACTGCTTCGTCGGAGAGACCGAGAAACGGATTGTCTCCACGTTTCGGGAGGCAACACGGCGTCATGCGGTCCTGTTCTGGGACGAGGCCGACGCCATGTTCTACAATCGCGACGACGGCGGGCGTTCGTGGGAAATCCGTGAGGTCAATGTTCTTCTGCGGGAATTAGAGAAGTTCGAGGGGGTGTGCATCCTGGCCACCAACCGCAAGGCGGCGCTTGATGCCGCGTTGGAGCGGCGAATCACCTTGAAGGTGAACTTCGAGCGGCCGACGGCCGACATGCGGCGGCACATCTGGGCCAAGCTGGTTCCCGCGACCATGCCGGTCGCGGACGACGTGAACTATGATGTGCTCAGCGAGCATGACCTCTCGGGTGGTGAGATCAAAAACGTCGTGCTCAACGCGGCCAGGTCGGCCTTGTTGCGGAGTCCCACCGGTCCCGTGACGCTGGCGGACTTCCAGGAGGCGATCCACGCGGAGCAGGAAGGCCGGCTCCAGGGCGAGAATCGACCGCGGATGGGGTTTCTGGCGGCACATTGAGAAGTGGCGGAGAGCCGATGGCCTTACCTTCACCCGTGGACCGCCCTAAGGCCGGTGCAGGCGAAGAGCTTGTGCGGCGATAGTGCGTGGCCTGATGGCGAATAATGTTGAAAGGAAGGAATCCAGTATGCAGACCTACTCACACAGTAAGTTGGAGATGTTCGAGCGCTGTCCGAGGCAGTTTTATTACCGATACCGCAAGAGAATTTCCGTGGAACGGGGGGCCAATATCGAGGCCGCCCTTGGCTCGGCCGTCCACCAGGCCCTTGAAACACTTTATGCGGAGCAGTCCTTTGCGCGGGCATGGACCGTCAAGGAACTGCTTCGATCGTTCGATGAATCCTTCAAGGAGCAATTGGCCGACGGCGTTACCATCACGGCCAAGGGCAAGACCAAGGCCGATTACCAGCGGCTGGGTCGGGAAATGCTGCGCAAATATTACTCCCGCCACTCGCCGTTCGAGCAAACCACGACCATCGCCCTTGAAAAGAAACTGGCGATCAAACTGGGCGTGAATGGGCGGTATTCACTGAAAGGAGTGATCGATCGCGTCGCCAAACGCAAGGACGACACCTATGAAATCCACGACTACAAGACCAGTAACCATCTGCCGAGCCAGGCGGAGTTGGAAGCGGATCGGCAATTGGCGCTGTACCAGATCGGCGTCCAGCGGCAATGGCCGAACGTAAAGGCCGTGGAACTGATCTGGCACTATGTCCGTTTCGATGTTGAACTGCGTTCCATGCGCACCGAGAAGCAACTCAGGGAACTCGAGGCCCAGACCATTCGACAGATCGAGGATATCGAATCGCGGACGGGTGAGGAGGACTTCCCGCCTTGCGAATCGCGTCTTTGCGATTGGTGCGGCTTCCAGGAACTCTGCCCCGTCCGCTGCCACCAGGCACGGACCAGCACTCTGCCACGCAACCGATTTCTCAAGGATTCCGGCGTTAAGCTGATCAACCGCCATGCGCGGCTAACCGCCCAGATCGATGAACTTAACGAACAGATCGAGGCCCTGCGGACCGAACGTCATGAAGTCAATGAAGCCCTGCTCGCCTATGCCCGGCGCGAGGGCTTGGAAGTGATCGTCGGCAGCACGCACGAGGGCCGGATCAGTGACAAGACCACGATCCATTTGCCGACCAAGAGCGGCGAATGCGAGAGGTATGAAGATCTGGAAAACAAGCTGCGTCGCGGCCGCCACTGGCCGGAGGTGTCCAAGATGGATGTTTTCATGTTGCAGCGTATCTGGTCGGGCAAGGCCGAGGATCCCGGCCGAATCCGCACAATCCTCAAGCCCTTCGTCAGCGAAACGCAGGAGACCTCGATTTATATAAGGCAACGTTAGTCAGCCTATGTTTCTGAGCCTGCGACGATTGCGTTATTGGCCTTGGCCAGCGTGGGGACAAAGTACCAGCCCCGCTTGTGTAATACTTGTATCGCTTGGAATTCCGCCATCTTGAGATGATTCACCATGCCCTGCCTCCGCAGTCCACAATGGACCGAAGACGGCTTTAGCACGAATCACTACCCCAAAACCCGCCTATCCTTGGCCGGTTTTGCCCGCCCGGCGACACTCTATGAAGCATCTGTATCATGAAACTTTGATCTCCATACCAGAGAGATTCAATTACGGTTATCTATAAGCAGATTGAGAAATTTGTCTTTGAAATGATAAAGCAACCGATCTAAGTCCCAGCCAGTAAGGCGTGCTTTTTCTGCAATACTCAGATAAAACCGTTCATGGTCACGGTATTGGCTGGGACTGAACGATTCACCCAGAGCCCGGGTCACTTCTGTAATTCGAGAATCAATAGCGATAGTATCTCGAAAATCCGGATGGTAGACGTCCATCCAGACATTTCTTGCATATTTCGGACCGATGCCGTGGAACCTCCTCATAAACTCGACCTTCTCGTGAGCGTCCGAACAGTTTAAAGCTTCTCTTCTTGCTTCGGCCAGACCGCCAAGATTTTCAATTATTTTGATATTTTCGCATAGCCATTCCGCTTTTCGCTCTGGCCATCTGTCGCCGGGCGGGTTAAAACCGGCCACTACTGGGCGGGTTAAAACCGGCCAATTTTCTATCATCTTCTATACCTTAAACCGGCCGGGTTTGGCAAGTATCTTCATTTCCGGCGTCCTTGTTTTTAC
>JAAYCU010000398.1 GCA_012729595.1 Phycisphaerales bacterium
CAAAGCCGACCTGCAACGCGCGGTCTGGCGAGAGGCGGTGAACGATGTGGTCAAAGTCAGTCATGAACGTCCGGTACTCCGCCGCTTGGAAAAGCTCCTGGCGGCATGAAATCGGTCAGTTTAAGTACTTACCCAGTACGGCGCGATCGCCGAAACGTGGGTTGATATGCCCAATTTACTGGGGATGGGATATCGCACGTTCCTGTATAATCGTATCGCGGAGCTTCAACCGGATACCGTGATCATGATGAACAGCGGAATAGGTAAAGGTCAGCAGTATAACATGGAATATTCCTGGCCGTCGGATCTGATCGCGCTTGAGCGGCATATGCCCAAGGAGGATGGTTACGAGAAATGGCGGGATATTAATGGGAAAAGGCACTACTTGCCGGGCGAGGCATGCGATCCGATCGGCAAGAATTGGTTCTTGGTCCCGGACGACGGTCCCCGCCCCGACGAATCGCTGATCCATCAATACCAGGACTGTCGTCAGCGCGGCGTCAATCTGCTATTGAACGTACCGCCGGACACGCACGGAGTCATCCCGGATTACCACGTTTCGGCCCTGATGCGTCTGCGCAAAGCCATCGGTCGATGAACGGTACAGCCGGGTCGGGTGAATATTCAACACAGCGCATCTTGGGCGGCTGGCCATGGCTGGCTAATGGTGATGGTGGATGGTCTGTTGGTTTGGCGACTGTTAAGGTCAAATGGGAATCGGATATTAAGGGGGCAATTCATGCATGAGTTTCTGGGTAAATTGGCAATCTTTCTGGTATGGACCTGGTCCCTTGTGGTGGTGAGGCCGACCGGCGCGGAGGAGCGGGTACGGCTGGTATTCACTGTGGACCAGGGATTCGGCAATGGGTTGGTGATTAACCGGGATGTGGAGGCCATGCAGCGGATCGCGGTGGCCCTCAAGTCGCTGGAACCGGCTTACGCGGTGTATGCTCTTTTCCAGCCGCAGGTCGCGGACCGGGATCTGTTGGACACCATGCTTGATATCTGCGTGCGGTCGGATTTGCCATTCGTGTTCGACGTATACTCGTCGGAGGCGATGACCCTGGGAACATCGACTCCCCACAATGCACCGGCTGACGGTCCCAACGGCGTCGCCATCTCGATCGAGGATCTTACTCGCTACAAGCATCGCTATGGCCGCTGGCTGGCGGGTGTGCGGATCATGGAGGTATTCAGTCAGGATTATACCGTCCAGGGCATCCGTACGAATCACCCTGAGTGGAAGGGGGAAAACTGGGTCATGCCCCCTGGGGACTTCTTTCGTCCTGAGATTGCCCGGCTATTCCTGGCCTTTGCCCGCGAGCATGGGCTGTTTTTGCACTTCACTGACTGGCACTGGCATCGGTTCGGATCGTGGGACAAGCGTCAACGCGGCCGCGAGGATGCTTTGCGAGAACTGCTCCGGGAGTTTCCCGATCGGGTGACGGTAGTGTACGCCAACAATGAACCACAGGAAAAGGCGGCTGATCGGCTGGGGCATTGGCAGGAAGCAGTCCAGCCGTTCATAGCCGACGGGGCCCGTGGATTCGGGCTTTCCGCTCAGGCGTGGCTGAGAGAACCCGAGATGTTGTGTCCGGTGGAAGATGTCATCAGTTGGATGCGAAGCGCGCTTGCACTGGACTGCCGTGTGGTCCAGTTCGAGCCGGCTTGGTATTTTTTCCAGCTTCCCCGGGGCACCTTCTACCGAGGAGATTACACAGGCGACCCGCGTTGGCTGGATCGCGGCCAACCGACCCCAGCTTTCCACGCTTTACGCCGCGCTCTGCTGGATGCGTCAAGTACCACGGCCGAAATGATCACCATGAGCGGTATTGGAGGCTAACACCGAATCATCATTCGGCAAGCATTGGTATGCTGCACTGCTAGTATGCTTCAGGTTGTCCGGATACATCCTGCTCCCTTGTTCGTACGCCGGATCACCGATAAACTCTCGGTGTGCGTGGCGCGAATGATCGCGATAGGGCTGCGAGGCGTATCGTCTTTTGTGTCACCAGGGACAGGGATAGACTCGGAATGATCATCACGATTGACGGGCCGGCGGGGTCGGGGAAATCGACGGCGGCGCGCAAGCTGGCGGCCGCGATGGGGATTCCCTATCTTGATACCGGGGCTATGTACCGGGCAGTCACCTACAAGGCCCTGGAGACCGGTACCCCGATCGAGAACGTCGAGGCCCTGGCCGACCTCGCCCGCCGGGCCGATTTGCGTCTGGACTGCGGGCCTACCCACGTCCGGGTCATAATGGACGGGTGCGATGTGAGCGAGGCCATTCGCTCCATGCGGGTCAACGAGCACACCAGCACCGTCGCCCAGAACCCCGGGGTCCGGGCAGCCCTGATCGAAAAGCAACGCGAGATCGGTCGACAACTCGGCGCGCTCGTTACCGAGGGCCGCGACCAGGGCAGCGCCGTCTTTCCCGACGCGGACGTGAAATTTCTGCTGACCGCCTCGGATGTCCAAAGAGCCGAACGCCGCTACCAAGAAATGCAGGCTGACGGCGAGGATGTCCGGCTAGATGACGTACTCGACAACATCCGCCGCCGCGATCATAACGACCGGAAACAGTGGGCCCCGCTGCTCGTTCCCGGCCAGGCCATCCAGATCGACACCACGGATATGAACATCGGCCAGGTGGTCGAGCGTTTACAGAGCGAGATTGCCCGATGCCACCTGAAATAGAACATATAACCCCTATATACCGCCTAGGGCGGTTTCTGTGCATCTGGTTCAGCATTCTGGTGTTCCGGGTGCGGACTTTCGGGCGCCACCATGTGCCCCGCACCGGCGGCGTATTGATCCTCAGTAATCACCAGAGCTTTATCGATCCCCCCCTGGTCGGTTGCGGGCTGCCCCGCGCGTGCCATTTTATGGCCCGTGACACTTTGTTTCGTAATCCACTTTTCGGTCGTATCATCAGCGCGGTCAACTCGTTTCCCGTTCAGCGCGGTTCCGCCGACATCGGAGCTATCAAGGAAGCGCTCCGCCGGCTTAAGAAGGGTCGGATCCTGGTAATGTTTCCCGAGGGAACTCGGACCCCCGACGGGCACATAGGCGCTTTGCTGCCCGGGCTGGCGGCCATTGCCCAGAAAGCCCGGGTGCCCATCGTTCCTGCTCTCGTCGATGGCGTTTATCAAGCCTGGCCGAGGCACCAGTTGTTACCCTCGATAGGCAATGTTGTGGTTCTTTACGATCGCCCCATCGAGCCGGACGAGTATAAAAACCTTTCCGCCGAACAACTGACCACCATGATCAGGCGGCGGATGGTGGCCTTGCAGGAGCATCTGTATCAAAGGCAACCCGCACGCAAGCCATCCTGGCACAATGGAGCGAAACTGTAAGGGGTGGTTTGCGCAAATCTGGCGATTTCTTAACGCTATTAGTACATTCCAATTCTGGACACGATTCGAGAGGTGTCATACGATGGACATACATCGCCCAGCAGCGGAGTCGGGGAGTCGTTTATTCATTCTTCTATCATAGGGCAAGGATATGACAAAGGATATGACAATTGGTTTCATTCGATCTCCGCGACGGGTACTCTCCGGTCTCCTCGGGATTCTGCTGCTGGCATTGATTCTCCGGCCGGCATTAGGCAGCGATACTACGACCTTTGATTATGGTCGGCACGATCCCGGGGAGGGCGGTACGGCTTTTTACCGACCCGCGGACACGACCGAGCCACTGGTTAATCCTCCTGGCGAGGTTGTCCGCAACGTGATCCTGTTGATCGGTGACGGCATGGGCACATCTCAGGTATTCTTGAGCAGATTAGCCGCATGCGGAGTGGATTGCCGTTTGCATATGGAGCGTATGCCGGTGGTTGGACTGATGGCCACGCAGCCCCTCGGGGCGCTGGTCACGGATTCGGCCGCCGCCGGCACGGCCTTGGCTTGCGGGGTGCGAACCGCCAACGGAATGCTCGGAGTCTCCCCGGATCGCAAGGTGCATCAGAATATTTTCGAGGCCGCGTCGGACAAAGGAATGCGAACGGGATTGGTGGCCACCTCGACCGTGACGCACGCAACCCCGGCCGCTTTCGCCAGCCATGTCGATACGAGGAATGCGGAGCCGATCATCGCTTCTCAGATGCTCGCGCGTAAAATCAACGTTATCCTGGGTGGTGGCAAGCAGTTCTGGATGCCGCAATCCATCGAAGGCAGCAAACGTCAGGATGACGTGGACCTCTTGCAACGCGCCAAGGATCTTGGATACCTCTTCGTGGAAACTTATGGGCAATTATTCGCGGCGCAGGGACCATATGTATTGGGTTTATTCCAAAACGGCCCCTTGACCACCAAGATCACACTAGAACAACTGGCGGCGAGTGACGCCGTTACCCATGCGCAGGATGGTTCCGGTTCGGCCGGCAGCGTTGGAGCTGTACCGGACGATGATACCGTTCCCGCTGCCGCTGATCATGCGAACCGTGAGCCGACCATCGAGGAAATGACCCGCAAGGCTATTGAGCTCCTTAATGCGAATAATGAGAACGGTTTTATACTCATGGTGGAAGGTAGCCAGATCGATTGGGTATGTCATTCAAATGATGCCGTGAACTGTGTCAGGCAAACCTTGCTTTTCGATATGGCCGTCAAGGCCGCCATCGATTTTGCTCAGGCCGACGGACATACCCTGGTTCTGGTCACCGCCGATCATGAAACCGGCGGATTGACTATTACGCAAGACGACAACAGGAACCCACGGCCTCTGTGGAGTACCGGTGGCCATACGGCCTTGCCGGTCCCCGTTTATGCTTTTGGGCCCGGTGCCCTGGATTTTGGCGGGACCATGGACAATGTAGATATCCCTCGCAAGTTGGCCAAACTCCTTAAGATTGCCCCATTCCCAGCGGAACTACCGGCGTCAGCGGGCGTTTTCACCGCGGACGCGCCGCAAGCCGTTCCCCAGCGTCAATAAACCAGGATCGGCATACCAACCCGGTCCGCATCAAGGACGGGTCTGAGACCGGCGAGACCAAACGTAGTTCTATGGGCTTACGACGGTATCCGCCTTATCATGGTTCCCTATTATGAACGCCATCATTATCAGCGTCGGGACGGAACTTACCTCCGGGCAGACGGTGGACACCAATTCCGCGTGGCTTTCCAGCAAACTCGCCGAAATCGGAATTCCTGTACTTCTGCACGTCACTGCTCCGGACGATGTGGAACCGTTGAGCAGGCAGATCGAGACAGCCTGCGCGCAAGCCGATTTGGTCCTGGTCACCGGCGGGCTGGGGCCGACCGCCGACGACCTCACCCGCGAGGCACTGGCCCAGGTCATGGGCGTCGAACTGCAAATAGACCCCGCGCTTGCTGAGCAGGTCCGCGCTTTCTTCGCTCGCCTGAACCGCCCGATGCCCGAGGCCAATCTTGTTCAGGCCATGCTCCCGGTCGGCAGCCGGCCGCTCGAAAACACCTGCGGGACCGCCCCCGGCATCCATACGCGGATAGGTTCGACAAAGGTATTTGTAATGCCGGGCGTGCCCCGTGAAATGCAGATCATGTACGAACAATTCGTATTGCCACAATTACCCAGACAGGATACCGGGTCGGTCATCCTTAACGCCGTCCTGTATTGCTTCGGCGCGGGCGAATCCGAAATAGGCCAAAGCATCTACGATCTGATGCGTCGCGGCCGCAACCCGCTGGTTGGGACCACCGCCAAACAGGGTATCATCGGCATACGCATATTGGCCCGCGCTTCGACCGCCATAGAAGCCCGGAATCTTTTGGAAGACGAAATTAAGGAGATCCGACATCGCCTCGGTCCGCTGGTCTTCGGCCGTGACGATGAAACCCTCGCCCATGCCGTCGCCAGCCGGATGATTGCAAACAACAAGACCCTGGCTACCGCCGAATCCTGCACCGGCGGGCTGATCGCCAAAACCCTGACCGACATCCCCGGTAGTAGCGCGTTTTACTCACAAGGTTGGATCACCTACGCCAACGAGGCCAAAATCCGCCTGCTCAACGTGCCCGCCGATCTTATCGAAAGCCACGGGGCGGTCAGCCGACCCGTCGCCGCGGCGATGGCCGTCAACGCCCGCCGGCTGGCCGAAACCGATTACGCGATCAGTGTTACCGGTATCGCCGGACCTGCCGGCGGGACTCCGGATAAACCCGTCGGCCTCGTTTACGTCGGACTGGCCGAGCCGAACCACTGTGAAGTGACTCAATTGCGTCTTGGTAACCACCTCAACCGCGAGGAAATCCGCTGGCGAACCACCTGCACCGTGCTTAATTTTCTCCGCCTGCGGTTGATGACCGACCGATGACCGTTGCCGATGATGAAGAATCCGGGAGACACTCGCCGGGTGGCCGTTTCTGCGGAAGAAACAGCTTTATGGTTGCTACCAGACTGATCCAACCGCAGGAACCTCCTGGCAGGTTGGATTGGGGAGTGTTACCAAGATGCCTTTACCTGCCTATTTTTCCTGTTTTCACGCCATGCGCCCCTTGGCAACCGCGTTAGTTCTGGATAAATTGAAGGCGGAAACGTGAAGGGAAAAGCCGTCCCCGCCTAAGCTGGGCAAAGGAAGGCCCTGGGAGCCTGATCGCACGGAGGTTGCGTTAATCATGTATCTTAAACGACTCACCTGCCAGGGATTCAAAAGCTTTGCGGACAAGACCGATTTCGACTTTGGCCCCGGGGTGACTGCGATAGTGGGCCCCAATGGCTGCGGCAAAAGCAATATCGTAGACTCTATTAAATGGGTACTTGGTGACCAGAGTCCGCGCAGTCTCCGCGGCAAGCAGATGCTCGACGTGATTTTCAACGGGTCGGGCACCCGCAAAAGCGCTGGTATGGCCCAGGTGGATTTGCTGTTCGACAACGCAGACCGCAAGTTACCCTGTGACACCGACGAGGTGATGATAACCCGTCGCCTTTACCGTAGCGGCGAAAGCGAATATCTCCTAAACAACGACGCGGTCCGGCTTAAGGACATCCGCGAACTGTTCATGGATACGGGTATCGGCATTGGGGCCTATTCCATCATCGAGCAGGGCAAGGTCGATCTGCTCCTGCAAGCTAATCCTCAGGAACGACGGGTTATCTTTGAGGAAGCCGCCGGTATCAGCCGTTACAAGGCCCGCAAGCGTGAGGCTCAACGCAAGCTTGAGCGAGCCGAGCAGAACCTCCTCCGTCTCGAGGACATTATAGAAGAAGTCGAGAAGCGCCTGCGCAGTATCAAATATCAGGCCGGCAAGGCCCGCAATTTTCAGCAATATGACCAGCAGCTTCGTGAAAAGCGGGCCACCTACTCCCTAGCTGAATACCATCGTTTGAGCGAGCGACAGAGCGCGTTGGCCGGCGAAACTACCACCCTTGGCGACCAGGCTGCCGCCTTGCGAACCACGATCAGTGCCGCGGAAGCTCAGACCTCCAGTTTGGATGGTGAACTGCTCAAGCTGGAAACCGAAATAAGCCTCATCGAGCAGCAGGTATTAACCAACGCAAGCGCGATAACCGCCAACCGCGAACGTATCGAGCAATCCCGGACGCGTATGGACGAGTTGGCCGACACCCGAGCCCGGGCCCAGCAGCGTCTGGCCGTCGAACGTCAACGGGCAGCCCAGCTTCGCCGCCAGATCGAAACCGAGGAGGCCGCCAACCGGTCGATCGAGGTCGACATCCAGGCCGCGGGGGAGACGGTTAACAGCCTCACCGGGCAGGACCGCCAGATCGCCGGTGAATTGGCCCGGTTGCAAGCCCAAAGCGAAGAGACCAAAGCCAATATTATTGAGCTGCTCCGCCGCACCGCTCGGTTGCATAATGAAATCCAGTCCTATCGTCAGCGACAGGACCAATTGGAAACGGAAAAAAACCGGATTCATCAACGTCGAGAGCAGGTCGAGACGGAGCTCGCCGCCCTGCTCGAACAGGGCGAACGGATCGAAGCCCGCGGCCGCGAACTGGTAGACCTGCTCCAGCATCAGAGCCGGATATCCGAGGAAAAACACCGTCAGGCCGAGGAGCTCGACGCCAGCCGGGCGGCGATCAACCGGCAACTGGCCGCCGCCAAGGAATACCGTAGCGGCCTGCTCAGCCGCCGACAGTTGCTCGTCGACCTTGATCGACAAATGGAAGGGGTTGATTCCGGGGTACGCGAGGTACTTCATCTACGGGAGCAGGACGGTACCGGGGAATCCTTCGGCTACATTGTCGGTATGGTTGCCGACTTGATCGCCGTGGACGTGGCCAACGCACGGCTTATCGAAACCGCTCTTGGTGAGTTTGACCAGTACCTGGTTGTCGAGGACAGCAACCGCTTCTTCGCCGACGCCGAGCGAATCGCCGACCTGCCAGGGCGGGTGCGGGCCCTTTGTCTGGACCGGCTGCCACCCTTCGTCGACGGGCGGGATTTCAGCCAGCAGGAAGGCTTTGTCGCCTACGCCATGGACCTCGTGCGCTTCGAGCCGGACATGGAGCGTTTCGTACGTCAACTGCTGGGTAAGACGATCATCGTTAGAACCCTGGCCGATGCGCTTCGCATGGCCGAGCAAAATCCGCCAAGCTACCGCTATGTTACCCAGAGCGGAGAGTTGCTCGATCCCGACGGCTATTGCCAGCTTGGCCCGGCCGGCGCGGGGGCCGGCCTTATCTCTCGTAAGAGCGAACTTCGCGAGATCGACCAGCAGATTGCGGAGGTTGATGGGCGGATCGCCGAGACCACCGACCAACTGGAACGCACCACCGCGGATATCGAGGGGCTTGAACGCGAGCAACACGAATTACGGGCGGCCATCTACGATACCCGGACCGCCCAGGCTGAAAACACCGCGGCCCGTAACAATCTTGAAACCGGCATCCAACGCCTGCGACATGAGCAGCCTCTGCTGGCCGGCGAGGCCGATAGCCTCGGGATGCAGATCGACGAGGCCCGTGTTCGGGCCGAGCAAAGTCGCGAAGCTCTCGCCCTTCTCGAGCAGGACAATACCGCTAAGGAACAGCAGGCCCGGCAGCTTGACGAACAGATCGGTACCCAGGCGGAACTCCGACGCGAGTTGTCCGAGCGGATCACCGAGGCCCGGGTGGCCGTCGGCCAGTTGATCCAGAAACGCACGATGCTGGCTGACGCTCTACGCGGTTTACGGTCCTCGCAGCAGGCCAGTACGGATGCCGTCCAGTCCTCCGCCCGCGAAGCCGAGGATGCCCGGCAGCGTATCACGCAGGCCGAACGCACCGTTCTGGCCGCCGAAAGCCGGCTGGCCGATCTGTTCATGGAAAAAGAACGGCTCAGTCGTGACGTATTCGCCAGCCAGCACCGCCGCGAGCGGATCCGGTACGAACACGAGCAACTAGCCGGTCGGATCAAGACGCAACGCAGCCAATTGACCGAGGTTGAGGACAAGTTGCATGAACTCCAGATGGAGTTACAAGAGGTGCGTATCCGCACCGAGGATCTGCTCACCAGGGTTCGCGACGAACTGAACATCGATCTGGTCGAAGTCTACACCAGCTACCAGCACGAGGACCAGGACTGGGCGGCCTTGGAGGCCGAGATTGAGGATCTTAAGGAAAAAATCCGCCGGCTTGGTAACGTTAATATCGACGCCATCGCCGAGCAGGAGGAATTAGAGAAACGAGCGGAGTTTCTTGTTACCCAGCGAGACGATTTGCGCCATTCGCGCCGGCAGCTCGAGGAACTGATCGACGATCTGAACAAGGAATGCCGAGAACGATTCACCACCACCTTCGAGGCGGTTCGGCAGCATTTCCAGGATATGTTCCGTAAGCTGTTCGGCGGTGGCAAGGGCGATATCATGCTCGAACAGCCCGCTGAGGGCCAGCCGTTCGATGTATTGGAGGCCGGTATCGAAATCCAGGCCCGCCCACCAGGCAAGGAACTGCAAAGCATCTCCCTGATGTCCGGTGGCGAAAAAACCATGACAGCCATCGCCTTGGTGCTGGCTATCTTCCAGTCGCGGCCGTCACCGTTCGCCGTGCTCGACGAGGTTGACGCCGCCCTAGACGAGGCCAACAACGAGCGATTCAACCGCATCGTCCGCGATTTCCTGGAGTATTCACAGTTCCTGGTCATTACCCACTCCAAGCGGACCATGACCGTTGCCGACGTAATGTACGGCGTCACCATGCAGGAAGCCGGCGTCAGCAAGCGAGTCAGTGTTCGCTTCGATAGCACGGACGAGCATACCGCGGCCGCATAGGAATAAAGCTTACGCGGCATTTCGCCGGCTGAAATCAGGGCTTCTAAAAAGGATTAACGCAGACTATAATCCGAGGTCGACGCGGGGATTACGCACGCCCAAGTCGCGTGCCACCATTGTATGTATGTTGGTTTTATCCCGGTTTGCTGGAACATATGGAGATCGATTGAAACATTGGATAGCATGACCTGGCATAGTGTCCAGTCTCGCGACATTTCGTCGGGAATGTCCATGTCCATCTTGAAATGAACCTTCTCCGAGTCTCCGGGCCACCGTGATAAATTCCGGAATCTATGGAGTAGCTTATGCCGGCTAAATTACGGTTTCACGGTGCGGCCCGGGAAGTAACCGGTTCCATGCATTTGATCGAGCTTAACGGACGCTCCGTGGCCCTCGATTGCGGCCTGAACCAGGGGCGTCGGGCCGAGGCTAATGCCAAAAATAAAAGCTTCCCCCGCGACCCGGCCAAAATCGACGCGGTCATCCTTTCTCATGCCCATATCGATCATTGCGGCAAGCTGCCCCGCTTGGTCAAGGAAGGGTTTTCCGGGCCGGTCTACGGCACCCCCGCCACCTGCGACCTGGCCGCCGTCCTGCTCGACGACAGCGCCAAGATTCAGGTGGAAGATGCCGAGTACTGGAATAAGAAAAGGGTCAAGCGCGGGGACGATCCCATCGAACCGCTCTACACCCACGAGGACGTGGAGGCGACCGTTCGACTCTTCCGGAAACGCGACTTGAACATGGAATTCGAGGTGATCCCCGGCTTGCGGGCCTCGCTGCACGAAGCCGGCCACATGCTCGGCTCCTCCACCGTCAGCGTCACCATCGACAACGGCACGGCCGGGCCCACCCGCATCGTCTATACCGGCGATATCGGTCGCCGCGGTCTCGACATCCTCCGCGATCCGGCACCGCTGCCACCCTGCGATTACCTGATCTGCGAAAGCACCTACGGCGGGCGGGACACCTCCCCCCCCGAGGATATGACCGACGAATTCGCCGAAATCATCAATGATACCATGCAGCGCGGCGGCAAGCTGATTATCCCCGCTTTCGCCGTCGGCCGGACCCAGGTTCTCGTGTACAAGTATCACGTGATGCTGCTCGAGGGAAAAATCCCTCATCATTACCCCCTCATCGTGGACAGCCCCCTCGCCCTGCGAGCTACCGAGGTGTTCAAGAACCACCCCGAGGTCTTCGACCGCGAGGCCTCCGCCTTCAACAGCCTCACCGGCGACATGCTCCGCTGCAAGCACGACGAATACATCGAGGATGTCGAGCAATCCAAGGCCCTGCACAAGCGCAACGAGCCGATGGTCATCCTCTCGACCAGCGGGATGTGCGAGGTCGGCCGCATTCTCCACCACCTGAAAAATAACGTGGAGAACTACAAGAACACCATACTCATCGTCGGTTATCAGGCCGCCCACACCCTTGGCCGCCGAATTGTGGAAAAGCAAAAGCAGATCAAGATATTCGGCGAAATGTACGACCTGAAGGCCCGGGTCAAGGTGCTCACCGGGTTCAGCGCCCATGCCAACGCCGCCGAACTGATCGAGGCCACCCAGCCGCTCGTCGGCCATGTGAAAAAAGTCTTTCTCATTCATGGGGAAGTAGATCAACAGGACGCGCTGGCCGCTCGCATGCGCGAGGCCGGCTTTAAAGACGTGGTTATCCCCGAGGCGAACCAGAGCTTTGAACTCAATGGAGCCAACCCATGACGTGCAAAAATATCTTGATCGCTATCCTGTTTCTGGCCATGTCGGCGGGCGGGGGCTGCCGTAAGCAGGAGGACTCCGCGAAAAAGGAGCTGATCGTTCTCTGCGGCAGCTCGTTCGTACCTCCGGCCGAGGAATTGATCAGGCGGTTCAAGGAAGAAACCGGGGTCGAGGTCGCGACCACCTCGGCCGGTAGCGAGGATTTTCTCCCCCTGGTCAAGACCGGACAAAAGGGCGACATCCTCATTACCCACGATCCTTTTCTCGACGAGGTCCAGCAGGCCGGGGCCCTGCTCGATAGCGCCGAGGTCGGGTTTGTCGCTCCCGTACTGGCCGTCGCCAAGGGCAACCCCAAGGGCGTCAAAAGCATCGAGGACCTGACCATGGAAGGCCTTCGCGTGGCCCTCAGCAACCCTCAATACTCGACCTGCGGTGAAATGGTCTTCGACCTGCTCGGGAAAAAGGGCATCAAGGGAGCGGTGCTCGTTAACGTGGGCAACCGACTCACCAAGGGGCACGGCAATCTGGGCACGCTGCTCCAAACCGGGGCGGTCGACGCGGCCATCCTCTGGAACGGAGTCGCCCACAATTATCTGGAACACATCGAGATCGTACCGACTCCTTATGAATACGACGCAACGATCCGGGCCCACGTAATCGGCCTTAAGTACTCGAAGAACCCGGACCTGGTCCGGGAGTTCATCACCTTTGCGCAAAAGCACGGCCCGGAAATCTTTGCATCATTCGGTTACGTCAAGGGAGAATAGCGCCATGACTCGCCGGAAACTGGGTATTGTATTCATCGCGGTCCTGACCAGCGCGATCGGCTGTAAACAGGAGTCCGCCACTCAACCGGCGGCGGACACGCCCCGGTTGCTGCTTTTCTGCGGAGCGGGCCTGCAACTGCCGGTAGCCGAGCTGGTCGAAACTTTCAATCGCGAACAATCCTGCATCATCGAGGCCGACTACGCCGGAAGCGAAGTGCTCTTTTCCCGTATTACCATCCGGAATCAGGGCGATCTCTACATGCCGGGCGAGCAGTCCTATCTCGACCTGGCCGTCGAGAAAGATATGATCGAATCCAGCGCGGTGGTCTGTTATTTCGTGCCGGTCATCCTCGTGGGCAAAGGCAACCCGAAAAACATCGCCACCCTGTCCGATCTGACCCGGCCCGGCGTGCGCCTGGGCCTCGGCGACGAGCGGGCCTGCGCGATCGGCCAGCATTGCAAAAGAATCTTCGCCAAGAACGACATCCCCTGGGCCGACGTGGAAAAAAACCTGGCCTTCAAGTCCATGACCGTCAACGAACTGGGCATCCAGATTCAGACCGGCGCCCTCGACGCGGTGATCGTCTGGGACGCCGTCGCCGTGCAGTATCTCAAACACGGCGAGATCGTCACCATCCCGCCGGAGCGGAATATCGTTTCCTCCGTGCCGATCGGCGTACTCACGTTTTCCGAGCACAAGGAACTGGCCCGGCAATTCATCGCATTCGCCCGTTCCCCGGCCGGCCGCGATATCTTCCAGAAACACAACTATCGCGTCGATCCGCCCGTGGAGAATCAACCCTAGGAGAACCCATGCCCGTCGGTGATACTCCAGTCCGCGGATGGCGCAGTATCCTGTTCATCGCGTTCATGTCCCTTTTCGTCGTGCTGTTCGTCACCTTCGCCCTGCTGCTGATCGCGGCCGACGCCTTGTATATCGATTGGGCCTCGGTCCTGAAAGTCATGCGCTCCGGGTACATCGGCCACGCTCTCTGGATGAGCCTCTGGACCAGCGCGACGACCGTGGTCCTTTCCGTCATCTTCGCGATTCCCATGGGCTATGTGCTCAGCCGCTACCGGTTTCCCGGCCACATCATCGCCGACAGTATCGTGGACCTGCCCATTGTCTTCCCCCCGCTGGTGGTGGGGCTGACCCTGCTGGTATTTTTCACCCAGACGCCTATCGGCCGCTGGATCGAGCGCAGCGGAATCGAGTTCGTGTTCCAGCCCAAGGGCATCGTCCTCTGCCAGTTCGTGGTCGCGGCCAGCTTCGCGATCCGGGCGGCCAAAAGCACCTTCGACGAAGTGGACCGTCGCCTGGAAAATGTCGCCCTCACGCTCGGATGCACGCAGTGGGGAAGCTTCCGGCGGGTGTCCTTGCCCTTGGCGAGGAACGGCATCATCGCCGGGGCCATCCTGACCTGGGCCCGGGCGTTCGGGCTGTTCGGACCGCTGATGATCTTCGTCGGCTCCTTTCGCGGGCGCACCGAAGTGCTCAGCACGACCATCTATCTCGAGCAGTCCGTCGGCCATATCGAGGAGGCCTTGGCCGTCGCTCTGCTGCTGGTGGCTATTGCCCTGTTCTGTCTGATTACCATCCGCCTCGTGGGAGGACGCTCCGTAAGGCTATGATTCGCGCGGAAAACATCACGTTTCGGGCCGGGGCGTTCAAGCTGCAGCGGGCCTGTCTGGACGTTCGGCGAGGCGAATACTTCGTGCTCCTCGGTCCGCCCGGTTCAGGCAAGACCCTTTTTCTGGAGGCCCTGTGCGGCCTGCGCCGACTCGACACCGGACGCTTTTTTATCGACGGACGCGAGGTGACCGCTCTCGAACCGCGCGACCGCTTCGTCGGCTACGTCCCTCAGGATTATGCCCTGTTCACCCACCTGACCGTCGAGGGCAACATCCGCTTCGGGCTTAAGGCTCAAGGCATCGACTGGGAGGAAGCAACCCGACGCGTCGATGAGGTGGCCGACCAGCTTGGCATCCGCCACCTGCTTCAGCGGCGTATCCCCGGACTCAGCGGCGGCGAGCGGCAGCGCGTGGCCCTGGCCCGGGCACTGGTCGTCCGCCCGAAAGTTCTCCTGCTCGACGAGCCGGTCAGCGCTCTGGACGAATCGACGCGGGAGGCGATTTGCGGCGAATTGCGGCGGGTTCATAAACAATTCGAGGTGGCCACCATCCATGTCAGCCACCATCTTGAGGAAGCCTTTTCCGTCGCCGACCGCGCGGGCCTGCTGCGCAACGGCGTTTTCCAGCAGATCGGCACCCTGGCCGAATTGCTTCAAAAACCAGTCAACACCTTCGTGGCCGGATTCATGCGTTGCCAGAACATCCTGTCCGCCCGCGTGGTGGATAGGCACGACACGGCCGCGGGCGTAACCGTCGCGGTCGGTCGACTGCGCTTCGACCTGCCCGACGCACCGCGAGGTGACGTGCAAATGGTGATCCGCCCGGAGCGAATCCGTTTGCTTCGCAAAGAGCAAGATCGTCCGACGGGCTCAATCTGTTTTCCCGCCGGCATTCGAAATGTCACCGATCGCGGCGTGTACCTTCGTATCGAACTGGACGCCTCGTTCCCGCTCGTGGCCCATCTATCCCCCGAATCCGCCGCGGAATTACCTTTGCATCCCGGTACCGACCTCACAATCGCCATCCGCCCCGAATGCGTTCATTTTATAGGATGCTGAAAATGGAACCTATGTATCTGGGTGCCAAGCGATATCGGGTAGCTTGGCCGTTATGTCTTGCGCCGCAAGCATCACATCGCATCAGGCGGGCAGGTTGCTTACGTCCTGAATCTCGCGGCGGCATGGATGCCGATATTCTCTACCCAGGCTTGTTGCACATTCCGCAATCCGAGGGCCGGCCGAAACGTAAGACAACTGCGCCAAACCCGCCAGACACAAGATGCATCCCCATTCGTATATGCATTGTGTCCTGAATGATCGAGCGGGATCAGAGATCGAAATCGCCGCGGGCGATGCGGGTACGCAGAGTTGCGGCCGTGGGGGTGTGTTCGGGGGGGACGATAAAGACCAGAACCGGTTCGATCTGAATCTTGGGCATGGTTCGCACATTTACACCGCTGGGGGTGGCATCGATATAAGCATACCCCTTGGTGGCAGGTACAAAGCCTTTGATTCGATAGATGTTATTTTGAAGGGCACTCAGCTCGCTACGTAACCGTTCGATATCCATCGGCCTTGTATAGGCCAGCTCCATCACCGCATAATTAGGATCAGCGCAGCCGGCATATTGGCCGATCAGATGGCGGGGCAAGGCCGGCGTAAAGATATCGAAATCGAACCGGCCATATTGGGTTTCGGTTACTACGATTGCAGGGTTAATGGCACGTAGCTCGTTTCGGGTTTCGGTGATGGCCGCGGGGCTGAAAAGATCGGTTTTATTGATCAGAACCCGGTCGGCGGCCTCGATCTGGGCGGTGATGTTGGGCAAGGTATGGCGCAACTTCCCGAACGTTCCCGGATCGACGACGGCCAACACCAGGCATAGTTGAAATATCTGATCAAACCTGGTTTCCTCCAACAATTGACCGAAGACCTTGGGGTCGGCAATGCCGCTGGCCTCGATTACGACCCCTTCGATCGGTTCGGTCGAGACGCTACTGCGCTCGTGAATCTGCTTGAGTCGGCCCATGAACTCGGTCACCTTGCATTGGCAGAATATGCTGCCGCCGGCCACGGTGACTAGAGTATCTCTATCTACGTCGAGTATCCGACCGTCGACATCTGCGGGCGCAAATTCGTTGATCAGGTAAACCAGGCGGCGATCGTGGTAACGTCGGGCCACCTGAGTTAACAGCGTTGTTTTTCCGCTGCCCAGAAAGCCGGTCACCAGGCTCAGCGGGATTCGTGGTTTCGCCGCTTGCATTTGACTTTTTCCTCCAGGGCCTGGATCAGGGTGGTAATGTCCGGGATGATCGAGGGGAACTTGACCTCGCCGTCAATACAGATAGTGGGTATCTGGCCCACGCCGAGTTTGGCCATATGTCCCAGGCCGCGACTGGTGGTGATCTTGTGTTCGCGGATCTCGACCTGGTCGGGGAATTTTTTCGCGGCGTTCTCGACCGCATCGACCATGTACTGGCACGGCGCGCAGGAAGCCGAGTCCAGGGTGACCACGTCCACGATCACTTTCTTTTCGCTCGAGTAGAGCGGGAGGCTGACATCCTCGAAAGTTTTTTCACGGGCCTTCAAAGTGTTTTTGGCAACTTGGCGCTGGTAATCGTCATGGACCATCAGGGCGACGGCCTGAAGGTTGACCGCGGGCGTGGCGTAGGGCAGGTCGCAACCGGGGGCCAGAATGAAGCCCGGCGTGTTCCCGATTTCCAGGCAGCGCAGGGCGTCCTGCTGGGCATCGATTTCGTCGCCCAGCAGCAGGACGGTGGTCAGCTTGAGATTGCCTCCGTAACTCTTGCCCCCGGCACGAGCCAGATCGCGCACGTAATCAAGCGGAATGTTCTCGTCGATGGAAACATTGTCACACTGACAGCGGCACATGATTTCCATGTTGCGGGTGGCATTGCCGCAGACGAATAGGGAGGATAACGCGCCGCGGCCGCGGATGTGGACGAAAACATTGTCCACGTAAGGCTGCACAAATTCGGTGAAATGCTGGGGCGAGATCTGGCTGGTCATGGGGTCCACGACGGCGATCACATCGGCCCCGTGTTCCAGATACATATCGGCCGCTTGCCGGCAGATTTGCGTGCAATAGGTCAGCACTTCCTTCACGTAGTCAGGTCGTTCGAACATTTCGAGGAAGACGCCGGTGCCCATCAGGTGCAGGGCCAAGGTGAACGGGCCGGTGATCAGTCCGTAAAGAGCGGTATCGTCCCCAATAAGCTTCTTTACGGTCTTCATGGCATCGACGGCGGCCGGATAACGCCCTTGACTCAGATCGAAAGGAGGAAGCTCGTGCAGCTTGCGGTCCGTAAGCGGATGGGTGACCACGGAGGGGGGCGTTTCCTCCGCCCAGCGGAGCGCGCAACCCAACACCTCGGCCTCCATCTGCAAGTCAAAAATCAGCGGTAGGCCGTCGGGCTGGTACAACTCCTTGGCTTTGGTCAGACCCTGAACGAGCAGCTTGCTCGATTTTAGATAATCGGTGGCACTGGCTCCGATGGTTTTTCCACCGTGGACCCCGACGAAGGGAACCCACGCGGGCCGCGGAGTGGGCTGGCCTTGCAATGCATTTAATAATAGTTCTTTGCCGGTCATAACGTCTCCGATCGATGGTCACCTCGTGGTTGTGTAATCCTTTCGTAAGGATCCCAACGCAACGCACGAAAAGAATACCGAGAAAGTGTGCCGTATATTCACCGGAAACACAAGACCGAGATTGGCCGATCATACGTGCCGATCGGGGTCGTCGG
Organism: Phycisphaerales bacterium; assembly: GCA_012729595.1. Classification (GTDB taxonomy): domain Bacteria; phylum Planctomycetota; class Phycisphaerae; order UBA1845; family PWPN01; genus JAAYCU01. The sequence continues at coordinate 18,080 of JAAYCU010000398.1, forward strand.
TCGAAGGTCCGGCGTACGGTCAGGCGTGGGGCACGACCCGCAACCGTTCGATCCACCCGACCACTTCGTCGAGGTGATCGATACGGCTCAGGCCAATGGTGAAACCGCTAAGGTATGGTTGATTCAGGGCAAACCGCAAGGACTCGTGTTTTTGCTCTGCGGTCTTGCACCCCCCGGCTCCGAATATCTTCATGCCCTGGACGACCTGTCCGTGCTGGTGCATCTTCTCCAGGACATGAACAACCGCCGACACCCGCTCCGGCTTATCCACATCCATGGCATGTGCGAACGGGTTAACGCGGGCCAGAACGTATTCCACCCAAGGCTCCTCGGCGGCGGCGAGTAGGGGTGCCAGGCCATGACAAGACACGCCGACCATCCGCACTCGGCCACGGGCTTTGTATTCGCTAAGGACATCCATCGGCCCCTTCATGGCTTGGGGCCAGTCGCCCTCTTTCACGCAATGTAGTAGCATGATATCGATATAGTCCGTGTTGAGTTCCAGGAAGAACCGCTCGATATCCGCGCGGACCTCGTCCGCCGTAGTCGAACGGACTTTGCTTACCATAACCACCTGACTACGTCGTATCTCCTGAAGGGCACTCTTGACATATCCATGTGTCTGATACATGTCCGCCGTGTCCCATCCGTTGATACCACGATCGAGAGCGTGGCGTAAAAGCTTGACCATGCCGGCCTCGCCCATCTCGCGGGATTCCCGGCCGCCGTTCATGCCCGTGCCGATGGTTAACCGTGATACTTGTATGCCGGACTTTCCCAATGTGACAATATCGTCGGCGGCCAGAGGCTTGACTGCGACCGGTCGGCTAGCCGGAGCCGTCTCCTGTCCGAGAATGTTTCCGCCGAACACCGAACCGGCGGCCACCGCACTTCGTACCATAAATTCGCGACGATTCATACGGTCCATGATCGATACCTCCCAGAGCAGATTTTAGAGAATGATATTATACCCGATTAGTTAAGTAGACTGGAGGGTATGCCAGTATATCACAAGCCGAGGGGGGGCGGGTGTTGGTGTAAATGTTGTGGATGATCAACTCGTGCGGGGGATTGTGATCACTACGGCACCCACCAGGCTCGGAGTCTGTGTCTGGCAGGGGCCATATTCCTTGAATCAAAGGGCCAGCAGATTGGGCTCCATACTGGAAAATGCCGTGATGCCCCGCGTGGATAGGTATGCCTGGGCCGTCAGAAACGCGACGATGGCCGACGCTCCCTGGTTCGGCGAGGCTCCTTGCGGAGTCAAAGCATCGTGACAGGCCCCGGTCTGCGCATCGATCAGGGACAAGTTATGTACGTTGTGTCCGGCGAACCAGGCCGCCGCGGTTTCCGCGTATTGGCCGTATACTTTCGCTCCATCGATGCGCTCGGCCGTACAGAACAGATCGACCATGCCGCACACTTCGCTGGGGAGTTGGTCAAAAATGGCCTTGCTCTTGTACCTCGGCCATCCGCCAGGAGCGCCGACCGGCATAAGCATATCATCTGTGAACACGTTGTCGATTACGAATTCGGTCGAGGCTCGGGCTATCACGGGCAGACGCGATTCGTCAAACACCGTAGAAGCCGACCACAAGGCCGCGGGAATACTGGCCGCCCCAAATTGCCATTGCAACTCGAACCACTCCCACTCAGTCGACCGGATAGGATAGTAGCATTCTTCCACCAGCCAGCGGACGATTTCCTCGGCACGCTCGATATCACGCCCCGGATCGGCGGTACGTAATTGGGTTATTGCTCGTAACCAATTAGCCGCGCTGGCTGGGGTACGAGCGTGCTCGGCGTGGGCCAGCAGGGTCGGCCACCAATGGGCCGCGGACAGCCTCAGCTTGATCGGCAGCTCTGAAACCATCACTGTTGACAAGGCCAGTGCTACCCGTGACTGAACGATGCCATCGTCGTCCCAGTCGTGCCATTTGCCCCAGGCGTTACAGGCGTGATGTACGCGACCGTTAGCCAACCGCGCACGGGTCAGGAAACGGAAATAGGTTTGGGCCAGCCCGTGGAACACCTCGCCACCAGCCGTATCACTGACCAGTGCGCATAAACGCAAGGCATCGGCATTATCGACGGCGGAGTAGCCGGCGAACCGGTCGGGCACTTCACCGCGAGCGCAGCGCATCAATCCCATCGAATCCGTCAATCTTTTTAGGTGATCCAGGCGGATGGTTGCATCGGGAAGCATGGCTTTGTCTCCTGTCAGATAGCCTGAAAAGGCGCGGGCTCATGCGGCTTCGCGAAGATGGGCTGGAAGCCGTCGCTCGCCATCATGATTGTTGTACACAATCAACTCGCGGCAGGCGGTGACAATGTCCCTTATTCAGGATGTCGGTAAGTGGCGGATTCGGGTTGATTTATAAAAACATAAAAAGCGGGTTTTTGCCTGATCCGGCGATGAGCAGTCCAAGCGTCCGTGGCCATGCCTACCCTTGTGTCCACTTCATGATCTGGTCCACAAGCTTTCGCACGCCTTCGTACATTTCAGCCGGACCTTTAGCCAGCATGTAGGCGGGCGTGGATACTATTCTGTGAGTTTCGTCGGCTACCGCATCTGTACATGCACACTCGATATGTTCTCCACCCATTGCATTGATTGCCGCAGCCGTCTGGGCCGAGGAGCCTATGGTTAATCGGGCCCTGATTCCCTGTTTGCCAAGCACACGAGCCAGCATGGCTGGCGCAATACAAATCGCTCCGATCGGTTTACCCGCTGCCAGCATCTCCCCGATTAGACGTTCAACGTCCGCATTGACCCGGCAATCAGGCCCCTGAATGGCGAAACTACTTAGATTTTTTGCCGACCCCTGCCCTCCGGGAAATATTAAAGCGTCTATGTTGTTGGCGTGTACCTCGGCCAGGTTCTTAATTCGACCCCGAGCGATTCTGGCGGATTCTACCAAGACATCGCGCTTTTCATCCGCTGGTTTGGCGGTCAGGTGATTCATGACGCTTGTCTGGCTGATATCCGGAGCGCAGCATAGTATCTCCGCCCCGGCTTGATCCAAGGCCAACAAGGTTAGTACCGCCTCATGGACTTCCGACCCGTCCAACATACCACAACCGGATAGACAAACCGCGACCCTTGGCATGGTATAATCTCCTTAGTTCATTCAGAATCGGCCTTTACGGTATTATACTCCCTCTATATTCTAACGCCAGTTGTTCATATGAAAGCAAGGGATGGATCGAATAATCGCCCGAAAAGGTGTAAACAAAAACCCCGCTTCTAAAAACCGTTTCGTGCGACGGATCTTAGGAGCGGGGCTGGATCGGGATCGATTTTTTTGCCCTTATTTAGTCGTCTTTCGACAACCGATAGTTTAATATACAGTTAGCATGCCATAGATTAATTGCTAACTATAAATATCTGATATGTTCATATCGTTATTATTTATAATATGATACAAATTTTACTGGATATGGGCATGTGGCCATTGCGTGACTAATTAGTCACGATATGCAGTGATTTATACGTCACAGCGAGATGGCAACATCACGGCCAACCCGGTCTTTAGGCTGGGATATCAATCCCGAGTTGTTTGATTTTCCTGGATAGGTTTTCGCGGGCCAAGCCAAGTATCTCTGCCGCCCTGGTAATATTCCCTCCCGTTTTGGTCAGAGCCAGACGGATGTATTCCCGCTCAAAGTCGGCTCTAGCATCGGCCAGGGAACGGAGGGGTGCGTCTTCGGCTGGCTGGTGCTCAATCTTCGTGGCAGGCAGATGGGCCGCGGCCGGTTCCCCTGCACGGACCTGTCCCGCAAGCATGCCTTGCATCATCTCGCCGGAAATCTCCTGGCCGGCATAAAAAATGGTCAGACGCTCCGCCAAGTTTCGTACCTGGCGAACGTTACCCGGCCAATCAAACGCCGTCAGCACCGCGACCGCCCCATCACTTAGAAGCACCGGGGGGGCTTTCAGGCCGGCGGCGGAAGCTTCGGCGAATAGTCTGAACAATAAGGGAACATCCTCGCGACGAGCCCTTAACTCCGGCAACTCGATCCGCACCACGTCAAGTCGATACCACAAATCCTCCCGGAAGCGCCCATCGCGTACCATGATTGGAAGGTCTCGATGGGTAGCCGCGATTAAACGAACATCGACGGTGATCGGCTCCGATCCGCCCACCCGCTCAATGTGTCGGGTTTCGATAGCCCGCAACACTTTTGTCTGGGCCGCCATGGGCATGTCCCCGATTTCGTCCAGGAACAGGGTACCTCCATCAGCCAGTTCGAACCGCCCCTTGAGCATGCCGCGGGCGTCGGTGAAGGCCCCTTTTTCGTGCCCGAACAGTTCGCTCTCGATCAGGTTTTCCGGAATGGCCGCACAATTGACCTTGATGAATGATCCGCCGCTGCGCAGCGAGCCGTAGTGAATAGCGGCCGCGATCAATTCCTTGCCTGAGCCGCTTGGTCCGGTTATGCACACGGTCGCATCGGTAGCAGCGACCCGGAGTACTTGACGGGTAATCTGGCGCATCACCCCGCTACGGTAAACCAGCGGAAACGGAAGGTCGGCCTCCCGTTGCATCGATCGCGATGAGCCGGGTTCACGTTGGCTGCTGATTATCGGCCGCAGGGCCTCAGCGCCCCGCTGCATGAGCGCGCAGAGCACATGCAAATCATTCTCTGTAAACGGTCGATCGGTTGATTCGCGTACCAGGCAAACCGCCCCGGATACACGCCCAGCCATTACCAGCGGGGCGGCCAGCACGCTACGAGCCCCCGCGTCGGCCAGCGATTCGCTCATGCGGAAACGCCGATCCTGGCCCACGTCCAGGCAAGCCAACGCCTGCCCGGTGGCCAATACCTGGCGTACCAGCGTGGCGCTGAGCGGGATGTCCCTGTCCATGCCTTCCGGACTGGACGCCGCGATCGTGACGGTGTCGCCCGCCCCGGGATATACGACTTGCCCCAGGTCGGCGTCGATCAATTGCATGGTCTCGGCCAGGAGTCGCGAAATCGCTTCGCGCGGATCCGGCACCCCGGCCAGCAGGTCAGATACTGCCCAGACGCGGGCCTCAAGGCCGGCGAGCAATCCGGTTCGTGCTCGAGTCGCAAGCTGCTCATACAGTCCGGACTCGGCCGGCGAGAGGGCCAGCAAGGTCTCCGCCCAGGCCAACTCCGTTGATTCCGCCGGTCGCCCGGCATCCGCCACATACACTAACGTAAACGACCCGATTTCGATCCGGTCCCGATCGATCAGAAAATGCTCGGTTACGGGCCGGCCGTTGACCATGGTTCGCCCCCCGCTGCGATCCACCAGGACTGTCCGATTGTCAAGAAGCTCGATGCAGGCATGCTCACGCGAAACGACCGGATCGGCCAGCACCAACAGATTTTTCGTCGAGCGGCCGATGGCAAAAGGGTACTGCTCAAGCCTTTGCTGCTTAAGGAAAACCCCGTCACGCTGGATCTCTATTGCCGCCTGAAGCATGGGTATCGCCATCCATTTGCCCGGACCGGCTCCGGTCGGTCCTGATTCTAACTCACCGACTGGTCTTTGCCCAATTTAGCGACCCTAGAAACCCGGGTGGTATCCTGGCATTTGCCAAATCGGCAGAATATGCTCGCAAACGAAGCCTCTCTGGGCGCGGGGATACCATTTGATGGTGCGCGTAACTTGTATGCATGTCTATGACGCCTTAGACTTAAGCCGGTCTAATGAAGTAACGATTTCAGACAGCGTGAAAGGAATATAATGTCCTTGTTGGTGACGGGTAGTATCGGAATTGACGATGTGAAGACACCGTTCGGCTCGGTGGAGAATGTCTACGGCGGGTCGGCGGTCTATTTTTCGTTCGCGGCTAAGCTGTTTACCCAGGTACGCTTCGTGGGCGTGGCCGGCGAGGATTTCCCTGCGGATTTCCGGGCGTTTCTGGAGAGCGAGGGGATCGATTTGGCCGGTCTGGAAATACGGCGCGGCAGCCAAACCTTCCGCTGGTCGGGCCAGTATGAGCAGCCGACCAGTGACGCGGAGACGGTCAGCGTGCAACTGAACGTGCTGGCCGAGGCCGGGCCGACAATCCCGCCGCGGTTTGCGGATAGTGATTGCGTATTTCTGGCCGCCACGCATCCGGCTTTACAGCAGGATCTGGTCCGCCAGTTGAAGTCGCCCCGGCTGATCATGGCCGATACCCGTGATTTGTGGATCAAGACGGAACATGACGCACTGATCAAGACGCTGAGCATGGTACATGGGGCCATATTGAACGACGCCGAGGCCCGACTGCTGACTGACCAGAACAACCTGGTGCTAGCCGGCCGCGAGATGCTCAAGATGGGTCCACAATTCGTGGTTATCAAGAAGGGCGAGCACGGAGCGATGCTGGTCACTGCCGACGCGGTTGCCGTCCTGCCCGCCTATCCGACCACGGAGGTAATCGATCCGACCGGGGCGGGCGACAGCTTCGCCGGCGGCATGATGGGATATCTCGATCGGCAGGGGGAGATAAGCATGCTCACGCTCAAGCGGGCCCTGGCCCACGGAATGATTATCGCCTCGTACGTGATTGAGGATTTTTCGCTGCGTCGGCTGGAGAAGCTTGCCCGCTGCGATGTCGAGCAGCGATTGGCCCAATACGTTGAGATGATGAGTTTTTAGGGTTTTGCCAAGGCCTTGATGTGACGGGTTAGGCGGGCATGAGATACATAGAAAAATAGAAAATCAGAGGCTCAATATGGATCGACGAGATTTGCTTAAATCGGCGGTTATGATGGGTGGGGCCGTATTGGCCGGCGGAAAGGCAATTATGGCCGAGAATACTCCACCCCAGACCAGGTTCAAACTCAAATACGCGATTCAGTCGGACTGGTTCATGAAACTGCCGGCCATGGAGGATTGGATGCAGCGCATCCACGACGCGGGCTTCCGGGCGGTGGAGAATAACCTGGTCCGGACCTTACAGCCGGACGAGCTGCGCCGGTATGCGCACAAACTTGAGCAACTGGGCTTGGCCCACGGCATCTTCTTAGTCAACCGGGGGGTAGACGCCGGGGCGGGGGTGGTTAACTCCAAGGAGCACGTGGCTTTCATCGAGGAAGTCCATGCGACGATCGAGACGGCCAAGGTGCTGGGTAATAAGCATGTGACCATTACCACGGGTAACGAGCTGCCCGGTATGACGCGCGGACAAATGACCGCGAACGTGATCGAGGGTCTCAAGCGCGGGGGCGAGTTGCTGGCCAAGGCGGGTCTGATAGGCGTTGTCGAGCCGCTGAACGTCAAGGTCAATCATCCAGGCTATTTCTGCGTGTACTCGGATGAGGCCTATGCCATCATGAAGGCAGTGGACAATCCACATATCAAGATTCTGTTCGACATCTATCATCAGCAGATATCCGAGGGCAACCTGATCGACAACATCCGGCGGTGCTGGGACGAGATCGGCTATTTCCAGTTTGCCGATGTCCCCGGCCGGCATGAGCCGTGGACCGGAGAGATCAACTACCGCAATGTGTTCAAGGCCATTCACGACAAGCAGCGGGAAACGGGGCAGGACCACTTTGTCGGGGCGGAGTTGACGCCGCAGAAGGGCAATACTCCCGAGGGGATGCAGGCCCTCTTCGAGGCGATTCGCCGGGCGGATGATTTCGAAATCTGACCGTTTCAGGGGCGCCGTCTCCGAAACGATACGTGGCCGCATTTTCGTGCTTTTCAAGTCATATTCTTTCCACGCCGCGCCGTCGCGGCACGAAAGCGAGTCTATAATGCGCTATTAGGCCGGAGTCTGGGAAGGGGATACGATATCCTTCCATAATCACCCTTCCAGTCCGTTGGCCGGGCATCGATAGCATTTACGACAGATAGCAAGAATAAGAGTGTATAGCGCGAACAAGGAGCTCCATGATGAACACGCTCAAAGAGAAACAAGCAGAGAAACAAGCAGAGAAACAAGCGTTGAATGGTGTCGATGTGGAACGACTCAAGGAAACTATCGGTCGGCTCAAGGAGGATCCGATCCTGGCCCGTTTTCAGTTTCGGGCCTCCAACCGATGGCTGGGCGGCTCGCACAACTGTTCGGAACTGCGGAATTTTCACGGGACGAACCGGGAATATAACCATCCGGAGCCGTTCCACCTGGAAAACGACGAGCCGGATGTTTTGTTTGGCGACGATCGGTTTCCTAACCCGGTCGAGTATGTTCTGCACGCCCTGGCCGGCTGCCTGACCACGACCCTGACCTGTCATGCCGCAGCCCGGGGAATCGCGATCGAACAGATCGAATCGCGGCTTGAGGGCGATCTGGACGTACGCGGCTTCATGGGTTTAAGTGACGAGGTACGCAAAGGTTATCAGGAGATTCGGGTGACCATGCGAGTGAAGGCCGACGCGACGGCGGATCAACTGGAGGAGCTGGCGAAGTTCTCCCCCGTGTTCGACACGCTGTACAAGCCGGTCCAGGTGACCGTCCGGATCGAAAAGCAAGCGTAGTTGCCGTCTTGCCACAAAAGGACGGCATGCTTGAGCCTGTATTATGCAACGATCAGGGATACGGCCCTGGACGATGATGGCCTGCCATCTGGCGAACATTTCCATTCGCGTGGGACGCAACATATTTCGGGACGACCACATAAACCCGTTGTCAGGCCCAGGATGTACACTTCGTCGGTGCCGCCGGCCAACGCCCTGCTCGGCCGCGCATATCGTAAGAGGCCACAATTCCCAGTGTATGTGAGCCGTGACCTTGCGCTTGAGCCAAAGGGCGAAATACTGTATTTTGCCGCGTACGAACTGTTGCTGCCTTGAGCACGGCAAGAGGCCAGAGAAACCATCACTCACGGGAGGTTAGAATATGAATCGTAATGTCACTCGCCGAGAATTATTGAGTACGGGTGGAACCGTAGCTGCCGGTCTTACCATGAACACGCTCCTACGCGAAGCCCGGGCCGCCGAGGCCAACGAACGTCTCACGATCGGGGTGATTGGTTGTGGAGGTATGGGCCGGTATAACATGGATTGCATGCAGCGAACCGGGCAATGCGACGTGGCCGCGGTTTGCGATATCGATCGGCAGCAGGCCGAGAGGACGGCCGCGCGGTCCGCGGAGCTTGCGGGCGGACATACCCCGGAGATAGTACCGCATTACCAACGGATTCTCGATCGTAAGGATATTGATATCGTTATTATCGCCACGCCGGACCACTGGCACGCGATCCAGTTCCTCAATGCCTGCGCGGCCGGCAAGGATATTTATTGCGAAAAGCCCTGCTGCCATAACATTCGCGAGGGCCGGCGGATGGTCGATGCGACCAAGAAGTATGGGCGGGTCGTTCAGATCGGTACCTTGCAGCGAAGTCAGCAGCATTTCCAGGAAGCGCGGGATTTCATCCAGCAGGGCAAGCTCGGCAAGATCACGATGACCCATACCTACACATACGAGAATGAATCACCACAGGGTATGGGCAATGCGCCGGACAGCGAACCGCCAAGCGGTGTGGATTATAACGAATGGCTTGGGCCGGCCCCGCTACGCCCGTTTAACAGCCGCCGTTTTCATGGCAGTTGGCGTTGGTATTTTGATTACGCGGCGGGCATGGTTGGCGACTGGAATGTTCATTTGCAGGATATCATTCAATGGGTCATGCGGACGCCCTATCCCGTTTCCGTCAACACCGAGGGTGGCCACTATGTTTTGGAAGACGATCGTGACACTTCCGATACGATGCAGACGGTCTACGATTTCGGCAGTTACGTGCAGACTTTCTCGATGCGCAAGGCCAGTGGCAAGCCGTGGTATGTCCCTGGTGGGCACGGGATGGACTTTTACGGCACGAACGGCATGTTGCATCTCAGCCGGTCAGGCTGGCGGATCGAGGGCGATGAAGTTAACTGGTCGGATCGGGACAATCATGAATTACGTACCCCCAATTTCGAGGCCAAGGGCCGGACGGTCTATGAACCGCATGTGCAGGATTTCATCGATTGCGTACGCACCCGCAAGACGACTATTGCCCCGATCGAGGAGCACTACCCGATCGTGGTGGCCTGCCACCTGGCCAATGTTTCGTATCTCGCGAAGCACAAGATCTTCTGGGATCGCGAAAAGGAGCTTTGCTTCAAGGATCGCAAGCTTACCGTACTAGACCAAGAGGCTAATGAGTATCTGGGCCGGGAATACCGCAAAGGATACGAGTTGCCCGAGGTGTAACCGCATTTTTGAAGGAGCCGATATGAAACGGTATCAAAGTTTATTGTTCGGTGTGTTTACTCTGGGGCTTGGGGCGGCTTGCCAGGATCCGGGGGCGAGAGTATCGCATACGGACCAGCAGATAGCGCCTTGGATGGTGGCGAATAATAACCATCTGGCCAAGGTCCGGTTTCTGGATGAAGACCACCAGCCTAGCGGGGACGGCTGGTTGCGTCTGTGCAACGGCAAGGATCTGACCGGCTGGAACCGGCGGATCGCCGACCGACCCGTCTCCTACAAGGTCGAGGACGGTGTTCTGAAGAATATTCCGCAGGAGGGTACGCGCGGAAACGATATTTATACGGATGCGAAATTCGAGGACTTCGAGATTTATTACGAGTATCGCATTCTCGAGGGCAGCAACAGTGGGGTATATCTGCGCGGACGGTACGAAATCCAGGTGCTTGACGATTACGGAACCCCACCCAGCACAAGCAGTAACGGGGCGATTTTCGGGCAGTGCGCGCCTTCGAGCAACGCCAGTGCCCAATTCGGAGAATGGCAGTCGGTGCGAGCGAAAATCGTCGGTCGCCAAGTCACGGTGATTCTCAACAAAGTCAAGGTAATCGATGCCTTTATCCTTCCCGGGCCGACCGGCGGAGCTATGGACGAGGAAGAGCATCTGCCCGGTCCTATCCTGTTGCAGGGCGACCATGGGCCGGTGGAATATCGCAATCTGTACCTGCGTCCGATCGTGTCAAGGGACGGCAATTGACCCGTGCAACGGCCGCTCGGGCGAGGCGGCCGGGGCAAGATAATGGGTGAACAACATGAACTCGCGTGAACGCGTTCGCGCCGCTCTGGATCGCAAGGGGTACGACCGGATCCCCGTCAAGCACGAAGGGACGCCGGAAGTTAACCGGGTGATCATGGACCATTTCGGCCTGAGCAACATGGAGCAGTTGCTTCGCGTGCTCGGTGACGATTTTCGTTACGTGGAGGCCGTCTATAAGGGGCCGGAACTGCGTACCTTTCCCGACGGAAGCTTCGAGGGCTATTGGGGCGAGCGCTACAAATACCAGGAATACGAGGGCGGCCGCTATCTGGAGGCGGTCTATCTGCCGTTTGCCGAGGTTGACACCCTCGATCAACTGGATCGAGCGCATTTCCCGTCAGCCGACTTGTTCGACTACTCGACGATCAAGGACCAATGCACGGCCATCGACGGCCAGTACACGATCTGCTTTGGCACCGCGGGGGACATGGATTTCATCAACTCGATCGCTCGGGCCCGGGGTATGGAGCGTGTGCTGCTCGACCTGGCCGGCGACGACCCGGTCGGGCTGGAAATACTCGAAGCCCGTTTCCAGTTCTATTATCAGATGCACGAGCGGGCCCTGCAGGCGGCCGACGGTTTGATCGACATCGTGCATATCGGCGAGGACCTCGGCAACCAGCGCGGCCGCATGATCAGCCCGGCTATTTTTGAACGACATTTTGCCCCACGGCTCAGGAAGTATTTCGACATGGCCCATCGCTACGGGGCCAGAACGATGATGCACATGTGCGGCTGCGTGGAGGCCTTCCTGCCCCGTTTGATTGAACTCGGCCTGGATATCCAGGACGTGGTCCAGCCCACCACGCCGGAGATGGACATCGCCGCCTTGCAGGCCAAATACGGCGACCGGCTCAATTTCTGCGGCTCGATGTGCGTGCAGACCACGTTGCCGTTTGGCACCCCGGCCGACGTCGAGCAGGAAGTGCGACGCCGGCTCGAGTTGTTCCCTAAAGGTGGCCTTTTCCTCGGCCCGACCCACGCCATCCAGATTGGCACTCCATTGGAAAACATCCTCACCCTCTACCGCGCCGCCGGCAGTCTTCGCGAGCGGATCGACGCTTCCATCCTCGCCGTCGAGGGCGAGGACGGCAGCGGCCGTCCGAGTTTGTCGAAACTGTTTTGATATGCGGTCATTCCCTCTTCTCTCCGTCACTCTGTCTCGCTTGTCCCTTGCTCGCGCTTCGGGCTGGCATTATTCGAATAACTTTTCGCTTAGACTCGGCGGTTGTTTCAACAGGTCTGGATCATACCCCGTCCCGCACTCCGGACATCGCGGTTCGATTTGCCCGCGCAGGTCGTAGCCGCATTCAATACAGATCGGCACGCCCTTTTCGACGAGTTTCTCGCGCAGGAAACGCCGGCGCCGCTTGCGCAAGAGTATAGTTGGCAATCCTATTACCCAAAACGTTCCACAAAACGTATTTACAGACAGCATTACGAGGCCGATGTGCGACGTGACAATTGAAGTTATCGAATTCGGAAGGAACCGCGATATAATCGCCAGCACTTGAAGACAAATAAATGCCCCAACTACTCCAACTACCCCTCCCACGATCGCGCCGATAAGAATTGTTTGCCTTAGAGCATTTCACGAAATAGCGTATCATTTGCCGATATATATGCATGACCTACTCAATGGATTTACGGGAGAGGGTCGTGCTCGCCTGCGATGAGAAGCGGGGCAGTCGCCAGCACATCGCCAACC
>JAAYCU010000399.1 GCA_012729595.1 Phycisphaerales bacterium
CGCGATGATGTCCGCTATCCTGGCGATTCATGATGATCACTATCCCCAAGCCCTTGCTCGACCGGCCGCTTGATACCGGATAACATGCGCGCAAAACGCAGAGAAGTTTCGGTGTAAGGGCCTAAACCCAAGGGCTTGTCGACTAATCTTGGATGGATTAATCTCCCTGATTAGTAGTCGGGTATTCAGCCTTGATCTCGCTAATAGCGATTACAGTGGGATCGAGCTGATGGCGGTTGCTCGCCTGAAGGGGGATCCATGGCCGGTGGACAGGGGAGTAAGTTATAGTAAAATTGTAGGGAATCTACCCCATTGGCCGATAAGCCCTAATCAGAGGGCTTGGAGTTCGTGCGTGACTTTATATTGGAATAGATAGGGAGCGTTTTATGATTTGGCGTCGGGCTATGTTATCCCTGGCGTTGATTTTTTCCTGCTGCTGGTGTTTAGGGCTTATTCGGCAGGCCCAATCCGGGGTAGATGATATACGTTTACCGAATCAACAATCCGTCGAAAGCGGTGAGAGGCACAGTATTTTACGATAGGACTCCACCAACCACCGTCCCACCCCCGATCAGGATCCTTTCCGTCTCGGGATGGGTGGGTATGGAGGCGTGGCCTCGATACGCATGTTGTTTTATCGCCCAACTACGGTCGAGGATCCCACAGGTACAGGAATTGCGGTTGGGGATGCATCCAGTCGGCCCGCAGGTCGAGGTTGATCATGTTGAACTGGGTTGGGCCGGTGGGATGCTGAGCGTAAATGTTGGGTTTCCATCCCAGGGGGCGTTTGTAGGTAACGACACGAACTCGATTGGCGCCGATTTTGCTTTTCAAGTCAACGAGTGCGTCGCGCAGGGTTCCGATTCGATCAATTATTCCCAGTTCTAAAGCCTGTGGAGCTGACCAGACCCGTCCGTCGGCGATGTCACGCACCTGTTTTTCATCCAAGTTCGGCCTTCCCGTAGCGACAACCTGCACGAAGCGATCATAAAACTCGTTAACAAGGTTCTGGAAAATCTCGCGCTCCTCCGGTTTCATTTCCCGAAGAGGCGAGCCGGCATCCTTCATCGGGCCGGAAGTGATTGCATCTGCGCTTATTCCGATACGGGACATGGTTCCGGAGAAGTTGATCATTTGCATTAAGACACCGACACTGCCGGTAACAGTGGTGGGGCTGGCGACGATCTCATCAGCGGCGCAGGCTACGTAATAACCGCCGCTGGCGGCGACATCCATAAGGACGGCCACCACGGGACGTTGCCCGCCTGTGCGCCGCTTAAAGTGCATCACTTCCGAGTGCATCAGGTCGCTGGCTGTCACGCTGCCACCGGGGGAATTGATGCGGAGCAGCAACGCCTGAGCCTGGCTATCCTTTGCGGCTTTGTCCAGTTTCTCAACGAATAAAGATACCGGGTTCTCACCTTCAGCGAAGAGGGACGGCTTCGTGTGGTTAAAAAGCATCCCGTCCACATCGACTAGCACAATCTTGGCCGGAGACCAGCCGCCTTCGTCGATCAGAACCTCCTCCTCCAATGATTTGTCGACGGGGACAGGGGTGATCTTGTACGCAACCGGCTCGCAACCGGCGAGCAGGGCGAGCGCAATCAGACATATCGAGACCGATACGTACGGTATAGCATATCCGGTTTTCACGGCCAGGCTCCTTAGCGTGTTCGGGCAGGGTGGCTACTTGCGGCGCAAGCAATTAAAGCAGGATTATCCCCGACCGGATTGCTGAATGCAACGACAAGCCCGGCACAGTTAAGCATGGACGGCGGGGGGGCTTTTCGTTACCATTCCCGGAATTCATCGTTGTGTCGGGTAACCGACCGACCAGCAGCGCGGCCTAGTTGCCGGAACCCCCATAAACGAGGACCGCATAAATGATGGATACCAAGCCCCAACTGGCCTCGGATCAGCAACCCTGGTATCGCGGACTGACCCGCTATCACTGGTGGGTGTTGATGATGGCCGTCATGGGCTGGATGTTCTGCACGATGAGCCAGCATTTTTTCACCCTGGGACGCGGGCCGGCCATGCAGCAAATTCTGAACAATGATCCGGTTGTTCCCGGCCTGGAGCAGCTCGGCGAAAAACCTTTGCGCCGCTATACGGCCACCGACCTTGACGTGCTGGTCGCAGCGGGCACATTGAGTCCCGAGGAAAAAGCTGCCCTGCTCACCGACTCGCGGGGCGCAACGAAATCCTACGCCAGCCGCAAGGAGGTGGCGACGGTGATCGGTCGGCACGTGCTCTGGCCGGCATGGGTCGAACGGGGAGAGCATAAGCTGGCCGATGAGCGGATTATGTATGAGTCCTTTGGGCCGGCAGAGTTACAAACCCTCGTGGATAAGAGGGTGCTCTCCAGGGAAATGGCGGACCAGCATTTGGCGGATAACCCGGACAGGGTGATAGACAGAGGGGCACTGGCCGGGCATATCGGCTTTGAACTGGCCAAGGCCCGGGCGGACAAGGCCGGCGATGATGCCACCTTTATTTTCGTGATGGGTTGGGCCCTCGGCGGATTAATCTTCGGCTGGGTGGGCGATGCATTGGGGCGGGCCAAAACGATGGGCCTGACCATTATCATTTATGCTCTTTTTACGGCATTGAACGGACTGGCCCAGACTGAATTACAGTTCAACGTATTTCGTTTTTTGGCCGCCCTCGGCGTTGGTGGAGAGTTTGCTGCCGGGGCGGCCCTGGTTGCCGAGACCATGCCGGACCGGTCGAGGCCGGCCGCTCTCGGGGCCATGCAGGCCATGTCCGCCGGCGGCAACATGCTGGCGGCCGTCCTGGCCATGCTGGTTTTGCCTTTGCTTGGGTGGCGGTGGCTGTTTGCCTTTGGGGCGTTTCCGCTGGTCGTCGCCCTTCTGGTTTTCCTCAAACTCAACGAACCAGAAAAATGGAAGGAAGCCCGGCGTAAATGGCTTGCCGAGCGGGCCGCGGGTACGACGCAGAAGCTCGCCGCCTATGGCGGGATCCTCCAGGACGCCCGCTGGCGTCATAGGGCGGTCATTGCTCTTCTGCTCGGAGTAGTTGGTGTCGGGGGCCTCTGGGGTGTTGGTTTCTTTACCCCGGAGCTCAACCGTATGATTGCCCGGGATTATTCCCCGGAAAGAGCGGAGGGGTTTGTCTCCAAGGCGTTTTTTCTGCAACAGTTGGGGGCTTTTTTCGGGATCAGCGCATATACGATATTATCCCTGCGGATGGGGCGTAGGCCGGCGTTTGCGTTTTTCTTTGTAATCGCTTTCGTTGTAGTGGCCTACACGTTTCTGTTTGCTAATACGATCTGGGAAGCCTATCTGCTGGCTCCGCTGGTCGGCTTCGTGACTCTCGGGCCGTTCGGGGGATATGCCATCTATTTCCCCGAGTTATTCCCCACGCGGCTGCGTTCGACGGGTACGGGTCTCGGCTATAACGTCGGACGGTTTCTGGCCGCCTTGGTGCCCTCGTTCAAGGCCCGGAGCAAGGAGATGTTCATGGCCGGCACACTTGCCTTGCCTTTTCTTCCTTCGGCCGTGGGTGACGCCGAGCGGGCCATCCGCTACGGTTCGTTCCTGATGATTTTCATCTATATCGTCGGGTTGGTCGTGTTGATCTGGGCGCCGGAGACCAAGGGGCAGCCGTTGCCGGAGGATTGATCCGGTTCAGATCAAGAACAGGTTGCCATATACCCGCTCGCTATTCAGGGTGACGAGCCGGGCGAGCCGCCTCCTCCACTGATGAGTGAGAACATGCTTACGGTGGCCCACATTTCACAGTACAGGTGGGGGGTAATATTCGTATTCTTCCTTTTGAGCTCATAGGGTGTCCATGCAACGCCCCAACCCTATCCATTATTGAGCGGGATGGCCATGGGGATTTCCGTATGGTGGCTATCCGCGGAGTTCGGCAAGTTTGCGGTCGGTGGCGGTTCCCCGGACGTGTTTTTCGAGGAACCCGGGAGTGATCTCGGAGGACCTGCCCCACCCAATGGCGATTGTTTTATCGGCCCGTGGCCGATGGTTATCCGTTCGTCGGTTCGTCGCATTTACAATTTCTTGTCCTTGACTAGTTCGTCGACATGTCTGACAATACACACGTCGTGTGCGCATTACCTGAGTAGGTATTACCCTGACCGCATGAACGTGATTCGATTTTTGGCGGCATGCCTCCAAACGGGTATCCCGGCCGTCTGTCTGCGGGTGCGCATTAACCATATTCCGATTCTGAAACCAGGACGGAATCTAAGGGTAGAAGAAGGTTCTTGGAGACAACTGAAATGGCCGCAAAAGATCCGTTGTGGAGTGTTTTTAATCCTCCTCCGGAGTTACAACGTGTATTGAGCTTATCACCCCGTGTACATGTCGCGGGCCAGACCGAAGAATTATTTGATCTGGCCTGTGGCGGACCGGATGGTGAGTTCCTGGAAGTGGCTTTCGATTTACCCGATGGCAAGCGATTCGTCGAAGCTGAGGTGGCCCGGGCTCGCAACGGCATTGTGGTTAACTACATCGAACCTTATATGCGGCGTCGTGATCCGGACACCATGGTTGTCGCCGACGATCTACCTACCGACAAGCCACGTTTTGCGGGTCAGTACGGCTGTCCGTTCACAGACTTGCGACAGCAGTCGCTGGATTGGCTTGGGCAGCAGGAACTGGCGATCTTTGCGTTCCGTACCGGTTGGGAGAAGTTGGGGGCCGAGGCTCTGGCGGTTGCCCCGGCCAGCGCGGCCTTTTTCCCATTGGGACTTGCTCTCCTCCAAGGGATTCTACCGCTTAACGAGATCCCCCCCGACTTTTCTCCAAGTGTCATTATTTATGTGGCGCCATTATTTCGCCACACATTCTTTGGCGGCAAGCAGGTCGTGGTCCATAATCGCAGGGATGCGGTATACGAGATGTTTGCCTACAACCTGTATCCCGGTCCCAGCGCAAAGAAGGGCGTTTATGGTTCGCTGATCCAATTGGGGGAGAAGCAAGGCTGGGTTGCGGCGCATTGTTCCGGCGTGCAAGTCGTTACGCCTTACGATAACGTGGTTATGATCATGCACGAAGGAGCGAGCGGGGGTGGTAAGAGTGAAATGCTGGAGCAGCCGCATCGAATGCCGGACGGGCAGTTGCTCAAAGGAACTAACCTGATAACCGGCGAAAAGCGTTATGTGGAAATCCCTCGGACCTGCGATTTGCATCCCGTCTGTGATGATATTGCTCTGTGCCATACCGCGATCCAGAAGGACGACGGTCGATTATGGATTGTGGATGCTGAGGAAGGCTGGTTTGTACGGGTCAACCATATCCGCGAATATGGGACGGATCCGGAGTTGGAAAAACTCACGGCCCAGCCGACTCGACCCTTGCTTTTTCTAAACATCGATTCGGTACCCGGTAGTCGTGCCTTGATTTGGGAGCATATCGAGGATCAACCGGGGGTTCGCTGCCCCAATCCCCGAGTAATTATCCCGCGTGCAGTGGTTCCGGATATTGTCAACGAGCCGGTGAGCGTCGACGTTAGGAGCTTCGGTATCCGTACGCCGCCCTGTACTCTGGAGAATCCCAGTTACGGAATTATCGGTTTATTTCATGTACTGCCGCCGGCTCTGGCCTGGCTGTGGCGACTGGTAGCGCCCCGGGGTTATGCCAACCCGAGCATCGTGGAAACGGAGCAGATGAGCAGCGAAGGGGTGGGGAGCTATTGGCCCTTTGCCGCGGGGCGCATGGTGAATCAGGCGAACTTGTTGCTGGACCAGATTCAGCAAACACCGCGTACGCGCTACATTCTGGTACCTAACCAGCATATAGGGGCCTGGGAGGTCGGCTTCATGCCGCAATGGTTGGCCCGTGACTACCTTGCGCGACGGGGGAGTGCCAAATTCAAGGATGACCAGATCGCTCCCGCCCGTTGCCCATTGCTGGGTTATGCCATACGTGCCATGCGGATCGAGGGAACCCGGGTGAGCTCATGGTTTTTAGAAGTACACACCCAGCCGGAAGTCGGAGAAGAGGGCTATGATAAAGGGGCGGCGATTCTCCGAGACTTTTTCCATCAGTACCTCACTCCGTACCTGGAGCCGGATTTGTCCGCACTGGGCCGTAGAATTATCGAATGCTGTCTTGCCGATGGCTCGGTGGCGGATTTCGATGATCTTCTCGGGAAACCCGTATGAGTCGGGTCGGAAGAGCACTACGGCCGGCAGTGTTCCTGGATCGCGACGGTACTATTATTGAGGATCGAGGCGATGTATCTGATCCATCGCAGGTCGTATTATTCCCAGACACAATAGCTTCCTTGCAAAGGTTACGGGATGAGTATGATCTCTTCATCGTTACCCATCAGCCTGGTGTCGCCAGGGGGGTGATGTCAATTCAGGATGTGGAATTCGTGAACGCCTATGTTGTCAGACATTTGGCCGAAGCAGGTGTGCGTATAGTGGCCACCTACGTATGCCCCCACGAGCGTGGCGACGGTTGTCTTTGCATCCAACCCAACCCAACCCATATTTCCTACGGCAGGCGGCCCAGGATCACGGTATCGATTTGCGACGATCTTTCGTGATCGGCGACCATCCTCATGATGTGGCGCTGGCGACTAATGCGGGTTCCCAAGGTATTTATGTTCTAACGGGCCACGGAAAGAAACATCGGGAGCTGATGCCCAAGGAGGCTCTGGTCGCCACCGGGATCGGCGAGGCGGTTGAGCTTATTTGGAGGCTGGGCGATAATCGCGAGATCGAAAAAGGCCAATAATGACAGTGCGATATTATGTCAGGTTGACGGCATTTTCGATGACGATACAGGTTTGGTCGTCAGCAGGCTGGAGTGACCCCTCGCGATGATCGAGATGGGCGGCCAGTCCCGAGGCGCATGCTTCGGCCGGTCTGCGTACAAGTTTCTGGAAGGCGTCGGTGAACATTGTTGGGGCGGTTCCGGCCGGATCGCGATCCAGAATGATATCCTCCATGCCGTCGCTGTAGATGATTAGCTTCTCGCCCGGTTCCAGAATCAGCCGTGCACTGGGAAATGCTTCATCATTGAATACTCCAAGCAGGCCGCCCACGGTATGAATTTCAGCACAGTGTCCGTCCGCGCTGACATGAATGGGATGCGGATGCCCACCACGAGCGAAAACTATCTCGTTGGTCCGGGTATCGATTATCCCATAACAGGCGGTAACAAACTGGCAATTTGGAAGATCCTGGTTCGCCAGGTCACGGTTGAGGACGTTCAATACCTCGCTGGGCGGTACCAGGGTATAGCCATCATCGAAAATTCGCTTGCCTACGACCGAATGCTTGATGAACATGGTCAAGAGGCCGGCGGCCACGCCGTGTCCCACCGCGTCGGCTACCAGAAAGCCCACATGGGACTCATCCAGCCGCCGCACGTCGTATACGTCCCCCGAAACCCAGGTGGCCGGACGATAAACGGCAGCGAAATTGATGTCGTTAACCCGAGGCAGTTTCTTCGGAAGAAAATCCCGCTGCAACCGGCTGGCCAGGCGTAATTCCTGATCCACCTCGACAAACTGCTGGTTCAGCTTCTTGCCCAGTCGCTGCATAACCGCGACTTGCTGATCCATGCGTGCCAGCAACGGACGATAGTGTTGTACGGTCGCCAGACGCCCCCATAGCTCGTCCACGGAGATGTCCGGTGATACAAACACCAGAGCGTCGGCCGCCCCGGAGTCCGTCTCTGTGGTATTTGGCGAAAGCACGATCCCCGTTAATCTCTGGGTAATCAGAGCGTCTGCTAAAAGCTGCTGCTCACCAGTGGCGGTGGCCAGACCATCCTCGGAATGTGCCGAACATAGCAGTACCGCATCAACTCCGCTCAACAACGCCGGATCGCGGGCCTGCCGCTGGGTGGGTACGCACAGTACTTCCAGAGCGCGTTCCGCCAGTGATTCGCGGATCGGATCGGGAAGCATGGAATCCGGCCCAACCACCAAAAGGCGCAAAGTCCTTTTTGCAGCACGCACATCCTGTACCGATAATCGTGACAGCTTGAGTACTCCCCAACACAGTATAAGGACGAGGCTTACAATTCCTGTATCCGTAGGAAGTTTCGACTGTTCAAGGCGTGCTCTTGAGAACCGATTGGGGAATTTCAACCTTGTCGCCCGGCTTGATATCCAATTTCTCGAACAAGCCAGCCGGTACCTCCAGGGCATAAAGGGCCGGTTCGCCCGAGGGATAGGGCTGGGTTTCCAGAGGGGCCATCGTATAGGTGCTTACAATCACCCCGTCGCCTCGTATATAGGCGATGTCCAGAGGAATAATCGTGTTATACATCCAGAATGACAGCGGTCGCTCGGAGGGAAAAATAAACAACATCCCCCGCCCGGCCACTCCGGGGGGTGGGACCATCCGCTCGGCGGGAACCCGCATCAATCCTCGCTGCAATTGCGCGGGGGTGCGGGCCAGCCAGACTTCAAAAGCGTGTCCTCGAACTAGTACTAGGTCCGTTTCCATCCGATCCAGTCGGTCGGGTTTCAGGTCATCGTCGCTCGTCGAATCCTCTGAATCTTCCAGAGGGATTGTGGCGCGTTCACATCCCACCCCTGAGGCCGATAATATCAACCCGACACATCCAAGGAATACATAGAGTACCCGAAAACAAGACAATGAATGCGACAACTACCGCTCCTTATGGATGACCTTGAAGTACGCTAGTCCCTGATCAAGCGTAGCGCGAAGGATTTTCGCGCATTCTTTTGAAAAAAGTACTCGAAATGCCCTTGGTTTTGCGTATAAATGGGTAGGTTCAAGGATCAACCCAAGTTATGCAAGGAGGC
>JAAYCU010000400.1 GCA_012729595.1 Phycisphaerales bacterium
AATATCGCGGCCTTGCTGGCTTGGGCTCGCGCCACCGCGGCAACCACGCATACCGTCCACAGCGCTACCACCAATCCAAGAACGATCAGAGCCAAACGCGGAGTAGGATGGGCCACGGTCGGATCTGTTGTCCGGGGGGTTGCCACCTGTAGATTCGACGCCACGTACTCAAGCCGCCGACGCGGCCACATGAGCAGCAAAATGATTAACAGTACGCAGTTGATAGCATGGATCATCATACAACCGGGGCACCAGGCTTTTACGGTGCGGGCCATGAGAAATATAAACCCGGCGGAACCGAGGCAGCCCACAAAAACGAGCAGCAAGGGCAAGAGATGCCAAAACCGCCCGTACTCATTCGGCCGGCCGACACCTAGGAACCAAGTTGTCAGGAATACAAAGTAAAGCAAGCCTAAATAGCTTACCGGTATCGCAAAATGTGTTTTCGAGGAGGCCGCCAGGGTGTCTCCCCTCCAAGTGCCGCCAACCAGCGAATTCGGTTGTGGGGTTTGAGGCTTGGGTGGAAACACCGCCCATCGGCTGTTAAGAACCTTGTCACAGTCCATCGATCCTTTGCCACACAAGGCGCCCAGCCATGAGCTGTTGACGTTTTTAGTCAAGTGCTGAGCCGTCAATTGAACGCAAAGATAAATACCCAAAGCCGACAATCCAATCGCAAACACGACAAGCAGTCTGTTGATCCATTTCACTTTCAACTCCCTTCGATACTTTCACCAACCCGCCCGTCTCGGCGAGAATCATGATACTCATCATCAAATTCAAGAATCGCATCGGCAAGGCCGATTTCCTCCACGACCGTCAGAACATAGTTTTGCGTTGAACCGTCTCTCATTCTTTTGATCTCGATGAACTCCAGGTCGCGCGAGAAACGGGCCAGGTCCATCGGATCCTCATAGGCGATGAGGCCGCAGTATTCCTGGCTACAGGATCCCAAGAACCTTGCCCGCGTCCTGCCATAGAATAAAACGCGGGCGTGATGCCGCTCCAGAATCGGACCCACCCGACGCAGATACTCGGCGTAAATCGCCTCCTTGCCGGAAACAATGTCAAACAGATTCAGTACAATAATCATGGCCCTTCAGCCGGCGGTATCCGCAACCTCGCGAAGCGATTTTATTCCTTGAGCAACCGGACGGCGATATCCTTCGGCAGAGCCAGACCGGCGGCCACCTGCATGGCCTTAAATAAACCCACCGGTACCACGCAGCCGGCGCAACAGCCGGTCAACGTCGAACGCGCCGTTTGCATCAAATGACTTTCTCCTCGGGGATCGATCTCCTGGTAAGCGTCGAAAGGCCCGCCTTCCTGAAGAAGCCTGCCCAGTTGGCCGATCTTCGCGCAATCAGTTTTGACGATAAAGGTTACATGTCGGTCGTCGTTGCTTTCTGCAGTGGCCCGGGTTGTAAATCCGCACACACCGGCATCTATTTTCACGTTCGATTTCATTCATCACTCCTTCAACGGTCTTCGATCAGGACAAGTTGACTCCGTAGATATGCGTCAACGTGTAGTAAAGCCCGGCCATGATGAACACCACACCGGTGACCATCCGAAAACCGCGTTCGACTTTGGTCAGGGCATTGAAGGCCTGTCCCACATACTGGCCGGCGAAAGCGATGATGAAAGCGAATACAATTACCGGTATGGCCGTGCCAATGCCGTACAACGTGGGTAGCAGGACCGGCGAGGAATGTTGGGCGGACAGGCCGATCAGCCCACCGAAGAACAACCCAGCCGAGACCGGACAAAAAGACAGGGCGAACAGAATTCCCAGCGGCAGGGACCAGAAGGCCCCGCCCCGGGCCACGCGTTCCTGGAGACCCGGTCCCGCCAGGTTCAGCGACCTGGTGAAATTCAACATACCCAGCAGCATCATGCCCACCAGGATCAGTACCGGGCCGAGAATGAAGCCCATGTACTTCTGGAGGAACCGGGAGATTCCGGAAGCGGCGACGGTCGGGTCGTCGCCGTCCGTGACCGCCTGCAAGGCCAGAAGAATAATCGCCCCAAGCCCGACATAGACGACGGTTCGGCCAAGAGTGTACAACAGGCCCGAAAGCAGCACCCGCCGCGTGTTACCGACCGAACGGCCGAGAAACGAAATGGCCGCGATGTTGGTCGCCAGCGGACAGGGGCTGATTGAAGTCAAGATCCCCAACCAGAGCGCCGAGCCCAAGACCATCCAGAGGGTCATTATTTGTTCTCCAATAATTCCTGGATCACGGGGCGAATGTAATTCTTGAACTCGTCAGGGCTGTTGACCAGCACCAGCGTACGTTCCAATCGCCGGAAATCGACTTCCTGGCCGTCCTGGTATTTGACGACGACAAGCATGGGCCCGCTGACGTTATAACGCTGGGCCAGGGCTTCGTTCTCCTGCCAGTTGACGGCCTGCCATTGCAGCCGCTTGGCCTGGAGAGCTTCGGCGAACTCCTCGCGGAGGAGTTCCTCACCCATCGACTCGGCCCGATTGCAGGTCGGGCATCGGAAAGAAGCATGCATGTAATAGACCATCACCCGGTCCTGGGCGGGAACCGCGCCCGCGTCCGCCACGGACGCGGGAGGCGTTTCACTCCGCGTGACCGATTTACCTATAACAAAAGCGACGCTGACCAGGACGAAGGCCAGTAACAACTTACTGATGATTTTCTTGGCTTGCATAAAACCTCCCTATGGCATCTCCGCATACATGAACCGTTCCAGTTCCGTTTGCACATACCGTTGCAAGGCGGCCGGGTCATCCAGATGATCCCAGGTCGCATCGAGAATTTTCCAAACCGCCGGTTGCCCTGGTTGCTTATGCACCAGAACCAGGGACGGCTCCGTCAAATCAAAATCTTCCACGAAATGCTTATTGCCGGCTTGTTCAATATCAATCACACGCCAGGCGAGTTGTCCGTCAGCCAGGGCGGGTACAAACCCTGTCTCGATCGCCTGCCTGGAAAGCTCCTCGATCATCAAGCAGGATGGGCAACGCACGGTACGATGGAAATAATAGGCAATGACGCCGGGCCCCGACGGCTGGACGGCACCTTCCTTTTCGGCCGGAGCAGGGGGTATAGAAACGGTGGCCACCGCGCAGCACCGTGGAGCGATTCCCTCTTCCCGCGTGGAGGCGGCCGCGGGATGATGCGGGCAGGCTGTCGGGTGCTCGTTTCCTCGGTAAAAAGTGAACCCTGCTCCGGTCAGTAAAACGATTCCTCCCACGGTCAACATACGCAACCCACCGTTCATCGCGGGCCAGAAACGACGGAGAACGGTAACGGCCAACAGAATTCCCACGGCCGCCAGCAGGGCGAGGGTTATCTGGTTGTCCTCAGGGTGACAAGGGCACATGAAACATATCCTCCCGAAACGGCTTTCACCTCGGACCGATCACGACTCCTTCGACGCCGCATTACCGAGCAGAGTGGTAATCTCCGCCTCGGTGGCCACTTGGCCGGAGACCTTAACCTCTCCGTCGATCACCAGTGCGGGGGTCATCATGACTCCACGGCCGATGATGTCGTTGATCTGGGTCACCTTGGTAAGTTCGTAAGGAACACCCATTTTGTCGGCGGCGGCCTTGGCGTTGTCGGCCAGGGCCTGGCATTTCGGACAACCCGTACCCAGAATCTCGATTTTCATCTTCGATCTCCTTGCGTTAACCCTTTTTACTATCCATTCAGCGCGGCCGTCACGGATTCTTCTCCTACGAGATCGCCCCGAAGATCATCCCCGAGATCGTGGCCATCACCACGACCAGCGAAATAAACACTACCGTTTTCCGCGTGCCCATGATGCTGCGGATGACCAGCATGTTGGGCAGACTCAGGGCGGGTCCAGCCAGCAGTAACGCCAAGGCCGGCCCCTTGCCCATGCCCGAACCCATAAGCCCTTGCAGGATGGGCACTTCGGTCAAGGTCGCGAAGTACATGAAGGCCCCGACCACCGCCGCGAACAGGTTGGCCCAGAGCGAATTCCCGCCGACCAGTCGGGCCACCCACTGGCTGGGGATCATGCCTTCCTCGCCCGGACGGCCGAGCAGAAACCCGGCCACCAGAACACCGAACAGCAGCAGGGGGGTGATCTGCTTGGCGAACGTCCACGATTGGCTGAACCACTCGCCGGAGGCGTCGCTACGTCCCGCCAGAATGATTGACAGGCCGACGACCGCGACCGTGAAAGGTACCAGGGCGGCCCAAGGCAGATGCTCGGCCGACGGTTCCGTCGGGGCCGCGCTGCTCATGACGGCCACCGTCACCCCCCAGGCAACCACGGTTGCCGCCGCCACCAGGGCGAGTTTCCACCATTTGATCCCGAACCAGGCTGCCAGGATGACGGCCAGAGCTACCGCGAAGGCAGTCGTGACCAGCCATTTTGCTGACCAGATCGCATGCCAGAATCCCTCGGTATCGCCGGGGCGTCCCCAGTTGGCGAACACCAGGATGCCGACCATAGCCCCGAAGTATACGACGTTCTGCCACAGCGGCCGCTCAACATCGGCCTCGGGCATAGCCATCGCGGCATCAGCCTTGGCCGTCTCTTCTTTCCGGTAGATCAGGTGCATGATCAGGCCGATCACTACACTGAAGACGACGGCCCCGACCGCGCGGGCGACGCCCATTTCCCATCCGAGCACGCGGGCCGTGAGAATGATCGCGAGCACGTTGATTGCTGGCCCGGAGTATAGAAACGCGGTGGCCGGCCCAAGGCCCGCCCCCATCCGCCAGATACCAGCGAACAGGGGCAAAACCGTACACGAGCAGACCGCCAGAATCGTTCCGCTCACCGAGGCCACCCCGTAAGCAAGCACCTTGGGGGCTCTGGGACCGAGGTATTTCATCACCGATGCCTGGCTGACAAATACCGAGATCGCTCCGGCGATAAAGAACGCAGGGATCAGACACAGCAATACGTGTTCCTGGGCGTACCATTTGACCAGGGCCAGGGCTTCGAAGACTGACCGGCTGAACCGTGGCCAGTCCACCGGCATGGCGAAGCAGGCCGCGAAAACGACCACGCCCCAGAAGAGTTTTTTGTATTCAGATTTCCACTCCGGGGTCATCTTTGCTATATCCTGATCCGTGATGTATCCATTGGAAACCTTCGCAAGTAAACGTATGGCACCCTCGCCGCAACGGGTTTCTTCATAAAGCCAGGGCTTCAGCCTGAACCTTGAGGTTGTCCTTAAGCACTGCTTCGATACAGTTGAAAAAACCGCGCAGGCACTTGCAGCGCAGGCGGTAATAGACCATCACGCCTTCCTTGCGGTCCTCGACCAGACCGGTGTTTTTCAGCACGGCCAGGTGCCGAGAGACCGTGGATTGGTCCGCCCCGACCCGTTCGGTCAGTTCGCACACGCAGCGCTCGCCTTCCTGGAGCAGATCAAGCATCAATAACCGGCTGGGATGAGCTAAAGCCTTAATAATCCGGGCTCGGGCCTCGTACACTTTCATATTCGGACGCGTCATAACAAGAATCCTCCACCGTGGTTATTATGCATTCATGGTAATATAGCCATGAATACATTTGTGTGCAAGAGGGGCATTCCCTCTTACCGCGTTGCGACCCTATCAGGAAGATCATGAGACATAAATCTTTATTCTGTAAGATATTAGGGTATCGCCGAGCGGGGAAATCTTATCCATTACGCAGGTGATGGATGGGGTGCCCGCAACCAGCATGTGCGATTCGCTCGCCACCGGTCGAGTCGGACCGGACGGTTTGACCCTGGCTCGGGTGCCCAGTACAAATAGGGTCGTAGTTGTTGGCGTGTTTCCCTGCGTCTTTCCGGGGTAGGTGAGGTGGCCTGATGTTTCGATTCAAACGGTATAAGTTGATTAGTATGTTTCTGGTTGGCTTTGTTACTGGCGGCTGTCAGGAACAAAGGCCAGCCAGTCCCGACCGGCTACAACAGGAACCCATTTCTCTGGTTAACGTCCGCGACGATTTTGAGATGGCCGTCCCGGGCGATTCCTGGTCGTTCATCAACCCTGGATTATGGCGCGTCGGGGTGGAAGGGCACCGACGTTTTCTGCAGATGGCTTACCCACCTGACCTTCCGCCGCAACGCGGTCCCCAGCGACCGAGCGAATATTCCCTGTTCAACGCCTATGCATTTCGATCCTTTTCCCTGACCTGCCGGTTACGGGTCGATTCAGCTCCGCGAGACGAGGGTAACAACGCGTGTATTATTTTCGGATGGCGGGACGATGCCCATTTCTACTATGTTCATCTGGCCAACGTTTGCGGGGAGATGAGCAACACGGTGGTACGCGTGGAGGGCGGCACGGCCCGGTCGCTGATTCCGCTCATTGACCGGCGGGAGCCGGCTTTTACGGAACAAGGCTGGCATAAAATCGATATTCTGCGAGACGCCAATACTGGAAGCATCGAGGTGTATGTCAATGCCTTCAGCGAGGATGCCCGGCCGTTGTTCAGCATCATCGACCGGACCTATGAGTGGGGCCACATCGGTTTCGGTGCCTTCCGTGACCACGCCAGTTTCGCGGGCATCGAATTCGAGGGTGAAGCCCGCCGAAGCGGTTTACCCACATTGTTTAAAACGTTTTCTACACAAGCCACCAATTCGCCACGGTAACAAGGTCTACTCGCACAATAATAAGGGGTATCCATGAGGTTTCACTTTCAAGTCAACGGCGGCATATGGTAATGGCCCGAAAACATCGTACACAACTGTATTGACTGAGTATCGTATGAAATACGCAGATTTCCAACCTATCAGTTAAGCCTGAAGGATATCCCTCGGATTCGGATTTCGAAGCAGTCGCCGGAACCGTACTGGAGTCCCCATATGTCGTCGTGGCGCCCAGGGTTTGATGGCTAAAGGGGTTCTTTTTTGAGGCGTGGGGGGCGCCCCGGGCCGCGAAGGGGGGGCATGATGAGTCGATTCCGCGCGGTTCGGGAAAGACCGGCGGGTATTTTCGGTTCCTGCTCCAAGCGGAATTCGCGGTTATCGACCCCGTTCCAGCAATAGGTGCAGAGCTTCTCCATCGGCAGGCCGATGGCGGCCACCATATCCTCGAGAGTCTGATATTTGAGTGAGGTCAGGCCGAGCTGTTCACGGATGCGCTCGACCATGGCGCAGTACTTGCCGCTGCCGCATTCGGCGTATTCGCTCAGGCAGGGGCTGCGGCCGTCCAGCTCCTTGATCGCCTTGCGGGCGGCCAGGTCCAGTTCCGACTTGGAGCGCGAAAAGTTCAGGAACTTGCAGCCGTACACCAGCGGCGGGCAGGCCGGACGCATGTGAATTTCCTTCGCCCCGTATTCGAAAAGCTCGCGGATGGTCTTGCGGAGTTGCGTGCCGCGGACGATCGAGTCCTCGCAGAACAACAGCCTTCGGCCTTGGATCAGATCGCGGATCGGGATAAGTTTCATGCCCGCCACGAGGTTGCGCATGGATTGGTCCTGGGGCATGAAGCTGCGCGGCCAGGTGGGCGTATACTTAACGAACGGCCGTTGCAAGGGTACGCCGGCCTGGTTGGCGTAGCCGATGGCGTGACCGGTTCCCGAATCGGGGATACCGGCGACAAGATCGACCTCGACGTTGTCCTTACGGGCCAGGGCGGCCCCGCAACGGTTGCGGGCGGCCTCAACGTTAATGTTTTCGTAGCTCGATGCCGGGTAGCCGTAATATACCCAGAGGAACGTGCAAATCTGCATCCGGGATCCCGGTGCATGCTTCTGCTCGATGCCGTCCTCCGTGACCCGCACGATCTCGCCCGGCCCGAGGAACCGGTCTACCTCGTATCCGAGGTTGGGCAGGGCACAGGTTTCCAGGGTGACCGCGTAGGCCCTTGGCTTGCGTCCGAGGACCAGTGGCGTACGGCCGTACTTGTCCCGAGCGGCATAGACGCCCTCGTGGGTCAGCAGCAGCAGAGAGCACGAACCGTCGACGGATTCCTGGACCCGGCGAATACCATCGACGAACGAAGATTCCTGATTGATAAGAGTGGCGATCAGTTCCGTCGGGTTGATCTCGCCGCCGCTCATTTCCGAGAAATGCAGGCGGCGCTGGCCGAGGGCCTGGCGGGCGAGTTCGTGGGTGTTACGCACCAGACCGACGGTCACGATGGCGTACACGCCCAGGTGGCTGCCGATGATCAGCGGCTGGTCCTCGTAGTCGCTGATGACCCCGATCCCACGGTTCCCGCGCATCCGGCCGATGTCGTCCTCGAATTTGGAGCGGAACTGGGCATTACTGATGTTATGGATAAAGCGGGTATAGCCGGTGGTGTTGGCGACGGCCAGGCCGCCCCGCCTCGTGCCCAGATGAGAGTGGTAGTCCGTGCCGTAAAAAAGATCCTGCACGCAATCGTCGTGGGAAACAGCCGCGAACAATCCGCCCATGGATCAACACCTCCTGCGGTCCGGGTCGTGTCGGCGGGGCACCTCCATCGCGGCGGCCGACCTTAGGATGACTTACACAGGTGAAAACCCAAGATTAACTTCCGGGTGGTTATCCGGCAAGGCGAGCGGAGGGGAAAGGTGGGATTATTTTTGATGATATATTAGCATATATGATGATGTCACTATTGATTATAAGTATGCATGAATCATTTGGTCAGGTTGCCGGCATACCCCTCGGGTTCTGAAAGGTTTACCGGACTTACGACTAATTTCCCTCAGCGGAATAACCCGCCATACGAGGAGGTCAGTCATGAGCCGGTTCATCGATGCCAATCTGATAGCCAGCCTGATACTGGAAGCGGTCCGTTACGTGGCCCCGAATGGAATGAACGTGGCGCTTGCTGGTCAGATGAAAAGGTACACCTATGGTTTGACCGAGTACGAGCGGGAAGAGGTGGCTAACATGGTGCGTTTTCGACTGGCGACCGTCGTCCGGGCGTGAAGGTTAATGGGGATACACATGCGTTTATCCACGGTGACGTTCGTTGACGCTTTGTACGCAGGGCTTATATAGTACTTTCATGAACCCATCCGTTCACGAGCGAATACGGTTGCGAAAGGGCGACATTACCCGCGTGGAGGCAGATGCGATCGTCAACGCGGCGAATACGTCGTTGTTGGGCGGTGGGGGGGTGGACGGGGCGATTCATCGGGCGGCCGGGCCCGATCTGCTGGCCGAGTGTCGCACGCTGGGCGGCTGCCCGACCGGCTCGGCCCGGATCACCTGCGGATACAAGTTGCCGGCCAGGCATGTCATCCATGCCGTCGGTCCGGTCTATCGTGACGGTCTGCACGGCGAGCCGGACTTGCTGGCCGGCTGTTACCGCACCGCCCTGAGGCTGGCCGTCGAGAACGGCTGCAAATCCGTGGCTTTTCCGGCAATAAGTTGCGGCATCTACGGCTACCCGATTCGGGACGCCGCCAGGATTGCGCGGGACGAGGTCGTCGCTTTCATCAGGGAGCATCCCGAAATTGAGCAGGTTATCTTCGTGTTGTTCGATGATCGGGCGTATGATGTGTATGAGGAAGTTCTGCATGAGGCCGGCCTTACGAACGGGAGCGACGACCATTCATCCTGACGACCGCAGGATCATGATATGAATCTACGGGAAGCCGAGAAGACAATTGCCGAGCTGCGCGAGCAGATCAGCCGGCACGACTATCTGTACTATGTTCTGGCGGAGCCGGAGATATCCGATCAGCACTATGACAAGCTGTACCGGCAACTGCTCGACTTGGAGACGCAGTATCCCGACCTGGTAACCCCGGAGTCGCCGACGCAACGGGTGGGGGGACAGCCTCTCGAGGGTTTCGCCCAGGTGACCCATGCGGTGCCGATGCTTTCCATCGACAACACCTACAACGAGGGCGAGTTACGGGAATTTGATCGCCGGGTGGCCAAGGGGTTGAGCGGCGAGCGGTATACCTACGTACTCGATCCGAAGATCGACGGGGTGGCGATTTCGCTGCGGTACGAGGAGGGGCAACTGGTTCTGGCCGCGACCCGGGGAGACGGGGAGCGGGGCGACGACATCACCCAGAACGCCCGGACGATCCGGGCGATTCCCTTACGCTTGAAGGCGGGGGGGGATTTATTCAGCGGTAAAATTCCGGAGGTGGTGGAGGTCCGCGGCGAGGTCTTCTGGCCGACGGCGGACTTCGAGAAGTACAACAAGCAGCGCGAGGCGGCCGGCGAGCCGACCTTCGCCAACCCGCGTAACGCGACGGCCGGCACGCTCAAGCAACTCGACTCTCGGATCGTGGCCCAGCGACGACTGTCGTTCATGGCCCACGGTTTCGGCCGGATCGAGCCGTTGTCGGTCGAGAGCCATTGGGATTTGTTCCAGCGGTTCAAGGCCTGGGGGATTCCGACCAATCCGCATATTAAACGGGTCGAGGATATCGACGCGGTGGTTCGCGAGATTCATGCCTGGGACAAGAAACGCCATGCCATGGCCTATGCTACGGACGGGGTGGTGGTCAAGGTTGACTGTATCGATCAGCGTCGGAAGCTCGGAGTTACCAGCCGATCGCCGCGATGGTGTATTGCGTATAAATTCGCGGCGGAGAGGGCCCGGACGAGGCTGCACTCGGTGCGTTTCCAGGTGGGCAAGCTGGGGACGATCACGCCGGTGGCCAACCTCGAACCGGTATTGCTGGCCGGCACCACGGTCAAGAGCGCGTCGCTGCACAATTTCGACCAGATCGAGCGCCTGGGCGTTCGGGTCGGCGATTTCGTATACGTGGAGAAGGCCGGCGAGATCATCCCGCAGGTCGTGGAAGTGGATGAAAAAGACCGGCCAAAGGATACCCGGCCGATCATGCCGCCGGAGCAGTGTCCGGTATGTTCGAGTAAGACGGTTCGCGACGAGGGCGGGGTGTTTCTGCGGTGCGTGAGTCCGGCCTGTCCGGCCCAGATCAAGGAACGGCTGCGTTATTTCTGCGGGCGGGACCAGATGGATATCGAGGGGGTGGGTACGGCTTTGGCCGAGCAATTGGTGGATAGCGGGCTGGTGACGGAGTTCGCCGATTTGTATTGCCTGAAGGACCGGCGGGAAGAGTTGGTTGCCCTGGAGCGGATGGGGCCCAAGAGTGCGGATAATCTGCTGGCGGCCATCGAAAAGAGCAAGGGGAACCCCTTGTCCCGGCTGCTGGCGGCGTTGAACATCCAGCACGTCGGGGTCAATACCGCCGAGCTTCTGGCGGAGCGTTTCGGGTCGATGGATGCCTTGCTGGCCGCCGACGCGGAGGAGTTACAGGAGATCGAGGGGATCGGGCCGGAGGTGGCGACCAGCATTATCGAATTCATGCATGGCAAGGGTGGCAAGCGGACGATCGAGCATCTCCGATCAATAGGCGTGAATCGGACTGAACCGAAGAGAAACCGATCGGCGGAGTACCGGTACTTTTTCGACAAGACTATCGTTGTGACTGGTACTTTGGAGCGTTTCAGCCGCCAGGAAGCCGAGGATTTGATTAAGTCGCGGGGTGGCAGAACGGCTGGATCGGTCAGCGGCAAAACGGCCTTCGTGGTAGCCGGAAAAAACCCGGGAAGTAAGCTGGATAAAGCCCGCGATTTTGGGGTGGAAGTGATCGATGAAACAGAATTTATCATACGGGCGGGGATGAGCAGTTAAACGGTATACGAAGTTGTCAGGGAAATAAGGGCACGACCGGGCCTGTTTATTATTGCTAGTAGTGAGTAAAATAGAGACGTGGGGGTGATAGTGAACGCCCTTCGGATGGGATGACCAGCCTTATGTCCGCGTCGAATAGTCATGGGCCGCGTTACTACGCTTTCGGGCGCTATCTGCGGCAGAGGTACGGATGCCGGGTCCACAAAATAACCCTGGACGCCGGTTTCACTTGTCCCAACCGGGACGGTACGCGTGGACGGGGTGGATGCACATTCTGCAATAACGTCGGCTTTAGCCCGAACTCACGGATGGCCCCCTCACTGGTACGCGAGCAGTTGACCAAGGGGATAGTCAACGCCGGACGCAGGCATAAGGCGGCCCGCTTTATCGCATATTTTCAGGCCTATAGCAATACACATGCCCCTGTTGAGTGTTTACGGTCGCTCTACGATCAAGTTTGGGGATTTCCGGAGGTAGTGGGATTATCGATAGGTACTCGGCCGGACTGCGTAGATCGCGAAAAGATAGAGCTGATCGCGGAATACACCCCGCGGGGCGAGGTCTGGATTGAGTATGGTCTGCAAAGCGCGCACGATCATACCTTGCAAGCCATCAATCGAGGTCATAACTATCAGGAATTCCTGAATGCGGTACAGTGGACAGCAGGACGAGGTATCAAAATATGTGTGCATACTATTTTAGGATTGCCCGGTGAAACCCGTGAGATGATGTTGGAGACTCATCGCCGCTTGGCGAATCTGCCCATTGATGGGATCAAGATTCATCTATTGCATATTATGCGGGACACGCTGATGGAGAGGCAATACCATGGCGGCGAGCTGGTTATTCTGGAGAGACCCCAGTTCGTCAGCTTGGTAGTCGACGTACTCGAGATGCTGCGACCGGAAGTGGTTATTCAGCGCATGCACGCGGATGCCCCACCGGATGTCTTGATTGCCCCGAACTGGTGCCTGGATAAGTCCGAGGTACTCAATGACATCAAAGAAGAACTTCGGCAACGAAACAGTTGGCAAGGCAAAAGCCTGGGATACCGGCCGGAGGATATCCCTTCTCGTCAGCCGATAATCGCCTCAAAGGTCAAGCCGATACTCCACGACGCGCATCCTAAACCGTTGTCATGATTGCCCTAGAGCATTTCACGAAATAGCGTAGCACTTGCCGATATATAGGCATGACCTACTCAATGGACTTGCGGGAGAGGGTCGTGCAGGCTTGCGATGAGAAGCGTGGCAGTCGCCAGCACATCGCCAACC
>JAAYCU010000401.1 GCA_012729595.1 Phycisphaerales bacterium
CAAAGCCGACCTGCAACGCGCGGTCTGGCGAGAGGCGGTGAACGATGTGGTCAAAGTCAGTCATGAACGTCCGGTACTCCGCCGCCTGGAAAAGCTCCTGGCGGCATGAAATCGGTCAGTTTGAGGTGATTAGTATCTTCTAAGAAATTATTCTCGCTGAGTTCATTCAGAGCAGCTTTCCATAAGGCTTGGCATCTTGGTTCCTTGGGGGCAGGCAACATATTCTTCTTATTGGTTTGAATAGTCAATCCACTCGAAGTCATAACCCGAATGACAATCCCGCTTGCATCTTGCACGGCCTCCAGAAGCAGCTCGCGTGCTTCTTCGGTAAGTTGTGGTCCAGAATTTGGACCACTGTATGTTGCGAGTGACTCTCGATCATATGTACTGATTATACGTTTCACATATTCATTGTCATCAACGGTTCTTGTTAAATGCTTAGTCAACTTGTCCTTAAATTCAGCAATGACTGCATACTCATCAATGAGACCGTCCGTCCGGCACTGTTCTTTGAACTCTTTCAACTTGTTGTACTGTATTTCATCTATACTATCGGGACGGACAGGAACTGATGAGAAATACAGCATGACTGGTTTCCCTTTCTTTCGGAATTCTCCGATTTCCTCAACAGTGCCGCTGGTTTCTTGGCCCGTTGGCGTGCCAAGGCGTGTCCAGAATATACCTATCAGAAGATCGCATGGCTCAAGCACCTGCTTGTTGATGATGGCCTGTGGCCGATCGTCCATGGCTGGGAATGAACGCGTATCCCACCCGACCGGCATAAGAATGATGTGCATGCGCTCGGAATGCAGGTAATTCCAACCCCAAAGAACCTCCCGAGCTATTTTCCTCTCTTCATCAACATCGCTTGGCGAGGCGATCATAACATTACAGACAATTGCTTTATAGGCCATATTCGTTCTCCACTAGGGCGCGAAACAGGGATGCCACTACGTACGAAACAGGCACGCGGCTAGTTTCCAAGGCTTGCGGCATCATTCACCTCGCGTTTTGACAAAGATCGTAGGGCGGGTTATTGCCCAGTATGTGTTGTGCGACCATGCACAACCCGCCGGCATGGGCCATCACGGCGGGCAATAGCCCGCCCAGCCCGCCCTACGCCTCCTCCACTTTATTGGCCTCCAAGGGAGCGAAAGCGGTAATCCCAAACCGGCTTGCCGGCCGATCATGAGTATCCACCAGGTTTCGCCCGCCGGAGTCAAGCATACCCCTGGCCCGAGGGTGGGGCAAGGAAATAATCGCCCGGATGAATGAATTGTGCATGTAACGGCGTTACGAGGTGTCGAGCCAGACCGCTACCCTGGGTCATGGCGGCATGAGCCACCACATCAACCCCAACGGGGTGGCGTGGTTCAGGATTAAAGGCAAGGTGCGCCCCGTCTGGATGAATGCCCCCGGCCGGAGCATTCGCTCGCTTTATTCACTGGCAACTTCTTGAGGCTCGGGTCCGCCCGCCTTGACCGGTAGCGAGACGCGCAACGGATCACTGTACGGTCGGTGGCGTTGTTCGCCTCTGTTCATTCTTGGCTGTCAGAAGTCCGCTGGCATCCAATCGATAACCGTCCCTCCGCTTGATGGATAATATGGGCTGACCAAGAAGTTATCTCCGTCTTCCCAAGTGACTCGATATAAAGGGGACTGTCGGACAATTAATCATCACTACGCGTACATGCCTGCGACCTCGGCTGCTTGGCGTACCCCCTTTACACCCGGATATTCGATTTCGCCTGGACCGGCAGCGTGACACGTTGGGGCGGCAAGAGGGGTATCGGCCCGCGCCCGGCGATTTAATCGTGCTCGAAAACCATCATCTGCACGTCCACGCCATCGATGGCCTTAAGTCTTTCGACCATCTCGAACGTCGGCTTCTCATCGCCGGCCATCTCCAGCAGGAGCAGGCCGTTGGGCGAGCAGTAGTTCTCGTTGACGGCGTGCAGGCCGATCCGCGTCTTGATGCTGCAACCATACTCGGTAAGCAGGTTCTGCACGCCGGGAACGTGATGGACACGATCCGAAATGTGAACGCCGATAACGATGTGTCTGACCTTGTTCATGTTATTCTCCTGTCCTTGAAAGCCTTGTTCGAATTCATCAGGATCGCCCGGGCCTCCTGGCAACCCATTCCCATCCGTGCCGTGAGTTCTGCGGGCGCGCCGAGCTTGCGCCGAGTTCCAAGCCGCGGCCCAGAAACCATGCTGATCGGATATTTGATCCGCTCGTGGGCGGCGGTGCGGCCTCGGAGTGTTGCGTCAGGGGAGATGGGAATCGCCAGGCACTCATGCTGATTCTCCATCGCGTCCATCCCTACCGGTAATAACGCTTGCGGCCCATTTTGCGGAATCACCCGAGACGCCGGGCGCCCGTGGCGCCGTCCATGGCTGACATGCACGCAGCATACTACTCGGCCCCGGCCCATTCAAGGCTGTAATGCGCTAGGCTCTGCGCGGGTTGATGATTTCCAGGAAAGTGGGGGGATCGTTACTTAACTTGCGACTATTTCTTTCTTTTCGCGTCTTTCCGTAGCCTTCCGGATTTCTCGAGGAAGGAGACGAGTACGTCCCCTCGACCGGCGTCGTGGGATCACGCTGGTCGGGGCTTGGCCGAAAGTTACCCGGCCAGAAGCAAATTGCCATGCAATCCATAATGACCCGAATACTATTATGTTCCAAGTACTATGCGAGGGGACCGATGCGGTGCACCCAAGGGTTGCGGCGGTATAGCAACCTTGGGCTGAATGATGCAATCCCAATGGGATGTATGTGATTAGCGAAATAATAAGCTCATCAGCACGACCAATCAGAACCGCAAGCAGTCTCGTCGCTTATCCGCCGGCCTTGGAGCACCGCCGAGCCACAGGCCGAGGTATCGGCGGTTTTCCGCCGCCGGTCCTCGCTGTCCAGGGAATGGTTGCGTTCGGGGCACGTGCGCATTGCCTCAAACCCACTAACCGCCATCGGCTTGATAACCAGCTCGAATAGTTCCACGGCCAGAACGATCAAGCGAATATCGAGAAAGCACAATATTACAAAACCGGTCCGCTGATCATTATTTAGGCATATACCGGTAGGGTTTATATTGCTTGTCCGGGGCGGTTTCCCATACAATAAGAAGTGACGAATCGGACATGTAACACATATATAAGGATAAGGGACATGCCTACTAACAAGATCATCGGTCCCGAAACTGAACGTATTCTGGAACGACAACTCCGGCAATGGGAGATGCTGCGTTCCCGGAGGTTAGCAGAATCCAAGAGTGATGAGCAGAAGAGTTTGTGGGCGTGCCTGAGTATATCCAACGCCGTAGGGGCGGGCGGAGCGGAAATCGCCGATATGTTGTCTCGCCGGTTGGGCTGGCCTTTCTTCGGCAAAAGCTTGTTGCAGGCCATGGCCGGCGACGACGAGATCCGAACCCGTATATACCATTCCATGGACGAACGGAGCATGGGCTGGTTCGAAGAGATGATGCGGTCGTTGCTGGATAAAAACTTCAGTCGTAACGATTATTTCCGAAAGTTGAACGAAACCGTGCTCTACCTGGCCGAGGAAGGGCACACTATTTTCCTCGGGCGCTTTACCGACCTTATTCTCCCGCGCGATCGGGGGCTGCGGGTTAAGGTAGTGGCTTCCCTCGAATACCGGGTGGCCAATTTCGCCCGACACGCCGAAGTCGGTCTGGACGAGGCCCGCACGGCGGTCGAACGTATCGAAGCCGAACGGGCCGATTTCGTTCGACGGCATTTCCGCATCGAGCCGTGCGATAACGCCCGCTTCGATCTAATGGTAAACTCGGAATGGTTCACCATCGAGCAATCGGTGGAGTTGATTATCACCGCCATGCGTTGCCGTGGAATGATCTTCGAAACGGCGGATGGCCGTCTCACGTCCACTGGTGGCCCGTCCACCGGGATGCATCCCACCAGTGAGTCCATTCCCTGACCCGAATTTCGCAAGTTCGTGTGGTGACGAGCTTGTACATCGGGCTGGTTCCGGTTATTCTCCGCTTGGTTTATGAGTGCGCGACGAATCCGGACTGGGTGAGCGACCAGCGCATCAGTGTTGATATGCCTGCGGCATGTCAGCCTCTTGCGGGTTTGCTTATCAATAGGAGGCGGACTGGGGATCTGAAAGGATTTGGACGCACGGCTTTGGCATCGGGGTCTGGGTAACGATTAGATTGGCGCAACCGGAGCGGTGGTTTTGATATAGGCCTCCGCAAAGGACACAAGATTGTTAACAGGCCCTTAACTTCCAAAATTCAAGACGGTGGCTTGCGTAGTCGATAGGGATGTGTAGCGAGTAAATCGCTTACCCGAGCCCCCTGCCGGAGCGGGTTGATTCGCGTCAGCGCGTAACGTTCGTAATGGCGCTAACCCGTTTATTCTTGAGGCGGGCAAACAGGGTATCTCTAGCCCAGGCACAGAACGTGGCGGAATGTGCCGGGTTTCCAACGGCCGCCCCATCGTCGTCGCTTACCCTGGTCGGGAAAAAAGGTGAAAGATCGGAGTGTATGAATGTCTACGACCATTGAAAAATTCGTCAGTGTGCTGCAGAACGAGGGTGTGGAAGCCGGCCGACAGGCGGCCGACACCATCCGGTCCGAGGCCGAGGAGCAGGCCAAGCGGGTGTTGGACGAGGCCCGGCAACGGGCGGAGGCCATCGTGCAGGAGGCCGAGGAGCAGGCCAAGCGGACCCGGAGCCGGGTGGATACCGAACTGAAATTCGCCGCGCGCGACACGGTCTTGCGGTTGTGCGAGGCCATCTCGAAAGTCTTCGACGCGGTGATCCGCGCCGCCATGGAGCGGGAACTGGCGGATGTCGAGTTTATTCGCGCGCTGGTGCATGACGTGGTCATGCAATACGCCCGGGCGGATAGCGAGTCGAACAGCGTGCTGGTGATCAACGTAACCGAGGATACGCGCCGACAACTGGCCCATTGGGCCATCCACGGATTGCGGGAAGGCCTGAAAGGCTCTTCCGTACACGTGGATGTTCAGGGCTCGTTGCGGGACGCGGGCTTCGAGTACCGCATTTCCGACGGCACGGTGGAAGTGACGGTGGATTCCCTGACGGCCACCTTGTCGGAGCTGGTTCGGCCGCAACTGCGGAAGCTGATGCAGGCCACGACGAGCGAATACGGGAACACCGAGGAGCACGGGCAACCGAACCAATGACCGCGGCCAAC
Organism: Phycisphaerales bacterium; assembly: GCA_012729595.1. Lineage (GTDB taxonomy): Bacteria > Planctomycetota > Phycisphaerae > UBA1845 > PWPN01 > JAAYCU01. Next base: position 5,206 of record JAAYCU010000401.1, read on the forward strand.
CGTTACTATGTCACCGCTCTTCCGGTCTTGGGCGAGTTGGGCAGCGAAGCGCCCTTCGACCGGGAACGGATGTTGCAACACGTGGCGGACCTGCCGGACGCCCACGCGCTGGTGACGGTTCTTTTCCTGGAGGACGACCTGCTGGAACGGGAAGCGTTTCTGGCCGGTGAAATCAAGGAAGTCCGGCCGGTGGTGCTGACCGAGGCGCAGGTGCGTAACGAATCCCCGTTGCCGGACTATCTGGTATCGTCCCTGGAGCACGAGTCGGCGGCCTTGACCGCGGACCGTCTGTGGGAGGCTTACTTTGGGTACGCCTCCGGCGTCGCCAAGGAGCAAGGAAGTGAATTCCTGGCTACCTGGGTACGGGACGAGGTCGGACGGCGAAACGCCCTGGCCGCCGCTCGGGCCCGTCGGTTGGGTTTGCGGGAGGCGGATTCCCTGGTCGCGGTCGAACTGGGCGAGGCGGCGGAGGAGTACCAAAACCTGGTGGCGGAATGGCTGGCGGCGGCGAACCCGCTGGCGGGCTTGCAGCTCTTGATGGCCGACCAATGGGCCTGGCTTGGGCGGCATGACCGTTGGTTCACCTTCGCGAACGATGAATTGGCCGCCTATGCCGCGCGCCTGATGTTGCTGGAACGGTGGCAGCGGGTGACGCGGGAATCCGAGGGCGGTCGCGAGTCCTGATCTCTTGTCGAAAGGATGACGGCGTGAACGGGCGGATCATTGCGGTTCATGGCAACCTGGTGAAAGCCGAGACCAGCACGCGGGTGGTGCAGAACTCCGTCGGCTATTGCGTACGGGGCGACGGAACCCGGCTGTTATCGGAGGTGATTCGAGTCCGCGGAAACGTGGCCGACATGCAGGTGTTCGAGGAAACGCGCGGCCTGCGGGTCAACGACCCGGTGGAGTTCCGCGAGGAAATGCTCTCGGTCACCCTGGGGCCCGGCTTGCTCGGGGGGATTTACGACGGCCTGCAGAACCCGTTGCCGAAACTGGCCGAGCAGGTGGGTTACTTCCTGACGCCGGGGCAGTATATGACCCCCTTGCCCACGGATAACAAATGGACGTTCAGCCCGGCGGTCCAGACGGGCGCTGCGGTGCAGGCCGGCGACACGCTGGGCACGGTACCGGAGACGCTTTTCGAACATGCGATCATGGTGCCGTTCGGCTGGCGCGGAACGTACAAGGTTCAGCGCATCGCCGAGCCCGGCGATTATACCATCGAGGATGAAATCGCGGTACTCTCGGATGACTCGGGACAGGAGCACCCGGTCCGTATGCGGCAGACCTGGCCGGTGAAGCTTCCGCTTTGCGTGGCCCGGCAGCGCCAGATGCCCCAGGATCCCCTGGTGACGCGGGTACGGATCATCGATTCGATGTTTCCAGTCGTGCGCGGCGGCACCTATTGCATTCCCGGGCCGTTCGGCGCGGGCAAGACGGTTTTGCAGCAGATTACCGCTCGGCACGCGGAGATCGATATCGTGATCATCGCCGCCTGCGGCGAGCGGGCCGGCGAGGTCGTGGAAACGCTGCGCGATTTCCCGAAGTTGCAGGACCCGCGCACCGGCCGCAGCCTCATCGAACGAACCATCATCATTTGCAACACTTCGGCCATGCCGGTCGCGGCCCGCGAGGCCTCGATCTACACGGCCGTCACGCTGGCCGAGTATTACCGTCAGATGGGTTTGAACATTCTTCTGCTGGCGGACTCCACGTCGCGCTGGGCCCAGGCCATGCGCGAGCTGTCCGGGCGGCTGGAGGAAATCCCCGGCGAGGAGGCGTTCCCCGCTTATCTGGAAAGCCGCATCGCCGCCCTGTACGAAAGGGCCGGGGTGATCGAATTGAAGGACGGGCGGATCGGCTCCCTGACCATCGGCGGGACCGTCAGCCCGGCGGGCGGCAACATGGAAGAGCCGGTTACCCAGGGTACCTTGAAGGTGGTCGGGGCTTTTTACGGACTGTCGCGGGCCCGAAGCGATGCCCGGCGTTATCCGGCCATCGATCCGCTGGAGTCGTGGAGCAAGTACAGGGGGATCATCGATCCGGCCAAGGTGGCCAAGGTTCGGCGGCTGCTGGCCCGGGGCAACGAGATCAAGCAGATGATGACCGTGGTGGGCGAGGAAGGCACGTCGATCGAGGACCTGACGACCGCTTTGAGCGCGGATGTCTTCGATAACTGTTTCCTGCAGCAGAACGCCTTTGATGAGGTGGACGGGGCGACGCCGGCCGATCGGCAGATTTTCGCCTTCGACAAGCTGCTGGAAGTGCTGGAACTGGAGTACGCTTTCGCGGACAAGGAGCAGGCCCGTCGAGCCATGGTCCTGATCACCGATTTGATTCGGAACTGGAACTATGCGGCGGCCGACACCGACGAATACCGGGACCGGTTAGCGAAAATCGACCGGTTTATCGCGACCAAGGGACAGGAATCATGAGAAAATACTACGACGATATCCGGCGCATCGCGGGCAACGTGGTGACGGTTCGGGCCAGCGACGTGGGCTACGACGATCTGGCGGTGGTCAGCACGGGTCGCGGCGATTCGCTGGCCCAGGTGATCCGGCTCGAAGGCCGCGAGGTGAGCTTGCAGGTATTCGCCGGCACCCAGGGCGTCTCGAACAACGACCGGGTCCGGTTCCTGCGCCATCCCATGCAGGTTCCGTTTTCCAACGACCTGCTCGGGCGGGTGTTCGACGGGGCAGGGCGACCGCGGGACGGGCGCGAGCGGATCAACGCCGACGGCGTGGATGTCGGTTCTCCTCCGGTCAACCCGGTACGACGACGGATGCCCGACAAGATGATCGAAACGCGCATTCCGATGATCGATATTTTCAACTCGCTGGTGGAGTCGCAGAAGCTGCCGATCTTCTCCGTGGCCGGCGAGCTTTATAACGAACTGCTGGCCCGCATCGGTCTACAGGCCGATGCCGACATCATTATTTTGGGCGGCATGGGGTTGCGGCACGACGATTATCTGAAATTTCGACAGACATTCGAGGACGGCGGGGTACTCGGGCGAACGGTGATGTACATTCACACGGCCGCCGACCCGGTGGTGGAATGTCTGCTGATCCCGGACCAGTGCTTGGCGGTCGCCGAGCAATTCGCCCTGCAAGGACGTCGCGTCCTGGTTTTATTGACGGACATGACCGCGTTCGCCGACGCCCTTAAGGAAATCTCCATCATCATGGAACAGATTCCTTCGAACCGGGGCTACCCGGGCGATCTCTATACGCAGCTTGCCCGGCGATACGAGAAGGCCGTAGATTTCGACGAGGCCGGCTCGGTTACGGTGCTGGCCTGCGTGACCATGCCCGGCGACGACGTGACCCATCCGGTACCGGACAACACGGGCTACATTACCGAAGGGCAATTTTACTTGCGCAACGGCCGGATCGAACCGTTCGGGTCTCTTTCCCGGCTCAAACAGCAGGTGAACGGCGAAACCCGCGACGATCATCGGGCGATCATGGACGGCTGCATCCAATTGTACGCCTTGTGTCGCGAAAGCCGCGAGAAACGGGACATGGGTTTTGAAATGTCTCCGTGGGACCGTCGGCTCCTGAAATACGGCGAACTGTTCGAGAACCGGATCATGAATTTGGCGGTGAATATTCCGCTGTTCGAGGCCCTGGACCGTTGTTGGGCCATCCTGGCGGAGTGTTTCGAGCCGATGGAAACCGGCATCCGCCAGTCGATTATCGAGAAGCATTGGCCGAGATAAAACTTAGCGATGGCCGTCAAGATCAAAATGACCCGACCGGAACTGAAGCGCTACCGCGACGCGGTAACCCGCTACGAGCGCTATCTGCCCATGCTTCAGCTCAAGCAGCAGTTGCTGCAGATGCGTTTGCGGGAAGTGGCCCGGGCCCGGGACGAGGCCGAGCGGGCGGCGGAGGAGGCCGCCGGGAAGTTCCGTCGCTACGAGTCGGTGCTGGCGGACCTTTCGGGCGTGAATCCGCGGGAGTTGGGCGCGCCCCGCGAGGTTCGGACCACGGTGATCAACGTAGCCGGGGTGGAGGTTCCCACCCTGGATGACGTGGAATTCACCGCCCCGCGCTACAGCCTCTTTGGTACGCCCGCGTGGGTCGATCAAGTGGTGGAGGATCTGCGCGATCTGAGTCGGCAGCGGGTCGCGCTGGAGATTTTCGATAAGCAGAAGGAACTGCTGAACCGGGAATTGACCCGGATTATTCAGCGGGTGAACCTTTTTGAAAAAGTCAAAATTCCGGAGGCGCGCGAGGCTATTCGGGTGATTCGGATCCGCCTGGGTGACGAATTGACGGCCAGCGTGGCTCGGGCCAAGATCGTCAAGGGCAAACTGGCCGAGGCGGAGGCCGGCGAGTCGGACAACCCCGCGGACCACAGTGAGGTAGAGGAGATGTCCGGATGATCGTCCCCATGACCAAGGTCTATCTGGCGACGCGCCAAGCCGATCGCGATCGGCTTTTGCGGAAGCTGCGCGCCTTGGGGGTGATGCATCTGACCCCGGTGAATCCGGAACGGGAGAGCGTGGACCCCGATCTGACGCGAAGTATCGATCTTCATCGACGGGCGATCCAGATTCTCGGCCAGGAAAAGCCGGCCGGGCCGCGACCGGACACCCCCCCGCTGGAGGCGAGTCAGGAGGTCTTGGCGATTCAACGGCGGGCGGCGGAACTGCTTAACCGTCTCTCCAGCTTCATCGCGAGCTGGAA
>JAAYCU010000402.1 GCA_012729595.1 Phycisphaerales bacterium
CGATCCGTGAGCCCTTCCCGAGATGTCTGGAACATCCCTCGCCCTGTCGATATGTGTGTGCATACCGACTCGTCCACCACATAATCAAACCGGCGGATTTACAACATGTTCAAGCCGGCGCCAACAGTTTACTAGTTAGAGACGATAATCTCAATAAGGAATTGCAGAGAGGCAGCATGGAAATCTACAAAAAATGTGACGCAGGCAGAGTACGGGCCCTGCCCATGCAACACGGTCGGGAGGTTGTCATCGCTCCCCCACCTCGAAACGAGGTGGGCCACCCTCTATTGAGTGGTTATTTGCTGAACGCTGACAACTGACGACTGATAGCTCTCTCACCTTCTCGGCAGATCGCCTTCGCCCTTGGTGGGCAGGGAAGTTCGGCCCATGAGGTAGAGGTCGACGGCGCGGGCGGTTTCACGACCCTCGCTGATGGCCCAGACCACGAGGGACTGGCCTCGACGGGCATCGCCGCAGGCGAACACACCGGGCACGTTGGTCATGTAGGTATTTTCGTCGGCCAGGATGTTGCCGCGCGGATCGAGGTTGAGGGCCAGTTGCTCGACGATGCCGCCCGGTTCCGGGCTGGTAAAGCCCATGGCCAACAGAACCAGATCGGCCGGCCAGCGCTGCAGCGTACCGCTTTTTTCACGCATTTCCAGTCGCCCGCTGCTCGGATTGGGCAGCCATTCGAGTTCCACTGTTTCCAGGTCGGTTACGTGGCCGTCTCGCCCGAGGAATCGTTTGGTCGAAAGACTCCAATGGCGCTGGCAGCCTTCCTCGTGCGAACTGCTGGTCCGCAGCTTCATGGGGTAGTAAGGCCACGGCTGTTGCTCGGGGCGGCCTTGAGGTGGTTGCGGGAGCAGCTCGAATTGCGTAATACTTTTCGCGCCCTGGCGATTGGCCGTGCCTACGCAGTCCGAACCGGTGTCCCCGCCGCCGATGACGATTACCTGCCGGTCCGTGGCCAGAATGTCCTGCCCGCGCCCCCCGAACCACCAGCTCTGGGCCGTCCAGGCTTGCGCATCGCCGGCCACCCGCCGGTTCTGTTGCGGCAGATAGTCCATCGCGAAATGAATACCCTGTAGATCGCGGCCCTCAACGGTCAGATCACGCGGCCGCGTGGACCCGATGGCCATTACGATCACATCGTAGATCGAACGCAATTGCTCGCCGCCAAGGTCCGTACCCACGTTCACGCCGGTCTTGAATACAATCCCTTCCTCTTCCATGAGTTTGAGGCGGCGATCAATGACCGATTTTTCCAGCTTGAAGTCGGGAATGCCGTAACGCAGCAGGCCGCCGATTCGATCGGCCCGCTCAAAGACGGTGACCATGTGTCCGGCCCGGTTCAACTGGTGAGCGACGGCCAGACCGGCCGGCCCGGAGCCGATGACCGCCACCGTTTTTCCCGTGCGTAGTTTCGGCGGCTCGGGTTTGATCCAGCCCTCCTTGAAGGCTCGCTCGATGATCGCGTTCTCGATGTTCTTGATGGTCACCGGCGGCTCGATGATACCCAGTACGCAGGCCTCCTCGCAGGGCGCGGGGCAGACGCGGCCGGTGAACTCGGGAAAATTGTTCGTCGCGTGCAGCCGGCGAATGGCCTCCGCCCAGTCGCCCTGGTACACCAGATCGTTGAAATCCGGAATGATATTGCCCAGCGGGCAGCCGGTATGGCAGAAGGGCAGTCCGCAATCCATGCAGCGGGCACCCTGTTCGCGCAGTTGCTCGACCGGCAGGGGGATTTCGAATTCCCGGTAATGCTGCTTGCGTTCCTCGATCGGCAGTTTGCCGGGTACTTGTCGGGGATACTCCATGAAACCCGTCGGTTTTCCCATGACTACATTGCCTCCACTAATTCGTTGTCGGCCGGTCCCGGGGTTTGCTCCCGGCGGGTCTGTTGTTCCATCACCCGCTTATATTCGGTCGGCATCACCTTGACGAACCTCGGTAAAAAGGCTTCCCAATTACCCAGAATGTGCCGGCCGACTGCGCTGTCCGTATGGCGCACGTGGGCCTCGATCAGTTGCCGCAGCTCGGCGATGCCCTCCGGCTGTTCCATCTTTTCCAGTTCGACCATCTCCAGGTTGCAGCGGTTAAGTTCGAAATCGCCGGCTTCATCGAGCACGTAGGCAATTCCGCCGCTCATACCCGCGGCGAAGTTGCGGCCGGTCGAGCCGAGGATGACCGCTCGTCCGCCGGTCATGTACTCGCATCCGTGGTCGCCGACGCCCTCGACGACGGCCGCGGCCCCGCTGTTACGCACGCAGAAGCGTTCGCCGGCCAGCCCGCGGATATAGGCCTGTCCACCAGTGGCCCCGTATAAGGCCACGTTGCCGATCAGGATGTTCTCCTCGGCTACGAGTGTCGAGGCTTTCGATGGATAGATGTACAGTTTGCCGCCGGAAAGGCCCTTGCCGAAATAATCGTTGGCGTCACCTTCCACCTCCAGAGTAATACCCGGGGGGATGAAAGCGCCGAAGCTCTGGCCCGCCGAGCCGGTGAAACGGAAGTGGATGGTATCCTCGGGTAGCCCGGCCCCGCCGTATTTTCGAGTCACTTCACTGCCGGTGATGGTTCCGACGGTACGGTAGATGTTGCGGGTCGGCAATTCATGACGGACTTTCTGGCCACCCTCGATGGCCGGTCGGGCCAGGTCGAGTAAAACCTGCTTGTCCAGCGATTTTTCGATATCGTGGTCTTGGGGCTGTCGGTGATACGTTCCGATCTCGGAAGATACCTCGGGTCGATAGAGTATCTTGCGCAGATCGAGCGTACGAGCCTTCCAATGCTCGATGTCAGGACGCATGGCCAGTCGATCCGATCGTCCGACCATCTCGTTGATTGTGCGGAACCCGAGGGCGGCCATGATTTCGCGAAGTTCCTGGGCCACGAAGAGCATGAAGTTGACCACATGTTCCGGTTGGCCGGCGAATTTTGCCCGCAACGCGGGATCCTGGGTAGCCACGCCGACCGGACAGGTGTTCTTGTGGCATTTGCGCATCATGACGCAGCCGGAGGCGATCAGGGCGGCGGTAGAGAAGCCGAACTCCTCGGCTCCGAGCAGGCAGGCGATGGCCACGTCGCGTCCGGTCTTGAGCTGGCCGTCGGCCTCGACGACGATACGGCTGCGCAGGTCGTTCATCACCAGCACCTGATGAGCCTCGGCCAGGCCGAGCTCCCACGGCAGGCCGGCGTGCTTGATCGAAGTCAGCGGCGACGCTCCGGTCCCGCCGTCGTGCCCGCTAATCAGGACGAGATCGGCCTTGCCCTTGGCCACCCCGGCCGCCACCGTGCCGACCCCAACCTCGGAGACCAGTTTCACGCTGATCCGCGCCGCGGGGTTGGCATTCTTGAGATCGTGGATGAGCTGGGCCAGATCCTCGATCGAGTAAATATCGTGGTGCGGCGGCGGGGAAATCAGCCCGACACCCGGGGTGGAATGCCGGGTTCGGCCGATCCAGGCGTCGACCTTGTAACCGGGCAACTGCCCGCCCTCGCCTGGCTTGGCTCCCTGCGCCATCTTGATCTGCAGTTCATCGGCATTGACCAGATATTCGCTGGTCACGCCGAACCGGCCGGAGGCCACCTGCTTGATCGCGCTGCGCATGGAGTCGCCGTTTTGCAGGTGCTCGGCGGCCCATGGTGAAAGTTCCGCCAAAGCCGCCCGGCGATCGCTTTCATTGACGAATTTCCGGTAGCGGATCGGATCCTCGCCGCCCTCGCCGGTATTGCTCTTGCCGCCCAGGCGGTTCATGGCGATCGCCAGATTGGTATGGGCCTCGAATGAAATCGAGCCGAAGGACATTGCTCCGGTCTTGAAACGCTTGACGATTTCCGAGACGGGTTCGACTTCCTCCAGGGGGACAGGTTGTTTGGCCGGGACAAATTCCATCAGGCTGCGCAGGGTGAGCATTCGCCGACTTTGCTCGTTAATGAGGCGAGCGTAATCATCGTATAGCCGCCGGTCGTTTTTCCGGACCGCTTCCTGCAGGGTGGCCACCGAGCGCGGGCTGGTCAGGTGCGCCTCGCCGTCGCGACGGTACTGGTATTCACCGCCGGATTTGAGCTGGAGGTTGCCGGAAATGGGTACGTTTCCGAAACCTTGTTCGTGACGGCGGCGGGCCTCCTCGGCCAATACGTCGAGGCCGACCCCGCCAATCCGCGACGGCGTTCCGGTGAAATAGGGCACGGTCACTTCCGAGTTTAGTCCCACCGCCTCGAAAATCTGAGCGCCGCGATAGCTTTGCAGCGTGGAGATGCCCATCTTGGAGATAATCTTGACCACGCCCTTGTTGATCGCCTTGATGTAGTTATGGATGGCTTTATCGAGCGTCAAGCTGCTCTGAAGAGACCCCCTGCGGTGCATATCCGCGAGGGTCTCGAAGGCCAGGTAAGGATTGATCGCCCCCACGCCGTAACTCAGGAGCAGGGCAAAGTGATGAATTTCACGCGGCTCGCCGGATTCGACCACCAGTCCGCAGCGGGTCCGGGTTCCTTCACGGATCAGATGATGATGCACTGCGGCGCTGGCCAGCAGGGCGGGGATGCCCGCGCGTTCGGTGTCGACCGCACGGTCGGAAAGAACCAAAATCGTATAGCCTTTGCGGATTGCTTCCGAGGCGGCATAACACAATTGGGCCAATGCCGAGTGTAAGGCCGCGGCCCCGCCCTTCGGGTCGAAGAGCATCGGTAGCGTCGTGGCCCGCAGCTTCCCGTTACGCAGACGCCGAATCTTCTCGAGATCGGCATTTGTAATAATCGGCTGGTCGAGGCGAAGCTGGTGGCAGTGTAGCGGGGTTTCCTCGAACAGATCCTGCTCGCCGCCGAGATTGAGGATCGTGCTGGTAACGAGTTCCTCGCGGATCGCGTCGAGCGGCGGGTTGGTTACCTGGGCGAATAACTGCTTGAAATAGTTGTACAGCAGGGGGGCCTGATCGCTCAAGCAGGCCAGCGGCGTATCCGTACCCATCGAACCGAGCGGTTCCACACCAGTGTTGGCCATCGGTTCGAGGATGATTTTGAGATCCTCGAGGGTGTAGCCGAACGCCCTCTGGCGTACGGCGAGGGTGTCGGGGTCGCCAACGGGGTATTCCTTCGGTTCGGGCAATTCCGTCAACCGGACCCGATACTCCTTTAGCCAGGCACCGTAAGGTTTGCGGGCGGCCATCTCTTCCTTGATCTCTTCGTCGGGAACGATGCGTTCCGCGTCGGTATCGACCAGCAACATGCGTCCCGGTTCCAGACGGCCCTTGAAAGCCACGTTGGCCGGATCGATCGGCAGCACCCCGGTCTCCGAGCCCATCACCACGTACCCATCCTTGGTAACCAGGTATCGGGAAGGACGCAGGCCGTTGCGGTCCAGCACCGCCCCGATGCACTGCCCGTCGGTGAAGGCGATCGAGGCCGGCCCGTCCCACGGCTCCATCAGGCACGAATGGTATTCGTAAAAGGCCTTCTTGGTTTCGCTCATGGTCCGGTGATGTTCCCAGGCCTCGGGGATGAGCATCATGACGCAATGGGGCAGCGAACGGCCGCTGTGATAGAGCAGTTCAATCGCGTTGTCCAGGATGGCCGAGTCGCTGGCCCCTGGGGTGACGATCGGTAAAACCTTGGCGATGTCCGGTCCGAAGAGCGGCGACTCGAACAGCTTTTCGCGGGCGTTCATCCAGTTGATATTGCCGCGGAGCGTGTTGATTTCGCCGTTATGGCAGAGGAAGCGGAACGGCTGGGCCAGATCCCAGGTGGGGAAGGTATTGGTGCTGTACCGCTGATGGACCAGGGCAATGCCGCTGACCATGCTCGGATCCTTCAGGTCAGGATAATATTCCGCGACCTGGGTGGCCAGCAGAAGCCCCTTGTAATTCAATAACCGGTGGCTGAGGCTGGGAATGTAGAAAAAGTGCTGTTGACGCAGGTCCGAGTTACGGACCGCACGTTCCATGCGCTTGCGGATGATGAAAAGTTTGCGTTCGAAGGCGTCGGCGTCATTCATTCCCTTGCCGCGTCCGATGAAAACTTGTTTCATGGCCGGCTCGGCATCGCGGGCGACATAGCCGATGTGGCTATTATTACGAGGTACTTGCCGCCAGCCGAGAAATTCCTGACCTTCCTGGCGGACCACGTCCTCGAACATTTCCTGGATCGTTCTTCGTTCATGAAAATCGGTAGGCAGGAAAACCAGGCCGGTGCCGTATTCGTGAATATCGGGCAGATCAATGCCGCTGTCGGGGGCGACATTACGCAAAAAAGCATCGGGCACCTGCATGAGAATCCCCGCCCCGTCACCGGTCAGGGGATCGCATCCGCTGGCCCCGCGGTGGGTCAGATTAACCAGGATGTCCAGGGCCTTGGCGATCACGTCGTGCGTACGCTTTCCGTTGAGCGTGGCAATGAAGCCGACGCCGCAGGCATCCCGTTCGTTGACCGGATCGTATAGTCCCTGGGGTTGAGGAAACATTTTATAATCGCTCCCGTCTGGTTGAATCGATCTAGCGATCCTGCATATCCACTTGCGCAATACTCATTGTTTTCGCGGGTCTATCAACGTCCCGCAAGAGCGCTGCCGTCCAGCGGCCCCGCCCTTGATCCAGAAACCAACGACGGGTCAATCTTTATATAAGCTTATAATGAATCGGGCTTATTGTCCAGTAAAACCGCATTAGATGTTCTTATACTAATCATAGTCATGCATTGGCCGGTGCGGGTCGAATGGACATATTGGCTGGCGGAATCGAATTTCAGGGCCATGCCGTTCTCGCGTTGCCATTTGACCCGACGTTCCACGTCCGCCGCACCACTGAGGAGGGTATCTCGTCGCCCGGCCTGTAGGCCAGCAGGGGCTCTCCGCCCCAGGCCAGAGAGGCCTTGCCGATCGCCGAGCGTTCTACCGTGAGCATCGGCGGCACGCTGCCGGGGCCGATAAGTCGTGAACCAGCAGATCCAAATAGGCCGGCAGATTTTTCCATTCCATGTCCGGATCACTCCTCCAGCATCAAAGGTATTATATGGATTGAGCCGTAGATGTTCTTTTCTTAGTTTGGAAGGCCTCCGGCAACCTTCATGCACGTAAATACCCCACTTGGCAGCCTCATGCCGCTCTGGATAGGATAAGGATTCGGTTTGATCAACCGCGTGGTGTAGGTCGATAAGATGCTAACTGATAATATACTCAACCTGACCGGCAATACGCCGCTGTTGCGGCTCAAGGTACAGAACATTTATGCCAAGGCCGAGTTCCGCAACCCCGGCGGCAGCATCAAGGACCGGGTGGCCCTGGCCCTGCTCGAGAGCGCGGAACGCGACGGACGGTTGCAAAGCGACTCGATCATCGTCGAGCCCACTTCCGGCAATACGGGGATCGGGTGGCCCTCGTCGGCCGGCTCAAGGGTTATACCGTGCGGATCGTCATGCCCGCGGGCATGAGCGAGGAACGCAAGAAACTGATTCGGGCCTTGGGGGCCGATCTGATTCTTACGCCGGACAAGAAAAGCCTTGGCGGGGCGGTCCAGCGGGTCCGCCAGATGGCCGTCGAGCCGAAAAACGTATCCGCTCTGCTCGGCCATGAACCGGGCCTGCACCAGATTCAGGGGATCGGCGACGGGTTCATTCCCGCCGTGCTGTATGTTTCGCTTGTTGACGAAGTGGTCGAGGTCAACGACGAGGACGCCATCGAAACAACCCGTCAGCTCGGTCGCGATTACGGCCTGCTGGTGGGCATTTCCTCCGGGGCCAACGTCTGGGCCGCCCGGCAACTGGCCGGACGCATCAAGGGCAACATCGCCACCGTCCTGCCCGATCGCGCCGAACGATATTTCAGCACGGCGTTGCTGTAATCAGCGAGTTGTTGGCAAACGCGCACAATCGCGCGTTTCCGGTTACCAGCCCGAAGCGTACGCGAGGGTTCATTGTCGGTGGCGACACATCCCCCCCCGATGATATTTCATGCCGGTCATCAGTGACATCGACAACAATTGCAAAAAACATACTCACAGCGGTTTGGCGTATTCCCGGATTTTGTCCTCATCGACCTCGATACCCAACCCGTGGCCGGTGGGTATCCGCTGTTCGCCGTTGACCGGGACGAAGGGTTGTTTGAGGATGGTTCGTTCCGATAGAAACTGCGGGCCGTTCAGGGCGGCGGGGTACTTCAAATCGTAAATGCCGTACAACAGTAACGAGGCGGATAGAGAGATATCCGGGTCGGTCAGGCCGCTGCCCAGGAACATCAGGCCGTGATCCAGGATCGTCTCGACCTGCCGACACGCCTCCGTAATACCGCCGACGCGGGCGCACTTCATGGCCAACCCATCGAGCATTTCCAGCTTGATGAACTCTTCGAGTTCCACCGAATCGACCACGCTTTCGTCGAGAATAATCGGCAACGCTCCCTGTTTTTTCAGCTTGCGCAGGCCGCTCAAGTGGTTCGGCCGTACGGGTTGCTCGAGGACGGCCACGCCGACGTCGGCGAGTCGGGGGGCGGCCGCCAGGGCGCTTTCATCATCATATCCACCGTTGGCGTCGGCCCAGAGAAAACCGTCGGGCACCAGACGTTTGACGATTTTGCACATCTCCACGTCGAATTCGGGGTCGGGAGCGACCTTGACGTTAAAGTTGTGATAGCCGTGGCGGCGGCCTTCCTCGATCAATCGGGGGATGTCGTCGAGCTTGACGGGGTTAAGCGTCCAACTGAGGGTAATCCGCTCGCGGCCCTTGCGGTTCCAGCGTTGCTCGGCGGACTGGCGCAGGTGTTTGCCGACCAAATCGAACAAGGCCAGGTCGATGCCCGCCTTGCAGATCGGCTGGCCGGTGGAAAACGAAGGGGCAATGATTGCGTTCATGGCCGCGTGGACACCGTCGATATCAAGCGCATCACGACCGAGCAGGACCGGCGTAAGATAGCGTTCGATGGTGGATTGAACGGTTTCCGGCGTCTCATAGCTCCATTTATTCGTGGGTACGCTCTGGCCCCAGCCGATGGTGCCGTCGTCGGTGGTGATCTTGACCACCACGGTAGGGCGCCCCGTTGGTTTACCGTCGGGGCCTTCGAAGAATTTGAACCGCCCACGGGTCGGGTACGTGAGCGGAAACGTTTCGATGCGTTCGATAATCAGGGGCATGGCTTGCCCTCCAAGGGATGAATGACTCAGGGCGTGGAGTCCGCCGACAACCCCGGCCGTTTGGGCGAGAAACTGCCTGCGCGTGGAGCGGATTATGATGATACTACCTCTTTAACCCGGTCGTATTTCGCGTTTGGCCGGGTCGTATACCTGGCGGCAACCGGTTTCGAGGGCCTCGGTGGACATAATGGCGGCCACGGAATGCTGATGGGCCGCATCGATGTCGGCCACGGGGTTTTCGCGGGTACGGATACATTCCAGCCAGTTGCCCATGTGACTGGTATCCGGCTGCTGATCGAGTTTTTTATCCTCGACCTGCTCGTCCTTCACGCCGCCCGTGCCGGTCAGGAAGCATTTATCCACGTCGTAAGTGCCCCGCAACCCATAAAGTTTGAAGGGGTTGTCGGCCGTGTTGCCCAGACTGAATGACCAACTGAACAGCAGCCCTTCGGGATATACCAGGAGGCTATGGTAAGTGTCGCAGTGTTCGCGATTCTCGGTATAGATGAACGTGCCGCCGTGCGTGACCGCGCTGGTCGGGTAGGTCGTGCCCGCGATCATGTTGACCGCGTCGGTTAAGTGGACCTGCCACAGGCCGGCGATGCCGAGCGTCAGTTCCTTATAAAGATGCCAGCGTCGCAGCAGTTTCGGGTCGAAGGGGCGGGCTGGAATATTCAGCAGATAAGCATCCCAGTCGACGTCCTCTGCCTTGCAGTTGGTGTAATCGCGGAGCCAGCGGGCCCCGGCGAAATTAACCGAGGAGGTTATCCGGTTGATCTTGCCGAGCGTCCCGGAGGATATGACCTCGCGCGCGGTTTTGTAGATTCCCCAACTTCGCCGGTTGGTGCCGGCCTGGACCACCCGTTTCCGAGCCCGGGTCAGATCGAGGGCCTCATTGGTCTCGGCCAGGGTCATGCACATGGGCTTTTCGACGTACACGTCTTTGTCGGCCTTGAGGGCGGCCAGCAGGATCGGACCGTGCGCGAAATCAGGAACGGCGATGGTTACCGCGTCGATGTCCTTTTCCGCCAGAAGATCGCCGAAGCGGGTGTATTTCCGGGGCTCAACCCCGAACGCTTCTTCGACCATCTTCGCTCTGGCCTCGAGGTTGACCCTCCAGACGTCGCAGAGGGCGACCACCTGGACGTTCAACTCGTCCTTGAGCCGGGCCAACTCCCTGAGCAGGGCGCTCCCCTGCCCGCCGACGCCGATCGCCCCGATTCGGATGCGCTCGTTAGCTCCCGGGGCGCCCCGGGCAACGGCGGCGGTCATGGAAAGGGTCGCGGCGGTCCCGAAGGTTTTCTTGATGAATCGGCGTCGGGTCAGGGATGGTTGTAAAGGCATGAATGATCTCTTGTCATGGAATGTTGCGCATTTTCCCGGGCTTGCGGAGGTCGCCGCAATGAGCCCGTGCCCGGACATTAAGGTTGTTACGGTCTTGCGTCAAGCGGAGGCGAGCCGTTCCACCTGTCGAGGAGATATCCAGAAAGTCGCCGGCTGATTCGGTATGATATTTTCGTTGTCAAGCCAAATTGCCGAAAGAGGCTGAAACAGCAGGGCAATCGCATCTAAAATGCCCGACACAGAATCCGCCGCAGGTATTCCTCCTCCAGGCAGGCTTTTAGGCGTTTAGCCTTAGCCCCGACTTTGACGGATTTAACTTGCCGCAGGAGATTTAAGGCTGATCGTCGAATTCTCGATAGATTCTCGGCGAACTCCTGTTCAGGGGTTTCGATGCTGGTACATGTAAAATCCTGCCCGCAACCCGTGACCCAGCACCGGAAATATCGGCTTCCTTGGCCTGGCTGCGTGAACGTGGCTTCAAACACAATTCGCTTGCGATCGTTGGAAACCATTGCACCACCCAATTGCATATCCGGAAACTGCCGGTGGATACTGGCGACGAATAATTTACACAATCCCAGAGTGTCATCACCCGTTGGGCTGGTTCCGAAACACATGGCCGCTTCATACCGGCCTAGGGGGTCGGTAACCGACAGGGTACGAAAACTCGGTTGTTGGCTTTCGGAAACTAGCCAATCCTTTGGTTTATAAAGGACGAAGACGGCTTCCTCCGAGACAAATTATTCCATGCCCTCGAGTGTCGGTTGAGTCGCCGGACGGCTGGATATGGGATTTGCAGCCGCCAACGAGATGCAGAATAAAAAACTGGAACTTGTGGAGAGCAGGTTGCAGGCGTTCATCGCGTATTCTCCCATTTGAACACAGACGGAGGTGTTCTCTGCCGTGAGCACTAGCCAATCATAACGCTTTGTTCCGGCCCATGCCTCGCGGGGTTGAGGCCGAAATAAACAACTATTGCCTTTACGGTCTTGGCTTTTCAAGGCCCGGATCTTTCATTAAACCGCCTGAGCTTGCTCTTGATAATCGGTGCCGGGAGGATGAAAGTGTCTTAAGTGTTTAATTTGTAAGCAGATATAGCTCTGGGAGGGTGCATGTTGTTCTGGGGGGGATTCCCGGCGGTAGTCGATTGGGCCTGCATGAGATGTTGCGAGGGTGGTTTACAGTATGAACGTCCTTGGCTATACTGGCGGAACTTGTGGTTGAATAATACAGGTAAGCCAAGCTCGTATAAAGATTAATGGGAGTTGGCATCGGAAAGGATAATGCCAGGTATGATCAAGGTTAAGTCGCGTGGCAATGAATCTCTTGAGCAGATGCTCCGCCGGTTCAAGAAAATGTGCGAGAAGGAAGGGCTCACCAAGGAAATCAAGCGGACGGCCTATTACGAGAAGCCCAGTGAGCGCAGGCGAAGACGTATGCGCAAGACAATAAAACGCGATCAGAAAGTCAGGGCCTTTTAGTTTGCCAAGTGGTAGTCCCGTTTGGCTGACTCGCATCCGGCCCTGATGATGGCGATACGATAATGCGGTTTAATCGCCCCGTGGCGCAAGGGGTGGTCAACCGTTCTTTTCATAACGCGGACAAGTTGTACTGCGTCCGCAAACGGCTTCGTAGGGTTGTCCCCTGCGAAGATCCAGCATAATCGGGTAAGAACCCCAAGTAATTATCCGCATACAAACAAAACGCGGTCGGGCAAGTGAACGTTCTCTTTTCAGGAGATTCCACACTATGATGAGCAGAGGGTCTGTCAAAACCGGTTTGGGTTGGGCTTTGGGCCTAATGGTGTTATTTTTGTTCGTGGTCCCAGCCGTGGCGCAGGATGAGGGTGTGGAGGGAGTCTATGTTGTCCCCGCCATCCCCGTGGTCTGGTGGATTGCGCCGATTGCTGCGTTGATTGCCCTTTTCTTCGCCTACAAATTCTACAAGGAAGTGCTGCATTCCGACGGTGGCGACGCGGCTATGATCGAAATCGCCGACCATGTACGCTCCGGAGCGATGGCCTACCTCAAGCGTCAATATACGGTAGTGTTCTTCGTCTTCGTAGTGTTGACCATTTTACTCGGCTTCATGGCCTTCTATCTTAAAGTGCAGAACGGCATTACCCCCTTTGCCTTTTTGACCGGTGGGTTTTTCAGCGGTCTTTGCGGCTTTCTGGGGATGCGGACGGCGACACTGGCCAGCAACCGTACTGCCGCCGGGGCCCGGGAAAGCCTGAACAGCGGCCTGCGCGTGGCCTTCCGTGCCGGGGCGGTCATGGGCCTGGTGGTTGTCGGGTTTGCCCTGATCGATATTGCCGGTTGGTTTCTGGTCCTCTTCTATGGAACTGAACTGCATTTGTCCACCATCACGGTGGTCATGTTGACCTTCGGTATGGGGGCCTCGACCCAGGCCCTGTTTGCTCGTGTCGGTGGTGGCATCTACACCAAGGCGGCCGACGTGGGCGCCGATCTCGTGGGTAAAGTCGAGGCCGGCATTCCGGAGGACGATCCTCGCAACCCCGCTACCATCGCCGATAACGTCGGCGATAACGTCGGAGATGTGGCCGGCATGGGCGCTGACCTCTACGAGTCCTACTGTGGATCCATTCTGGCCACCGCCGCCCTAGGCGTGGCCTCCGCCGTGGCTTTGTTCGGTTCAGAGATCAGCATGGAGGGAGCATCTGCCGCCATGCGTTTCCTGGCCGCCCCCATGGTTCTCGCCGGTGTCGGCATCATCCTCTCCATCGCCGGCATCTATCTGGTCAAGAGTGAGGAGAAGGCAAGCATGGGCGTGCTGATGGCCGCTCTCAACCGGGGGATCAACGGCAGCAGTATCCTCATCGCCATCGCCGCCGCTTTGGTTTGCTATATCCTGATCGGTACCCACCAGCCACTAGTCGATGCAGGAGTTCGTTGGTACGGTATCTGGGGTAGCATTATCAGCGGATTGGTCGCCGGAATTATCATCGGGAAATCAACCGAATATTACACCAGCTACGATTACAAACCGACCAAGGAGATCAGTGCTCAGGGCATCACCGGGCCGGCCACCATCATCATCGGCGGTATCGCCGAAGGCATGAAAAGCACTTGGGCCTCGCTGGCCGTCATCATTGTAGCCATTATGCTGTCTTTTACTTTTGCCGGCGGGGGGCATGAGTTCACCCTCGGCCTTTACGGCGTAGGGATCGCCGCCGTCGGTATGCTGGCCACTCTTGGTATTACCCTGGCCACCGACGCCTACGGGCCCATCGCGGATAATGCCGGCGGCAACGCCGAGATGACCGGCCAGAAGCCAGAAGTGCGGGAGCGTACTGATGCCCTCGATGCTCTCGGTAACACGACGGCCGCGACCGGCAAGGGGTTCGCGATCGGGTCGGCCGCCCTGACCGCCCTGGCCCTTCTGGCCGCCTACATCGAGGAAGTTCGCTACGGTCAGATCTATGAGGCCCGCGACAAGGTTGTTCAGGTATACCAGGAGGCGACTCCGAGCGAGGCCGTCTATCTCGGCTTTGGCAAGTTCGGAACCTGGCGGTACGGAGACGGCTCGAAAACCGATCATTTCCGGGCTTTTATGGCTTTGGATATGAGCGAGGAATGCAAGTCTCATTTTAAAGCCAGCGAAACCAAGGTACTACTAGGTGCGGAAGGCTCTTTGGACAACAACTTTGAAATGTCCGCCGCCATTCTGAGTAATGACAGCGGGCGGAAGGTGACTCTGGTTCCGACGCGTCGGGCCTCGCTCGAACAGTACATGACTTTCTACAACGTAACCCTGATGAACCCGAAGGTATTGTGCGGGTTGTTCTCCGGCGTACTCCTGGTCTTTTTGTTCAGCTCCCTGACCATGAAGGCGGTAGGGCGGGCGGCGAACGCGATGATCGTCGAGTGTCGTCGGCAGTTCGAGAAGATTCGTCAGGCCCTGCGCAACGAGGGCAAGGACGAGGCGTATGTGCAGAACCCCGACAACTGGCCGAAGAAGGTCACCGTCGATAATCATCAGTATCCCGACTACGCCAATTGCGTGGCCATCTCCACGGCCGGGGCCCAGCGGGAGATGATCTTCCCCTCGCTGATGGCGATTGCCGTCCCGATCGTGGTGGGTCTGCTGTTCGGCGTTCCCGGCGTGATGGGGCTGTTGGCCGGTGGCCTGACCAGTGGCTTCGCCATGGCCATCTTTATGGCTAACTCCGGTGGCGCCTGGGACAATGCCAAGAAGCTGATCGAAACCTTCGGACGCATCCGGGCCAGCGAGATTGTCAACGACCCGGCAGTGCGCGACAAACTCCCGGCGAGCATTCGCCAGGAGTTGCTCGTGCGGGCCGAGCAGGCCGTCCAATCCGGCCGCCCCGACGCGATCATCTACGGAAAGGGTTCCGACGATCACAAAGCCGCGGTCGTGGGCGATACCGTCGGCGATCCGTTCAAGGATACATCCGGCCCGAGCCTCAACATTCTCATCAAGCTGATGAGTATGGTTTCCGTAGTGTTCGCCGGTTTGATCGTCAAATATGCTCCCGAGATAGGTCAATTACTCGGCCTGGGCGGCTGAGTTATTATCGGAAGGCACTATACGGGCAACCTCGCGATGTCGGGGTTGCCCGTCATTTTGCGCTGAGCAAAGCCGCTAGCTGACCGATCGAGGATTCTTCCCTGATGCTGGATGGCCGGCAACAGTGCTATAATGGCTAGGTGTGAGATGACGATGGACTATCGAACCGAACACGACCTGATCGGCGATTTTCAACTGCCGGCCCATGTGTTGCATGGAGTACATACCGCTCGATCCGCGGAGAATTTCCCGCTGGCCGAGCGTGCCATCCATCGGGCCCTGGTGTCCGCTTATGGCACGATCAAGCTGGCCTGTGCTCTGACCAACCGCGAGGGGGGCGCCTGGTCCGACGATCAGGCCAAGGCCGACGCCATCGAACGGGCCTGCCAGGAAATGGCCAACGGCCTGTTGTACGAGCACGTTATTGTCGATGCCCTCCAGGGCGGGGCGGGTACCAGCACGAACATGAACGTCAACGAGGTGCTGGCCAATCGCGCATTGGTCCTGCTCGGCGAGTTGCCCGGCACTTATGCGCGGGTCAGCCCTCTGGACGATATCAATCTGCACCAGTCCACCAACGATACCTATCCGACTGCCCTGAAATTGGCGGCGATTCGCCTCCTGCGGGTTCTCGAGGACAGCGTGGTCGGTTTGCAGGAGTCTTTTCAGGCGGTGGAGCAACGATTCGCTCACGTCGTCAAGGTCGGGCGGACCCAGTTTCAGGACGCCGTACTGATTACCCTGGGGCGGGAGATGGGGGCCTATGCCGAGGCCTTCGGCCGTGACCGTTGGCGTATCTACAAATGTCAGGAACGCCTGCGCGTCGTGAACCTCGGGGGCACGGCCATCGGCACGGGTCTGGCTGCCCCGCAGGCGTATATCTTTCGCGTTGTTGACGTATTGCGCGAACAGACCGGCATCGGCTTTTCTCGTGCCGAAAATCTCGTCGAGGCAACCCAGAACGCCGATGTTTTTGTCGAGGTTTCCGGGATTCTAAAAGCCTGCGCGGCGAGTCTGTTGAAAATCTGTACCGATTTGCGGGTGATGTCTTCCGGCCCTCGGGCCGGTCTCGGGGAAATCGTCCTGCCCGCGCGGCAGGCGGGCTCCTCGATCATGCCGGGCAAGGTCAACCCCGTCGTTCCCGAGGCGGTCAGTCAGGCGGCCATGAAAGTCATCGCTAACGATGTCGCTCTCACTATGGCTTGTGCGTCGGGCAGCCTCGAACTGAACCCGTTCCTGCCTCTGGTGGCCGATACCTTGCTGGAAAGCCTCGACCTGCTCGCCCGCGCCTGTACCATTCTGCGAACCGGATGCGTGGAAGGCCTCGAAGCCGATGAGCGCCGCTGCCGGGAGCATGTGCATTCCTCCACCGCGGTACTGACCGCGTTGCTGCCGGCCCTCGGTTATGAAAAAGCCTCCGAAGTCGCTCGACTGTGCCAGAGCACCGGCCAAAGCGTACGCGATATTGTCGTGGGGCAGGGGATGCTTTCCGCCGAATCGTTTGACGAATGCATCAGTCCGGAGGCGGTCTGTCGGCTGGGTACGCCCCGGCCGAACGGTTCGTCGTCAATGCGTGAAGGAGGCGGGTGATGGTCCTCCAGACCCCCAAGGGATTTCGCCTGCACATCGGCATTTTCGGCCGGCGTAATGTAGGCAAGTCGAGCCTGCTCAACGCGATCACCCGGCAGAGTGTCTCCATTGTCTCCGAGCAGGCCGGCACCACCACCGATCCTGTCGAAAAGCCGATGGAACTGCTTCCCTTGGGCCCCGTACTCTTTATCGATACGGCCGGCATCGATGACATAGGTGCTTTAGGTGAACTACGCGTCCAAAAGACGCGACAGATTTTTGACCGCACCGACCTCGGCGTGATCGTCACCGAGCCGGACGGCTGGGGGCCGTTCGAGGAGCAGATATTGGCGGAGTTTCAGGCCCGCGAAACGCCGCTCGTGGTGGTGTTCAATAAAACGGACACGGCCGCGCTCGTGCCGGAAGTAATCGAACGTCTGGCCGGGCAGAAAATCCCATACCTGCGTACGGCCGCCGTCAGCGGGGTAGGCATCCTCGATTTCCGACAGGCTCTGCTCGATAACGCCCCGGCGGATTTTATCGATCATCCGACGATCCTCAGCGATCTGGTTGGCCCCGATGAACTGGCCGTCCTCGTCGTGCCCATCGACAAGGAAGCGCCGCGCGGTCGCCTGATTCTCCCCCAGGTCCAGGCGATTCGTGACCTGCTCGACGGCGATGCCTGTTGCCTGGTGGTCAAGGAACGCGAGTTACGCAGAGCCCTGGAACGACTGAACCGGCCGCCGCGCCTCGTCGTGACCGATTCCCAGGCCTTCCTGAAGGTGGCCGCCGATACCCCGCCCGATGTGCCCATGACCAGCTTTTCCATCCTCTTTGCCCGCTTCAAGGGTGATCTGCTTACTCTCGTGCATGGGGCCCTGGCCATCGATCGGTTGCAGGCCGGGGACCGGGTACTGGTGGCCGAGTCCTGCGCGCATCACCCGATCGCCGACGATATCGGTCGGGTCAAGATTCCCCGCTGGTTAACCCAGTACGTTGGCGGCAAACTCGAATTCACCACCACGCAAGGCCACGATTTCCCCGACGACCTCGCCTCATACAAGCTGGTGATTCATTGCGGGGCCTGCATGTGGAACCGCCGCGAGATGCTCAGCCGGATCATGCGTTGCCGCCAGTCGGGCGTGCCGATCACCAATTACGGGCTGACCATCGCGTACAGTCTGGGGATCTTCGAGCGGGCGTTGGGCCCATTCCCGGCGGCTTTGGCGACCTATCGCGAATGGAAGGGCGGAGCGAATGCCGAAGGCGGGCGAACACGGAAATACGAATCGATAGAGCCTTTGCAAGGGAACGTCGGCAGCCCATGACATGGAGGAGAGGATCATGAATCCTGCTGAACTGACCCTTGACGAAATGGAACGCTGGCTCCGCGAGGAGGACGACCGGAAACTGGAAGAGCTTTGGGAGGCCGCCGACCGGACGCGGCGGGAACACGTCGGCGATGCGGTTCATCTGCGCGGCCTGATCGAGATTTCCAACTATTGCGTGCGCCAGTGCGGCTATTGCGGCCTGCGCTCGGACCATCACGGCCTCCAACGCTACCGCATGACCGAGGAGGAGATCATGGCGTGCGTGGGCCGGGCCGTCGAATTCGGTTACGGAACCGTGGTCATGCAGTCCGGCGAGGATTACGGTATCCTTGCCCCCTGGCTGGCCGGGGTCATACGCCGGATCAAGACCGAGACTTCCCTGGCCGTTACCCTCAGCCTCGGCGAGCGCCTTGATCACGAGTTGGAACTCTGGCGGAACGCCGGCGCGGATCGGTATCTGCTGCGTTTCGAGACCTCCGACGCCGAGTTGTATAACCTGATCCATCCGGCCCTGGCCGATCGACGCTTTGATCGGCTGGAGATTCTCCATACGCTGCGCCGGCTCGGTTACGAGGTGGGCAGCGGCGTAATGATCGGCATTCCCGGCCAGAGTTATCGCATTTTGGCCAAAGACATCGATATGTTCCGCCGGCTCGATCTCGACATGATAGGCGTCGGGCCGTATATCTCCCATCCCTGTACGCCGCTGGGCCAGGGCGACTCGACCAGTTCGCTGCCGCCGGACGAACAGGTTCCCAATACGGAGCGGATGACCTACAAAGTTATGGCGCTAACCCGCCTGGTCTGCCCCCAGGCCAACATCCCCAGCACGACCGCGCTGGCTACCCTGGATCGGGACAATGGCCGTGAGCTCGGCTTGCAGCGCGGGGCCAACGTGGTCATGCCCAACCTGACTCCGCCGCAGTACCGGGTGTTGTATGAAATCTATCCCGACAAGGCCTGCGTGCATGAAACCGCCGAGGCCTGTTGCGGCTGCCTCGGTGCACGCATCGCCGCTCTCGATCGCTTCGTAGGCACCGGCCCCGGCGGTCGCCTCCGCTGATAGCGGCCAGCTCCCCCAAGGATTGCCTACCAGAGCACGATGCCATCGAAGATAAGATAGGCTTATCGATTACTCCGCGACGATCTCCCGCGGCTTCCACCACTGGTCCAGTAAACCGGTCAGATGTTTCACACGTTCCGGATGCTCCCCGGTCAGGTTAATTTCCTCCGTCGGATCCTTGCTGACGTGATACAGCTCGGCCGGCTTCTCGCGGTCAAAGGGAAGGATAAGCTTCCACTCTCCCTGTCGAACAACCCGATATAATAGACTTCTCGCCGGATCGTTCAGGGCGACCTCGCTGTGTACATATACCTCTCCGAAAACCGGCCGGTCCTTCAGGTCGAGTTGGCCGCCCGCCACCGCGATCAGGTCCGCGCCGGTCATCACCGCGGGCGGCTCAACTCCGCAGGCCCGCAGTATCGTCGGGGCCAGGTCGATGGCCGAGACCAGTTCGTAGCGGCGTTCGGGGTTGATCCGGCCGGGCCACGTGAGTATCACCGGCGTTCGCAGGCCGCCGTCGTAGGGGCTCTGTTTGCTCTTGTCGGAGAACCAGACTCCGTTTCGCGGTACCGGGCCGGTCTCCTGAACCCAGCCGTTATCCACGATGAACGCAACAAGGGTGTTGTCGGTCAGCTTCTTCTTTTCCAGGTACTCCATTAATTCGCCACACGTCGTCGAGCCACTCGCACATCGCGTAGTACCTTGACAGCTTGATGTCCCGACCTTCGGCGATGTACTTGTTCAGCAGCCGCTCGGGCGGATTGTGCGGGTTGTGCGGCATGAAGGGGGCGTACCAGACTAACCACGGTTCGTCGCCCCCGGCCTCGATGAAATCGTAGATAGGTTGAAGCCCATTTCGCCCGATGTCGAGTCCCGCCTGACTGCCGTGGCGGTCCGAATCGCTGGTCATTCCGTGGGTAAAGCCGGCATTCTCGTGGCCGCCTTCCCAGAACTTACCGGTCTGAAAGCTGCGATACCCCGCAGTGCGCAAGAGCCGGGGAAGGGTCGGCACTTGGCGGATGAGGTCGTGCGTCGCCGTGCGCGGGACACCATAAGGCGGATCGTTACAATAGATTCCGGTCTGAAAACCATACTGCCCGGTCATGATCGAGGCCAGGCTCGGGCGGCACAACGGAGCGGTAACGTAACCGTTGGTAAAAACTACGCCCTGCGCGGCCAGGCTGTCGAGGTGCGGCGTCTTAATCACCTCGTGTCCCATGAACCCGAAATCCGTCCACCCCTGATCGTCGGAAACGATCAGCAGGACATTCGGCGGTTTCGCGAACGCGAGCGAACCGGCGGCCAGCGCGAGCGTCACACTAATCAAATATCGTATTGGCATCATCGTCATCTTGCCTCCGCAGGGGGTGTTAGCGATAGACAAACCCATAATGGATCAAAGGCATAATACGGAACCTCGCGACCTGTCGCAATCCTGACGGTAACCCACAAACGATTGTCTTTCCCGCTGCGTAAGAAGCTGTCTGGCATGAATATTCAGCAATACCCTGTGTCCTTTTTTATTGTAATATTGAGCAGACCCCCTTTGCCTTCTGCGAATCAATATTAACGACTGGCCCCCTGTTCGCCCGCTGCCGTCTGTCAACGCATCGCTATTCAAACACTAATCCCAAATCGTCTGGTATGCCTTATCATCTGGATACTGTGGATGTGAATGAAGAGCTGGTGGATTCGCGCGGGCCGATGCCGACGGCCAGTCGGCGGACACAGTACCAGGCCCACTAGTTTGGGATGATAGGTTGTATCTTCACGGGACGCGCTGTCATGGGCCTGAGTGATGATAGAGGTGGTCGAACCGGGTTCGGATGCCGGCGTTTCCATCTTCATGGCGGTACGGTCTGTACGGCATCGTGATTCCCGTTCGTGCAGTCTAGCATTATAATCCCGGATTTCCCATATGACACTTACAACGGCGTATAATGAGGTGACGATTCCCCTTATGAATACAGGCGAAAATGAACCTCAGGCCGCTGAAATCCGGAGAATGCAATGGGTGAAGCACGC
>JAAYCU010000403.1 GCA_012729595.1 Phycisphaerales bacterium
AGCAAATGATACGTATCGTGGACCTTAATGACGTACAAGGCCGCATCTACCCGGCCCGGCGACGCACACAAAACCTCGTGGGCGGGGCCTCCCCGATCAAGTGCGCTAATTTCTGCGTCGGATACGTAACCCTGGAGCCCAAGGGCGGACAGGTTCCGTGGCATAACCAGGAGCAGGAAGAGGTCTACTTCGTCATCGAGGGCACCGGTCAGATGTGCGTGGGGAACGAGGTACGAACGATGACCGACGGGCAGATCGTGGAGATCCCTCCGGGCGAGTTCCACCAGATCACGAACATCGGCGAGACGCCGTTGAAAATGTTTTATATCTACGGACCAGCCGGCGACGTCGCCCATTGGCGACAGGAACTGGAAGGCACGCTGCCCAAGGCGGGGTCGGAGGCCCCCCCCTTGCCGGACGGCGCCTGGCCTCAGTGCACGGACAAACCCTAAGCATGCTTCAGGAGTAGGATTCGATTTAGATGACGGGCATTCAAACGCACAAAGTCGGCATTATCATGAACGGCGTGACCGGACGCATGGGCACCAACCAACACCTGGTTCGCTCGATTATGGCGATTCGTCAGCAGGGTGGAGTACGAATCTCGGAGAACGAGACCATCATGCCCGAGCCGCTGCTGGTGGGACGCAATGCGGCCAAGCTGACGCAGTTGGCCGCTGCAACCGGGGTGGAAAAGTGGAGTACGGATGTGGATGCGGCCTTGGCTGACAAACACTACTCAGTTTATTTCGATGCCCAGACCACGAATCGCCGGGTAGAGTGGGTCAAAAAAGCCATTGCCGCGGGCAAACACATTTACTGTGAAAAACCCACCGCCCTTTCGACCAAGGAGGCCCTCGAATTATACACCTTGGCCGAGAAAGCCGGGGTGCGTCACGGAGTGGTTCAGGACAAGCTTTGGCTACCGGGCCTCATGAAGCTCAAAATGCTGGTTGACATGGGCTTTTTCGGTCGGATCTTGTCGGTTCGGGGAGAGTTTGGCTATTGGGTCTTCGAAGGTGACACCATCCCCAGCCAGCGACCATCGTGGAATTACCGAAAGGAAGACGGCGGCGGCATCATCTTCGATATGCTCTGCCACTGGCGTTACATGCTGGACAACGTAGTGGGCGCGGTGCGTTCCGTATCCTGCCTGGGAGCCACGCATATCCCTCGGCGCTGGAACGAGACCGGTCAACCTTACGCCTGTACGGCCGATGACGCGGCCTATACCACTTTCCTGCTGGACGGGGATATCGTCGCCCAATTTAATTCCTCCTGGTGCGTACGAGTAAGGCGGGATGATCTGCTAACCATCCAAGTGGATGGCACCCAAGGCTCGGCGGTGGCCGGCTTGCGGCAATGCCTGATCCAGCCGTTGGCCGCGACACCTGCACCGGTATGGAGCCCGGACATCGACAGCCCAATCAATCATTACGACACCTGGTCGCCGGTGCCTACGAATATGCCATACGACAACGCCTTCAAGGTACAATGGGAACTATTCCTGCGCCATGTGGTCAAGGGCGAGCCCTTCCGATGGAACCTGCTGGAAGGGGCCAAAGGCGTGCAACTGGCGGAATTGGGCCTCGAATCGTGGCGAAAGCGTAGTTGGCGGGACGTACCGGAACTGGTCTGACCTAATCTCTTTTCGTATAACCTTAAGGTACGCAAACAACAGAGGATCGGGCATGCAGGTCATCAGGGGCATCGATTCGGCACAGTTCGCAGGGGTGGTGCTGACTATCGGCAATTTCGATGGAGTACATCGCGGGCACCAAACCATCCTGGAAACCGCTCGTGAACGGGCAAACCGAATTGGTACGCGACTGGTAGTAATGACATTCGACCCGCACCCGTCAGCAGTGCTGAAACCAGAGCACGCTCCCGAGGTCATCACTCCTCTACCGGAAAAGCTGCGGTGCATGGAGGCCGCAGGGGTAGATGTGGTGGTTCTGGTCCATGCCACGCCAGACTTTCTGAGTATCACATGCGAGGATTTCATTCAGCGCATTATCCTGGCGCGTTTCGCCCCCGTGGCGATGGTGGAAGGCGTATCCTTCGGATTCGGTCGACGGCGTCAGGGAGATGTAAATACGTTGCGAGACGCGGCCGCGAAAAGCGGCTTCGAGCTCGAGGTTGTCGAGCCTATCAGCGTGGCTCTTGGCGGACACACAGATACGATCATTTCCAGCTCGGTTATTCGGCATTTACTTGCCTGCGGGACGGTCGGGCAGGCCGCAATGTGTCTGGGGCGGCCATATCGACTTTTTGGACAGGTAGTCAAAGGGGCCGAGCGCGGACGAAAGATGGGGGTACCAACCGCCAATCTTCGGGTCGAATCCCAATTAATCCCGGCAGAGGGTGTCTATGCGGGACGAGCAGAGCTTGATGGCCGCTGTGTACCGGCAGCGATCAGTATCGGGCGAACTCCTACTTTCGAGACGCATCAGCTTCTCGTTGAGGCGCATTTTCCAGGATTCGAGGGAGATCTTTACGGCGCTCACATTTTTATAGATTTCCTGGCTTGGTTACGTCGTCAGGAAAGATTTGATTCCGCCGAGGTCTTGTACAGGCAAATCGAAAAGGACATATCCGAGGTACGAGACGTACTCGCTGTATATCCCAATCATCCGAAATTGAACGTAATCGGCTAGCTCTGGGCATACCATACACCAATACGCATATCTTGCTACTGCAAATAGACTTACAACACACATAACTCGCCTTTAACACCTATGAAACCTGTCTTTTTGACGTATTAAGCCGGTCTTGGACTTTGCATGTCCGTTATTTGTCTGATAGACTTTCGGCACCTGGCGCTGAATGGTCCGGGACCATAACGTACCCTTCGCCGGCGCGGGCGAGGTAATAACCGCCGGGGGTTGGCCCTTTTACGGAGTTTATACAGTGCTGATGGAAGAATACGAAAAACTGAAAAGACTGGTCGAGCAGGCTTATGACGACGTTGCCAAAGCCCAAGGGGGCAATAAAGCGGCGGGCACCCGGGTGCGCAAGATGATGCAGGACATCAAATCGGCGGCCCAGGAAGTGCGTAAGAAAGTCCTGGAAGTACGCTCGGATAGCTAAACGGTCATAGACACTGCAAGGCCATTGGGTGGGTCTGCGGTCTTCCCCGCTGTAAGTGCCGTGACACGGCCTGGCCGATCCGTTGTTCATGGCGCGGGGAGTGGATACGCCCTGTGTGGCGTAGTTTTACATAATATGAGGTTTATCCCGGATTTCCCATATGACACTTACAACGGCGTATAATGAGGTGACGATTCCCCTTATGAATACAGGCGAAAATGAACCTCAGGCCGCTGAAATCCGGAGAATGCAATGGGTGAAGCACGC
>JAAYCU010000404.1 GCA_012729595.1 Phycisphaerales bacterium
GCGTGCTTCACCCATTGCATTCTCCGGATTTCAGCGGCCTGAGGTTCATTTTCGCCTGTATTCATAAGGGGAA
This sequence comes from Phycisphaerales bacterium, assembly GCA_012729595.1. Classification (GTDB taxonomy): domain Bacteria; phylum Planctomycetota; class Phycisphaerae; order UBA1845; family PWPN01; genus JAAYCU01. The sequence continues at coordinate 74 of JAAYCU010000404.1, forward strand.
TCGTCACCTCATTATACGCCGTTGTAAGTGTCATATGGGAAATCCGGGATAAACAAAATCGATGATACCCGGATCCGGGAGCAGCCCTTGTTGATGTCCCCGGGCGAGGAGTTCGCGGACGGCCTGACGCCCCACCTCCCCGTAGTCGAGCGTCCAGGGGTTGACGTACATCCCCACGAACCGATCGGCCAGTTCCTGGTTCATGTCGCGAGCGAAGTCCAGGGCATATTGGACGGCCTCGCTCCGGTGATCTAGTGAATACTGAATGCTTTGGCGAAGAATTGTGGAGATCGCGGCGATATTGTCGCGGCCGAGATCGCGGCGGATAACATTGCCGCCGAGTGGTAGGGGCAGGCCGGTCTGCTCCTTCCACCAGGCGCCGAGATCGACGAGACAATGCAGGCCCTGATTGCGGTAAGTAAGCTGGCCTTCATGGATAATCAGGCCGGCGTCGGCTCGGTCGGCGGCCACGTAATCGAGGATTTGATCGAACATGATGACTTCATGTTGAAAGCTGCCTTGACCAAGTAAGAGGTTCAGAGCCAGAAAAGCAGTGGTCATCTCCCCCGGGACAGCGATTTTTTTCCCTTTGAGCTGCTCAACGGAACCCGGCTGGCGGGCCACGAGCATCGGCCCGTAACCGTCGCCCATGCTGGATCCGCAGTTGGTCAGGATATAGCGATCCGCCACGTAGGGATAGGCATGGATGCTGATGGCCGTGATGGCCAGCTCGCCTCCCAACGCCCGTTGGTTCAGGGTCTGAATGTCCTGAAGCACATGCTCGAACCGCCAGCCCTTGGTATCGATTAGCCCACGGGCCAGGGCATAGAACATGAAGGCATCGTCAGGATCGGGGCTGTGCCCGAGCTGAAGAATTTTCGGATTTGGTGGGCTGGTCATAGTGGTCCTCGGCTTCGCGCGAGAGCGCCCGCGCGGTTCTATTCATGGTCCTTGATTAATCCACGCTTGTTTATAACCCAACTGGGGCGACGGGTAAACGTCAATCCGCGTGATGGAATACGCAGGTGATACAAACGTATGGGCCTGGAGATGCTGAAATACGATCATGGGCTTTCCGAAAAGCGGTATAAGGTCAACACGAAGTAAACGTCATATATGGCCTTTTAGGATTGCCGGTTTATAATACCCGGCGTTACGGATGAGTGGGTGACTGGATCAGCTATTCATACTTCCTGGAACCATTATGCAAGCATATGACAACGGTCACGACGTCTTATCATCGCCCCTGCTTTTCGAGGTTTCCTGGGAAGTCTGTTCACAGGTCGGAGGGATATACACTGTACTTCGGAGTAAAGCGCCGGCCGCCGTTCGGCGGTGGGGCGATGGGTATTGGTTGGTCGGACCATATCGGGAGAACTCCGCCCTGGAGTTTGAGCCGGAAATGCCCAGCGGCCGGATTGGCGAAGTCGTGCGCGAGTTTCGCGAGAAAGGCGTCCGGGTCCACTGCGGACGCTGGCTGATAACCGGCCGGCCGCAGGTGTTGCTCTTCGACGTGGATTCCGTGGGCGAACGGCACAACGAGATGAAGTACTTCTTCTGGAGAGAATTTGGGGTCAGCTCGCCCGGCGAGGATGTGGAGTTTACCCGCATCCTGGCGTTTGGATATATAGTGACAGACTTTCTGGAAGCCATGCATCGCGGTCTTGGCGATCATCCCCTGCTCGCCCATTTTCACGAGTGGCAGGCCGCTGTCGCCTTGCCCCTGCTGAAACAAAGAGAGGTACGTTTCCCCACCGTAATCACTACCCATGCCACCCTGGTCGGCCGCAGTCTCAGCGCCGCCAATGTTGATCTCTACACTTATTTGCCCGGTATCGGGGGCGAGGCCGTCGCCTGTGAGCATCAATTTGCACACCGTTTCGTAACCGAAAGACTGGCCGCCCGCACCGCCGACGTATTTACTACGGTGTCCGATATCACTGCCCTCGAAGCCGAGCAATTTCTCGGCCGGCGGCCTGATGTACTCGTGCCCAACGGCCTCAATGTCGATCGTTTCGCCGCCCCCCACGAGTTTCAGAATCTCCATCGCGAAAGCAAGGAGCTCATCAATGAATTCGTCATGGGGCATTTCTTTTCCAGCTATACCTTCGATCTTGATCGAACGCTATATTTCTTCACCGCCGGGCGCTACGAGTACCGCAACAAAGGCCTCGACATGTTTATCGAGGCTCTGTATCGACTTAACGAGCGACTAAAGACCGAACCCGGCGGAATCACCGTGGTGGCCTTCATCATCAGCCCTGCCCGGTTCTGGGGTTTTAATGTCGAGGCCCTCAACCGCCAGGCCATGGCCAACGAACTGCGCAAGACCTGCGAGAAGATTCAGGAAGGCATGGGCCGCAAGCTGTCCCAAACTATCGCCCATGCTCGGTTGCCGACGGTTGACGATCTACTGGACGAAACTACGCGGATGCAGCTCAAGAGAATCATCTACGCCTGGCGGCAGCGGTCCTTGCCGCCGATCGTCACCCACGAGCTGGAAAACCACGCCGACGATGATATTCTTCGTCATCTGCGTCACCGACGTTTGTTCAATTTCGCCGAAGACCCGGTCAAGGTCGTCTTTCATCCCGAGTTCATCAATCCGACCAGTCCGATCCTGGGTATGGAGTACGAGCAGTTCGTGCGTGGTTGTCATCTTGGCGTGTTTCCCTCGTACTACGAACCGTGGGGTTATACCCCGATGGAATGCGTAGTCCGCGGTATCCAGACTATCACCAGCGATTTGAGCGGGTTCGGCGCCTGGGTCATCCGCCACTTTCCGGAACACAACGAAAACGGCATCTTCGTGGCCAATCGGCGGAATAGGTCATTCGAGGAAACCTGCGATCAGATCGCCGCTCGCATGTACGAGCTGACCCGCATGTCCCGCCGCGAGCGCATCCAGATGCGTAATCGGGTGGAGAGCTACGCCCAGCACTTCGACTGGGAAAACCTGGCTCGTTATTACCGTAAGGCTCGCCGGTTGGCCTTCGAGAAGTACTACCCCGGCCGGACTATCCCGCCGCTCGAGGATTCTGACGACAAAGATACAATACCTGGCGGAGGGGATATTTGAGGAAGCGATTGGGACAACCCGGAAACAACGATCATGAACCATGGATCAGCCCATCCCGTTTTCGATGACAACCCGGATATTTATGATGCTCTGGTCGATTGGCCGCGACGCTTGGGCCGCGAGGAGTCGTTTTATCGCTGGATGTTCGAGCGGTTCGCGGTTCGCCGGGTGCTGGATACGGCCTGCGGGACGGGCCATCACGCGGCCATGTTCGCCTCCTGGGGACTGGAGGTGGAGGGCGCCGACAACAGCGCCGCGATGATTGAGCAGTGCCGCCGTCGCTGGAGCGAATCGGACGCTCTGCGCTGGCAGGTGCGTTCCTTCGAGCAACCGAGCGATTCGCCGGGGATGTTCGACGCGGCCCTGTGCGTGGGTAATTCGCTTGCCCTGGCCGCCGACAAACGGCTCGCCGAGCGGGCGATCGCTGCTCTGCTGGCCGCGACCCGTAGCGGTGGCGTCTGCCTGATTCATGTCCTCAACCTGCCACGTTTGGTGGAAGGCCCGACCTTATGGCAGAAATGCCGACGCATGCACATTGGCGGAAAGGATTTTCTGTTGCTCAAGGGGCTGCACCGCGCCGGATCGAGCGGTTTCATCGATTTCGTACGGCTCGACCTCGAGGGCGATGGCGTTAATGCCCAATATGGCACGGCCACCCTTATAGGCCTGACTGCCGAAGAATTAAGCGACTGGGCCAATCTTCACGGTGGCCAAGAGATTGAACTCTTCGGCAACTACGCCCGCGACCCTTACAACCCCGCAAGCAGCGAAGACCTGATTCTACTCTGCCGACGAAAATAGTCCCGGCTATTTTTCCGAGCCGCCGATCAATCGGTACACCGCCGCGCCAAGGATGCCGCCGGCGATCGGGGCCACCCAGAAAAGCCAAAGCTGGGCCATCGCCCAACCTCCGACAAATACCGCTACCCCCGTACTCCGCGCCGGATTGACCGACGTATTGGTTACCGGAATGCTGATTAAGTGAATCAGGGTAAGCCCCAGGCCGATGGCGATCGGAGCGAAACCTTGTGGGGCCCGTTTGTCGGTCGCGCCGAGAATGATGATCAGAAACATCATGGTCATCACTATTTCCGTAATCACGGCCGACTGCATCGAGTATTCGCCGGGCGAATGGGCTTCGTAGCCGTTGGAAGCGAACCCGGCGGTCACGTCGAAGCCCGCCTTGCCGCTGGCGATGAGAAAGAGAACGCCGCCAGCGGTCACCGCGCCCAGCACCTGGGCGAGGATATAGGGCAGAAGCTCTTTCGCCGGAAAACGACCGCCCACCCAGAGTCCGACCGAGACGGCCGGGTTGAGATGACATCCGGAGATGTGCCCGATCGCGAAGGCCATCGTCAATACGGTCAGACCGAAGGCCAACGCCACACCCAGCAGGCCGATCCCCACATCCGGAAAAGCGGCCGCCAATACCGCGCTGCCACATCCTCCAAGAACCAGCCAGAACGTCCCAAAAAATTCCGCGCCATACTTTTTCATACTATTCTCCTTTCGAACGTTGAGCGAAATGCCGTACTGCTCGTACACCGGGATTTGTACAACTTATGGAGTACAAGCCTACAAAGCGTTGTTCGCGACGTCAAATGCTGCTTCTTGAGCAAATACAAGGTTGACACATGGCCCGTGGAACAGACAATGCGAATGAAACACGGGTAAAATCGCAAGTGGTTCGTTCTCTTTCAGGCATGGAAGCAGATGATGATCCGACGCATAGCGCATACCCTCGTGATAGGTTGTCTGGCGGTATCGGCCAGCGCGGCCCAGACGCGCAACGTGGTCCTGATGATCGGCGACGACCACGGCCTGCAACTGGGCTGTTACGGTGA
>JAAYCU010000405.1 GCA_012729595.1 Phycisphaerales bacterium
ATGAACGTCCGGTACTCCGCCGCCTGGAAAAGCTCCTGGCGGCATGAAATCGGTCAGTTTAAGTTAGTTTTTGTCAGCGCCTCTTCGATCGCCGCGGCGAGATAGTCCAGGTAGCCAGTGGTCAACGGCAGGTGGCGATCATGTGGCGTTCCGTAGCTCAAATCGGGATGCTCGCCCCCCCATCGCGTGTTAGCGGCGATCCGGAAGGAGCCAATAACACGCATGTGCTTCTCATGCCCCAACCTGACGACCTCGGGCAAGAAGTCGTGCTTCAGGCCGGGTTGCGCAGGGATTGCTCCACCCTTATACCAGGCGTAGCCGTTGCTTGATACGGCTGGAGTCAGAATCACGTTTGCGCCGAGCGTCTCGTACCACGCAACATGCGCGGCCGGATCGGCCTCGGCCCAGAGTCCCGGGGTCGCGAAACAGGTTGACCCGCCAGGCTCCATATTTAAATCGATGCCATACGCATGGATGTCCGGGTTCGGCGTTTTCGTGCGGATCATCTCGCCGACCGTGCGAAGAGTAGCAACATCGATATTGCGGAGGCGCCCCTGACGATCGGGGCCGACATTGAGCGCAAAGATGTTACCGTACTTCACAGCTCCGAGGTAATCCCGGTAGATCTTTTCCGGAGAGTGAACCAGCCCGTCGTTTTCTGGTGACGTGTAAAACCACCTCGCATGATCCGCGGGTGGAGGAAGAATCGGGTAGGTAAACTCCGCAAGGCGATAGGCGGTAGACGGCCCACTGTCCATGTGCGGGCCGGCCGCAGAGTGGTCTTCAAGTCTACCCGGACGCCCCCTCTCGCCGAGACGAATATCAGATCCCTCCTGATCGCCGTTGTTGAAACCGATGAAACAACCTGGCTGGAACGCCTTGCAGAACGCAATCGTATCCGCGTGGCTCACCCCGCCGTCCCCGACCGCATAATCGAACCAGATATACTCGATGGGGCCGTATTGAGTCAGTAACTCCCGCAATTGCGCCTTCTTCTCCTCCGGGTTCAGACCGACACCTTCATACCGAATTTTGCCATCCACCGCGCCGGGCCACGTCCAGTCGCCTTCGGAGTAATAAAGCGCGAGCTTGAGACCATACTTGTCGCAGGCAGCCTTCACTTCGGCCAGAACGTCACGTCCCAGCGGTGCATTGGTCACTTTCCGATCGGTTGTCTTGGTGTCCCATAGACAAAAACCGTCGTGGTGCTTAGTCAGAAAGAGAATGTAACCCATCTCCGCTTCTTTCGCGGTGCGTACCCACTGATCGGTATCCACCTCCGTAGCCTGGAAGAAGGCGATGTCCTTCACCCCGCCGGTCCACTCCTTGTCGGAGAAAGTACTGAAAGACCAACAGATAAACATGCCCCACCGCAGGTTCTGAAGCTCTTTGGTCCGCGCCTGCATATCGATTGCATCAGCGGCGACCAGCGTGCCGCACAGAACCGCCACAACGCAAGCCGTCAAGCAAGCATGGCCTCGTTTCCAAGTACTCATAGTCCTACTCCTTCCCGATCAAAACCGATGCAAGGTTTGATCTTTTCTATTTGTCGGGGTAGTAAATCCGCTCGGGCATCGGGGCCTAGTTCTAGTTATAGCCAGTCAACTTTCGGTATTATACCCATACTGCTGCATGATACCAGCACACCACAGTAGCCCCGTCTATCGCCCTGACCAGGACCATCACCCTGTCGTACTTGTTCTCTCCGTGTGCAATGTCACATTGCGGCATTGGCAATATAACAAGAAATCGCGTCGCCCCGGGCACATCGGGCAGGTTGGATGGTGGACGCTGATCGATCAGGCCCCTACAATCGCGATAAATCCAGACGAACCCAAGGCCGGAACCACCCGGCCGAACTTACTGATACGAGGTATAGAGATGGCTGAAAAAGTTATTATCATCGGATCGGGACCGGCGGGTTGGACAGCGGCCATTTACGCCGCCAGAGCCAATCTCAACCCTTTGGTTTTTGCCGGGCGTCCCAAGCAAACTCCATCAACGATTCTGCCCGGCGGGCAATTGATGCTCACCACCGAGGTGGATAACTACCCCGGTTTCCCGGAAGGCGTGACCGGCCCAAAACTGATGGCGCATTTTGAGCAACAGGCTGTCCGCTTCGGCACCCGCATCGTTACCGACGACGGCTTGAATCCCGATGTCTCCAATCCCGACGATGGACATTCTTATAAATATCATGACTGTACCAAACTCGATTTATCATCCCGCCCCTTCAAGGTCTGGGGGGAAGGTGACGAACTGGTAGAAGCTCAGGCGGTGATCATCGCCACCGGGGCAACGGCTAACTGGCTCGGCCTGGAAAACGAACAGCGCCTGGCCCGTAGCGGCGGCGGGGTCAGCGCCTGCGCGGTCTGCGACGGGGCGTTGCCCGTCTTCCGCGACAAGGAACTCGCCGTCATCGGCGGCGGGGATTCGGCCATCGAGGAGGCCAGCTACCTCACCAAATTCGCCAAGAAGGTATACCTCATCCATCGTCGCGACGAGCTGCGGGCCAGCAAGATCATGCGCCAGCGGGCCTTCGACAACCCGAAAATTGAAATCCTCTGGAATAAAATCGTCACCGACGTACTCGGCGACAAAATGATCAGCGGCCTGAAACTTCAGGACACCCAAACCAAGGAGAAGTCCGATCTTCCGGTAGGCGGCTTATTCCTGGCCATTGGGCATACCCCGGCCACCAAATTCCTTAAGGGGCAGCTTGAGTTGGATTCGAAGGGTTACATTAACCTGAAAGACCCCTATCGGTCGTTCACCAGCATAGAAGGAGTATTTGCCGCCGGGGACGTGGTAGACAGCGTATATCGCCAGGCAATCACAGCGGCCGGAATGGGTTGTCGATCCGCCATCGACGCAGAACGCTGGCTGGCCGAGCAAGGAATCGAGTAAGGGCGTTCAATCGTCATGGCTGGTCGTCTGACGGAGCAGCATATTTCGCCATCAACCGTTCAATATCTCTGACCAATGGTTCGGCATTCATCTGCCCAGCCAGCACAATCGCTTCGTCCGCTGTTTTCCGGGCCTGCGTAAGCCGATCAGCCTCGGCGTACGCGACCGCCAGGGTTCCCAGATACACCGGCTGGGTACGTTGGGTCTGACGACAGGCATGCTCGGCCAGTTCCACCGCCCGCTCAGGCCGTCGAATTCGCTGGTCCGGACTAAGGGCATAGGTTATCGCCAAAAAGTTGGCAATATCCACCCAGTCTGGGCGTAGATGCAAAGCAGTTTCATAGGATTCGACAGCATCCGACAAACGATCCATCCGCAGATATGCCGCGGCCACATTCTTATGGGCGGCCGCATGGTCCGGATCGATACTAAGGGCCTTCTTGTAGTGCTCCACTGCTGTTGTCCAATCCTCGCGCATACTCAGCACGTTGGCCAGGTTATAATGGGCTTCCAAGTAATCCGTCTTATCTTGTATCGCCATGGAAAGATGATGCTCGGCTTGGACCAGATCCTTGCGTTCCAGATAGGCATTACCCAGATTGTTATGCGCCGGGGCGAACCGCGAATTTATCGCCAGGGCTCTCTCATAAAGCCGCATGGCTTCGTCCAGTTGCCCACGCTTAGCCAATAAAGCTCCAAGATTAACATAGAGAGTTTCAATATCGGGATTGAAGGCTATGGCCCGCCGGTTGGACGCGATGGCCTCCTCGTCCCGCCCCTGCCGAGACAGTTCGTTAGCCAGATGCATGTGCAGCGTCGTGGCGTCCGGATGCAAGGTCAGCATGTAGCGGAACAAGGTTTCCGTGTCGCGCCAATGTTCAAGATATGAACGCGAAAGATGTATCCACGGCCCCGCAATCGCGACCAGCAACACCGTCGTCGAGACCTTGATGATCCGCCCCGCGCGTCCCGCCCGGTTCGACAGCCAGGCTAACCCGGCCGTCGCCGGCAGCATCAAGCCCAGCACCGGGAGGTAGGCGTATTTGTCCGCCGCGATCACGTTGGTGAAACCGATGACGCCCATGGTCGGGAAGATCATGACCATGAAAAACAACCAGCCGGTCATGGCCGCCCGCGTCCAGCGCAGCGAACCGAGCAAGGCCGCCAGCAGAATGACGGTCCCGACGATCCCCCAGCGCACGCCGGGGTCGGTCATATCCAGCGGCGCGGGAAACGCATGATGCGAGGTCAGACCCGTCGGCCAAGCCAGATTCCGCAAGTAGAAAACGATGTTGTGGGCGAGAATGAAGAGGATCCGCAGCCAGTCCCGGGCGGCCTCGGGGGCGGCCGTCTCCGCCGTGCGTTTTTGCGATTCGTAGGTGATCCAGGCGGAAAGCGCCGCGATCAGCAGGAACGGAATTTTCTCGATGATCGCCCGCTTGTTCAGTCTTCGCAGAGGCCACCCGTCCAGCAACAATAAGGCCGCCGGAAGCGGCGTGCAGGTGGGCTTGGACATCAGGGCCAGCACGAAAAACAGCAGGCCGAGCGTGAGGAACCGCCAGGACAGGTTTCGGACGTAGCGCAGATAGCAAAGGACCGAAAGCAGCGTGAAAAAGGTCGCCAATACGGTCTTGCGTTCACCGACCCAGGCGATCGTTTCCGTCCACATCGGATGAACACCAAACAGCAAGCCCAATAAACCCGCGGCCCAGGCGTTGCCGAAAAGTCGATAGAGGATAAGGATAACCAGAATCGTGTTGAACAAATGCAAAAGCAGGCTGGTGCGATGAAAAGGCCGGAGATTGTCCGCCGCGCCGCCGAGGACGCTGTCCAGCATCAGCGAGATCATGTTCAAGGGCTGGTAGTAGCCGCGTACCGTCGAGGGTTCGAGTACTTCGCTCAGGAAGCGGCCGGCATTGGCCCAACTGGGATTCTGGACCAATCGGTTCTCCGTCAAGTACATGTCATCGTCGAAGGACAGGGCCGAGGCCGACAACGCCGGCGAGAAAGCGACCCCCGCGGCCGCGCAGGCCAGTATAATCCAGGCCAATAAGATCCATCGCGAGGGCATCCTCGACGCGGCCGACAATACCTGGTCGCGGGCGTCACCTTGCATGCTTCGTTTATTTCTCGCTTTCGGCATCCGACCACAATACCTTTTATCGTGAACTCGACCCATGCGCGACGGCAAGCAATCCTTCCCTGCAATTTGCTTATTGGCGTCAACCGTGTCTATCGGTAAACTAGCGCGTTAACGCTATCATAACCGCCATGTACATTTTCCACATAAGGAGCTTGACGTGAACACCGCCCGAACCCTTTCAATTATCCTCGCCGTTCTGGTCTCCTCCGCGTCCGGCGAGGTCAGATTCCGCAAGCACGTTCTGGACACCGAGCACAAGGCCGAGACCTGTGCCGCCGCCGATATCAACGGCGACGGGCTTCTCGACGTGGTCGCCGGCGAGAACTGGTACGAAGCCCCGCACTGGCGGCCGCACAAATTCCGAGACATGCCCATCGACGGCTACGCCGATGTCCGCTGCGATTACCCGGTCGATTATAACCGCGACGGCCGTACCGATATCGTGACCGTCCGCCGCGAGTCGTCCATCGAATGGCTGGAAAACCCCGGACCCGGGGGCGGCGCGTGGAAAGTCCACAAGATCGCCGACGTCAAGCATACCAAGGGGACCGTCTTCGCCGACGTGGACGGCGACGGGCAGAATGATTTCGTCAGCGCGGTCGGCGACGACGGCCAAAGCGTGGCTTGGTTCAAGGCCCGTCCTGACCCGTACGCCCCGTGGAAAAAAATCATCGTTGGCCCGCAAGGCGGCGATCTTCACGGACTGGGCGTCGGCGACGTCAATCGCAACGGGCGTAACGACATCATTACCCGGCTCGGCTGGTACGAAGCGCCGGCCGACCCGGTCAACGGCCAATGGAAGTGGCATCCTCTTGATCGTGGCGTCACCCATCGCCTCGTGGTCTACGATTTCAACGGCAACGGCTACAACGATATCGCCGCCGGGGCCCCGCACGATTACGGCCTGTTCTGGTGGGCCCAGGGACGCGATGCCGAGGGCCGGCCCACCTGGACGCGACACGTAATCGACGAATCAATCTCGCAGATGAACGATACCGTCGCCGTCGACCTCGATGGTGACGGCGACCTCGACCTGATCAGCGGGAAACGCTGGAAAGCCCATCACGGCCGAGATCCCGGAACCGACGATCCGGCCATGCTCGTCTGGTACGAACTGGTCCGCGACGGTACCCAGGCCACCTTTATTCGCCACGTCATCGATGACGATTCGGGCATAGGCTATACCGTCACCCCCGTGGATCTCGACGGCGACGGGGATATCGACATTATCTCCGCCAATCAGAAAGGCGTCTGGTTCTTCGAGCGGATCGGGAAACCCGATATCGTCCACCCCTTCAACGGTACAAACCTCGACAACTGGCGGAACGATCATGATAAGAAAAACTGGTCGGTCGTCGATGGGATGATCGTCGGCAAAACCGATACTCCTCTGCCCTATAACGATTTCCTCATCCTCGACGGCACGTACGACGACTTCGTCCTGACCTTCGACGTGCAACTGCTCCCCGATACGGGCAACAGCGGCGTGCAGTTCCGCAGCACCCCGCGCGACGACTTCGAGGTCGAGGGCTACCAGGCCGATATCGGCAAGGGCTGGTGGGGCAGCCTGTACGAGGAGTGCGGCCGCGGGACTTTACACGACGGTTACACGAGCCGCGGCGAGCGGGCCGTAATCCCCGGCGGCTGGAATCATTACGTTATCTACGCTGTCGGTGATGAGCTGCGCATCGAGATTAACGGCACGGTCTGCACTCACCTGCGTGATTCAGAGCGTTCGTCGGGGGTTATCGCCCTGCAGATTCACATCGGCGACATCATGGAAGTACGCTTCAAGAACCTGCTCCTCCGCAAAATCCAACAGGGGCCATAACACCGCGAACAATCCGCGAAAATCAAACAAGGCTCAGTCATTCGGGTAATAGAGATAGAGTATCTGTAAAAAAGCAGCGGGACCCGTATTCAAGGGTCCCGGCTCGGATCAAAGGTCAATGGAAAGAGAGTAATACATTCTTTCACTGCCACCCACCGAAGTCAATCGACTTGTAGAAATATCGCGAGTAATTTGCGCCCACGCTTCCCTCAGCCTCTCCTTAGCTGCACGATCAGGTTCATGGACCAATAAAACCGCCGGCGAATGGCCCTGAAACCGTTTGGCCCTCCCCCTCGGCTACTGGATGCGCATAATATTACCCCGGATTTCCCAGATGACACTTGCAGCGGCGTATAATGAGGTGACGATTTCCCCAATGAATACAGGTGAAAATGAACCTCAAGCCGTTAAAATCAGGAGAATCCAATGGGTGAAGCACGCAAGGAG
>JAAYCU010000406.1 GCA_012729595.1 Phycisphaerales bacterium
ATGAACGTCCGGTACTCCGCCGCCTGGAAAAGCTCCTGGCGGCATGAAATCGGTCAGTTTAAGTTAGGTTAATATGCTGTCAGGGCTAAAGTAGATTGAAATAACGCGGTAAGACCAGGGCAATTCCCGGCACGAAAGTTGTCAACAACAGAATCACGATCATCGCCAGGAAAAACGGAATCAGGTGTTTAAGGATTTTCGTCATGCTGGTTTCCGCCACCCCGCAGCCCACGAACAGGCATGTACCCACCGGCGGCGTACATAGCCCGATGCACAGGTTCATGATGATCACGATCCCGAAATGAATCGGATGCATGCCCATCTGCTTGACCACCGGGAGCAGAATGGGCGTAAAGATCAGAATGGCCGGGGTCATGTCCATGAACGTTCCGACCGCCAGTAGCAGGACATTGATAATCAGGAGGATAACGAACTTGTTGTCGGTCAGGCCCAGCAAAAATTCGCTGATATCCTGGGGAATGTTCTCATAGGCCAGTATCCAGGACATGGACATGGAGGTGGCTATCAGCAGCATGATGACCGCGGTGACCACCCCGCATTGGAGGAATATACCGGGCAGATCACGGATCCGTACTTCCCGATAAAAGACCATGGACAGAAGCAATGCATAAACCACCGCGACAGCCGACGCCTCGGTGGCGGTGAAATACCCCTTGAGAATCCCCCCCAGTACGATAATGATCAGCAGCAGGCAGGGGATCGCGGCCAGGCAGCGTTTGACGGCCTCGCCAAGGGGCATACTTTGGCCTTTGCCGTAACCACGACGTCGAGAAATGATCCCGTCTACGACCATCAGGGCGAGACCCACGAGAACTCCGGGCAGAACACCCGCGATGAAGATGGCCGAGATCGATACACTCCCACCGGTTGCCAGCGAATAAACGATCATCACATTGCTCGGGGGGATCAGCAGGCCCGTCGTTCCAGCCGTGATGCTGACCGAGGCATTGAAATCGCGGTGATACCCCATTTTGTTCATCACCGGTACCATGAAACCGCCGACCGCGGACACCGCCGCCGTCGCCGAACCGGATATCGATCCAAACAGCATGCAGGTCATAATATTAACGTAGGCCAGGCCGCCGCGAAAGGATCCGACGAAGACATTAGCCGCGTCCACCAGGCGGCGGGCAATCCCACCGCGCCCCATCAGCATACCTGAGAGTATAAAAAACGGAATGGCCAGCAGGGCGAAGCTGTCGAATCCGGTGGCCATCTGCTGAGCGATGGTCAGAAGCGGTGGAGGGCCACCGACTTCCGGACCTCCCACGGCCACTACCGCGGATAGGGCAGCCGCACCGATACAAAAGGCAATGGGAACATTCAGGGCCATCAGGAGGATGAAACATACAATCAAAACAATAAGCGGTAATGCCATGGCCGGTTGCTCCTTTCCGATACCGCGATGCAGAACTCAATGTTCTCATTCGCGATCGTTCACCAATTCATTCCTGTACAGGCATTTCCCCACGAACCAGGGCAATGATTCGCAAGATGAGAAACTCGATGCTGTAGAGGGTCAGAAAGAACCCGCTGATCGGCAGGGCCAGATACACATGCCCCATTTTCCAGCCCAGCGCCGGCGAGGTCTGCCCCAGTTTCAGGATCTCCCGGACCAACGTGAAGCCCCCGACCACCATGACGAAGAACGAAAAAAGGGCCACGATGCCGAACGAAAATATTTCGACGTACAGTCTTCTTCGTGGCGATAGTTTCGCGACTACGTAATCAATGCCCAGATGCGCTCCACGGTTCAAAGCCACCGATCCGCCCAGCAATCCGACCCAGATCAGCAGAAAAATCGCTAGCTCCTCCGTCCAGTGGCTGGGATCGTTGAGCACCTTTCGCGAAATGACCTGCCAGACCACGGCCACCAACAATGTGGCCATGGTTACCGCCACCAGGGTTTCCAGAATGCGGTCCAGAACCTTTTTGATTTTCCAAAATATTCCCATTTAACGCACCTCCCGGACCCTTTCGGCCAGAGCGCCGACCTCCGTGCCCTCGAATTCCGCCCAGAGAGATTGCACCGAATCGCGAAACGGATCCAGGTCCGGCCGGATCAGGGTAACGCCGCTTTTCTCGATTTCCTCGAGGGCCTTGCAAGTCATATCCATCCACAATTCGCGCTGTACCGCAACCGATTCGTCCGCCGCCTCCTGCAGAATTTCCTTAAACTCGGGGCTCAGCCGGTCCCAGGTCTTCGTCCCGATAATCAGGATATCCGGCATCCGCAGATGCTCGTTCAGCGTGTAATATTTGCATATCTCGTAATGGCGGGAGACCAGCAGGCTCGGCGGGTTGTTCTCCGCGCCGTCGATGACCCCTTGCTGCAAGGCGCTGTATAGCTCTCCCCAGTCGATCGGTGTAGGGGCCCCGCCCATGGCCAGCACCATCTTCAAACTCATCGCGCTCTTCTGCACGCGGAGCTTGAGCCCCCGCAAATCCTCCGGCGTATGGATTGGCCGATCCTTGGTATAAAAACTGCGTGCCCCCGCGTCGTAATAACACAGCCCCTTGAGGTACTTGTCCCGCCCCTCGTTCAGTAGTTCTTTACCAATTGGCCCCTGCAAAACTTTCCACATATGTTCATCGTCGCGGAACAGATAGGGTAAACCGAACACGCGTATATTGGGTACGAAACCTTCCATCGGGCCACTGGAGGTCTTGGTCATGGCGATCATGCCCAATTGCACCTGCTCGATACACTCCCGTTCGCTGCCGAGTTGCTCGCTGGGAAAAATCTCGATCAGCAGGCGGCCGCCTGATTTTTCAGCCACGCGTTGGGCCATGAATTCCATGCCCCGATGCACCGGATGCTCCGCGTCGAGGCCGTGAGCCAGCTTCAATATCGTTGTGTCATCATTATCCCGACAACCCCCCAAAGTCAGCAAAACGCTCAGAATCACACCGTAATAGAACGCCCATCGGTACATCCGCATGCCTTGCCTCCTTGCTCTTCCGTGCCTTGTCAAACCCTGCATGGACAGATGGCTCTTAAGTCTGCGCCGAAAGTCTTCGAATTATCGCACAAAATCCATAACACTGTCGACTGTTTTATCCATGAATCGGATTCGCAATGGCGGCGCAGATATCAATATTCGCCTTTTTCCGGTCAGCGTCTATAACAACCGAGTTCGGGCGGTTTGTGTAAAGTCAAACGGGTTAATCAGGCCTAATGGCCGTGGATTCTGCCACACCGGTATACTTGCGGCTTCCCATGGTTGCCTGGGGAGCGCCCTCCGGCCACATCGACAGGCTGACCCCGAAATCGTTCTCGATATTGTCCACCTCGAGCGTTAAACTCGCATACCAGCGGGGGAATTTGCGGATAATAGTTATGTCAAAGGTTTCCATTTCATTGCGTTCTAGATCGTAGTAGAGGCGCGTGGCCGTAGTGTATTTGGTACTGATTTTGTAATTGATACCACCCCCCACAAGGTGGGAATCTGTGTCATCGATAAGCCGATAACCCACGAAATAGGAAAACCGCGGAGAACGCTCCACGGCATAGGAGAGATTGAAGAGGTCCAAACGACCGTCGTTCATGTCGAAGTTGGCGTCTGATAATACCACTGTCGTGTCACTGATACGATACGAAAAATCGGCGCGGACATGACTGCGGGCGTTACTGTTTTCCGGCCGATTGGCATAGAAACGGCCGATGTCGTCCATATACCGCGGCTGGTTTCCGAAGAAATTGGCCTCGATATCCAGAGTGATCCAATCCACGTTCCGCCAGGCTCCGGGGGAGCCGCGTTTGGTTTGCCAGCGCTGCCTTAAAGCGATGGACGTCCCGTAGAAATCGTCGATGGTTTCGATTCCCTCGGCGAAGGGGTACAGGTCACGGCTATCCCGGTTGGTTCCGCTGGCCCATGCGGTAACCTCCGGCCGCACGATGTGCCGTATCCCATGCAGGTCCAGCAGGTCAGATTCAACGCTTTCGAAAACCTTCCAGAATTCGCTACCCGTTCGCACTCCCAGACTGCCGAACAGACGGGCCAGTGAGCCTTCCTGTGGACTGTTGTCCCAATAACCGGCCCGACCTACGGCGAAGGGTACGATCTTGGCCGGTCCGGCCTGTATGGGGAAATTGATTTCGTTGCGTGTATCCGCCCTGAAGGTGACGTCACTGCTGTCAAAAACGTTGGTCTTTCGTTGTACCGAAGTCGGGGTATGGACACCGTTGATCGGGCTGATTCCGTTGGTAATAGCGTGGAATATCCCCTTCCAGGTGTCGATTAGCCGTCCCTCACCCGGTCGATAGCGAACGAAGCCCAGATGGGATTCGTTGTAATAGCTCGCAAAGTTTCCCAGCGGCTCGCCTGCCCAATGGAACGCTAGATCGGGCAGGTGCTCTGTCTGGGTCAACCAGTCCAGTACCCGCCACTGCCCCAGCATGGTCAGCGCCCAGTTTTTCTCCTGCTTCTTGAGGTAAACCAGTGTTTCCTGATCCTTGCCTTGTTCGGATTCCGGACGAAAATATTCTTCAAGGAAATTACGATCGCTGACCCAGGAACCTTCAAGCGTAAGCTCCCAGCCCTTGGGCAGCAACTGGCGGTGTCGCCAGGTATGTCGTCCGCGGCTCTTGTTTCCGTGGTGTCCGTCGCGGAACGGCCCCAGACTGTCATCGCCCGTATCGTGGATATAGTAGCTTCTCAATAGGCCGTAAGCGTTTTCCAGTTCGTAATCAATATCCAGGCCGATTCCCGGCCCGCGTTCGCTGAAATAATCCATGCGCAGGATAGTGTCCACACCCTGGGGTTCTTCCAGGCCAAGCAGGTTAAAAAGGTGCCATTTGGATTGGAAAGTTGCCCCGAAATCTCCGCTGTAACCAGTACTGATGCTTTTTATTGACGTTTCAGATCTTCTAAAATCGCCAGTGGCATAAGGCCAGTAAGCCACCGGTACCCCGTCCAGATTCAAGGTTACATCCTTCATTGCATAGCGGCCGGATAAGACGCCTGTTTCACTACCGCTGATACTCCGGGGGGTAAGGTCCGTCAGCTGGACCCGCTCGGCTCCAATAAAGACGTGCGGGGTATGGAATTCGCTCGTGCTGATCAGAGCCTTGCGAGCCTGATACTGTGTACTGGAAAGCTGGCGAATCTGCTCGGCCCGAATATAAATAGGCAGATTGCGATCACCCAGTATTCCGCGCATGACCGCATCCAGGACGAGGGAACGGTCGTTTTCGAAATCGTAATACAACTCGTCCGCCCGAATCGCCCATTCTCCCCGACTCAGGAGTACGTCACCTCGCAGGTATACACCCACAACCCGTACTCCCAAGCCTTCGCCGAAAGTGATCATGCCCATGGAATCAGGCTTTTCCCATTCGGTCTGATCCATTGGGAAAGGCTCGTTCGGCGCCTCCGTCGTTTCCGGATATCCAGGCTGTTGGGAGGATTGAGCGATCGGCTCCTGGCTTGGCCGGCTGACAAAGAGCACGGCCTCATCGGCCTGTAATTCAATAAAATCCCCGCTATCGATCAGTCCCTGTGACACGTAGACGTTGCCGATACACGAAACTCGCCAGTTCCGGTAATCGATCTGCCATTGGTCCGACTTGAATCGCACCAGTGCGCGGGCACGGGGGCGAGGCGGAAGCAACGGTTGATCCACCTCCCGGACCTGCAAATCAGGAGACTGGACCGAAGCGGCCATGTCTGCCCGGAGCGACTGCCGAATCCCGGCGCCTTCCTGGTATAGGGGGGTATCGGACGATGATTGCATGACCTGCAAATCACAGTTGAGTATCGGTGGGGAAAGGCTGTTGAACGTTACAAGCAACATCGGCCCCGTCGTTACCGTGCCGGCCGTATCACGCACCTCGGCACCGCGAGAAAGGAAAACCTCGTAATGGTAAAATTCCGTATTGTCCCAACGTCCGGGTTCCATCCATATAACCGCGTCCTGACTTCTCAGTCGGCGAGTCCCTATATGAGCGTCAAATCCTCCGTGGTATTGGATGACCTGGCTCCCATCATCGGCGGCCCAAACATAAACGTAGTCGCCGAAGAATTCCGGCTGATGACGACTAATGCCCGCGGGCAGAATGGGGGTTTCCACCTCCGTGTCATCAAGAGGGACCAGCGACGAGCCATGTGTCTGGTCGGTAGCCACGGGCCAAAACGCAACAACCGTGACCAGCATCGCTCGCGCAAACAATCTTGTTAAGTCTATCAAGTGTGCCGCGCCTCTCAGATGATGAACTACTCGCGTCCGATGCCGCATAGTTACGGTCCACGGGGGCCGAAACACCGAACTTTGACTGTCAAGGGGAGATTATATGAGGCAGTTCCGTCCAGTCAATTAGATAAAAGGGATAAAACCAAGCCGGAGCCCCCTGAAAAAACAGATCAATTCCCCACCGCCAACTAGTTCCAACAGCCGTGGTTAGTGGTATAATGGTTGTAAGAGGCGGCGGGTAGCTGATTCGTGCTGCTGCCGCTAAAACCAGGTCGGCGATATTACAAGCGGATATCGCCTCCCGGACGCGTGGCCATTTTTTTCATGCCCGCACCGGCTACGCGTGGAACGGACCTGCCGACTGATCTATATGGCAGGGTTGATTCCCGGAAAATTGAGGAGGACTGGGCTCCAACCCGGGTATTCGCGCGGAATGGGTCCGAGCTGATAGTACGCCATTTCGAAATGGCTTTTAGAAAGGAGAACGCGCATCATGGAAAAACCGAAACGATCCTACTATCTTCCGGGTAAGCTGGTCGCGGCATTCGATCGGGACTGTGCCAAGAGCGGCTATGTAAAGGAAAAAGTTGTGGCGGCAGCCATGCTGGCCTTCTTGGAAAGCGATCCTGAGGGGCGCAGTAACATGTTCGAGAGACTGGATGTTTTCCTACGATCGAAAAAGAAATCATGATCACTTATTGATTGTGCTTATTGGCAATAGAGCCTGAAGATCGCCATGCAAAGGCCGTCAGCTTATACGGCTTCGAATTCTTGGGCTGTATACATGGGCTCAACCCATCGCAACCTGGCGGATGCTGGTGTGTTCGCGGACAATTCGTAAGAGCGAGCGAGGGGTTGGCTTGTTTGGCCATAGCTCCCTCGCTCGTCCCTGCGGTTGATACGAATGTCTGCCTGGACCCATTGTCCGAGGAACACACTCATTCTTTCGGCGGACTGACCTTGAAGAAGAATAAGGTTGGACCGATGTTTCTCTTGTTTACCCGGACCCGTACTCCGTCGGCCAAGGCCTCCTCGCTCAGGGCCTCCTTGAGCTGGGACAACGAGGCGACCTTTTCGCCCTGTATCTCCAGGATCAGATCACCCGGCTGTATGCCCGTGACGGCCGCCTCGCTCAAGGGCTCGACCTTGGTCACGATCATGCGGCCCTTGGCCTCATCGTCATTTTCCCAGCCGTATCGTCGAGCCCGTTCATCATCGACGACCGCGACCTCGATACCCAGCGTATCGATGGTTATCTCGCGGCTGTCCGCCTCGCCCGGCACGGCTTGCGAATCCATCCCGGATGTAAAGAAATCTTCCGGCTGTTCCTCTATGGTCACTGGAATATTAATCTGTTTGCCCTCGCGCCAGACTTCCAGTGTCACCGTTGCACCAGGCGGCGTCAGGGCTACAAGATTCTGGAGTTCCCTGGCATCGTCCACCCGCTTACCATCGTAACTCAGCACAACATCGTCAACTTTCAATCCCGCTTTGGTGGCCGGGGTTTCCCCTCTATCGGTCAGAATGCGAATAACCACTACACCGCGATCTTCCTCCAGTCCGTAAGTCTTACCGATTCCCGGTTGAAATTCCCTGAGTCCTTTAATGCCGACTCCAAGATAGCCGCGCACGACACGTTTACCTTCCACCAGTTGGGGCAGGTAGGTCTTGATCAGTTTACTGGGAATAGCGAACCCGATCCCCATGTAACCCTGGACCAGTCCGCTGGTGGCGATGGCCGTGTTGATCCCGATCACCTCGCCGCGCAGATTGACCAGCGGTCCGCCGCTGTTACCTGGGTTGATGGCCGCGTCTGTCTGGATGAAATCTTCGTAACGAGTGACTCCCACGGATCGACCTTTCGCGGAAATAATCCCCTGGGTTACCGTCTGGGCATAGCCGAAAGGCGAACCGAAGGCCAATACCCAATCGCCTACCTCCATCTGGTCACTGTCCCCCAATGTCACGGCATGCAAGCGGTCTGCCTCAATCTGGATCAAGGCCAGATCGGTCAGGGGATCATGTCCGAGTACCTTGACTTTCCCTGATACGGAATCCAACTGGCGACCATCGGCCAAGAAGACGTCGATGCGCCGATCCATACCCTCCGGACTGCTGACAACATGATTGTTGGTAAGCACATAGCCCTTGTCGGCGTCAATAATCACACCGCTGCCCATCCCCTGTCTCGGGGGTGGCTGGAAGTCTGGCCTGGGCATTTGGCGAAAACGCCGACCGAAGAAATCCCGAAACAAATCCCGGTATTGGTCGGGCAAACCGTCAAAATCGAAGTCCTTTTCACTGTCTTGACTTCTCTCGGTTTGTGGCCTTGCGCTGACGGTCGATTTCGTTTCGATTCGTACCACTGCCGGTTGAACCTTCTGGATGACCAGTCGGAACGCCCGCGAGATATCCTCAACCCTGGCCAGTTCTTGTTCTGTTGCTTCAAGTTTGCCTTTTTCCACAGCATAGGCCACTCGGCCTATGATCTGCTCGTGGAGAAATAAGCTTGCGCTGAAAAATACCAGCAGGGTGAATATAATCAATCTTTTTTGGTTGTGCGTCGGCAGCATGGGAAATTCCTCCACAATTTATTGATACTCAATTTCTCAAATCTTCGTTATATTTCGCGGATACAAACACGGCACAATCACAATCCGCGATCATCCCTCTCTATCTTATAATCTCAGACGTCCCCGGACTCTGAATCCGGTCATTTTCTTGTTACGCCAAGGTGTTAGAAAAAGTTCTAATTCACTGGCGGAAGTAAGGCCCGCACGGTTCCACGGTCGCGAACGGCGCAGGATACAACCACTTAACAGGGCGAGCAAGGTTAGCAGGGATATGGCCAAGCCCCAGTATAACCCCGGTGGCCGATAGAAAAACCGCACTTCGTGTTGCCCACCCGATACCTCTACACCCTGACATACTCCGTTAACCCGCTCCATGTGGACGGGTCGGCCGTCAAGCTCGGCTCGCCAGCCCGGGACGAAAGATTCATTGAAAACCAGCAACCCCGGACGGTCCGCATGCGCTGTAACCCGGATTTCGTGGCCGTGATCGTGGGTCCACCGTAATATGGCGGGCCGCGACCAAGCGTCTTCAGGTTCATGCACGGTCATTCCATCCTTTGTACACTCCATACCCGTCTCTGGTGCGGGGGCCGATGTGTTTCCCCTGGCCGTGACTAATACTGCCTCCGGCAGGCCGACCGAGTCCGGATCATGCAGCAGCCGTTCGACGGCTTCCGTTGTGTCCGCCACCCGCTTGAACCGGTCTACCCAGCGTACCAGCCCGACGGTGCCGGGGAGTTCATACAAAGACACGCCCCCAGGCAGGTCGGCCCGGTGAACGTAATCCGGACGGCACCCGGTCCCGTCCGGACCCGCCACCCGCGCCCACCGCGCTTTCCCCGCCGACAAGGCCAGGCCCATCTCGGCCTTGACTCGAATTCGCGCCGTCGGAAAGATCTGATTAAACGCAAAATGAAACCGCATCCGCCGCCGGCCCAAGGCCAGGTCCATCGGATCCAGCGTTCGTGTCCGGGCGAGGGCCTCGGCCTGTTCCGACTCCACGCGGACGAACCATCGGCTGGCCGACCCCGCCGCCGGCTCCGCCTCGAAGCTCAAGGCATAGACCCCCGGGGCATCGATCCGCACCGGCCACAAGAGGTCCGCGCCATATCGTACCGGGGCCATGTCTTCCGTGCCCGGAATGATGTCCGGCTCCCTCGTGACCACGGTGGGGAGCGAAGCCGATTTCAGAAGCATTCTCTCTTCATCCGACCGAACCGCTATGAAACGAACCCCCATGGCTTGTAGCAAGCGATCATTAAGTAGCAATCCCAGCATCTCCTCGCTCGAACCCCACGGCTGAAAGCGAAACAGTTGCCGCTGTTCCACCGGCCAGAATGGACCATAGCCGTTGAAAGTGCTTATCGCATGAACATCTTCCGAAGGTGAGTCCGTAGTATGCCCGAAAAACAGCATGTTGGTCTGAGGCCAGAGTACCTCGACAGGACGGTGGTAATCCGCGGAATAGCGGGGAACCAGTAACCGCTCGCCCGGTCGTGGTTTCAACTGCTGAATAGCCTCGGCCAGCGGGGGGGGCTTATCCAGGGCCGCTCGTCGATACGTTCGCGTATCCATGTCCACGAAGCCGGCTACGCTCGCCAGATCCACCACCAGCAGGACCGTCATCGCCACGAACAGATTGTCCCGCCGCGTGTTTGCCCAGCGAATAACGACCCATGCGGTAATAACCATCAGTATGATCGGCCACCAAATAGCCGGATTTCCCACTCGGACCGCCGATCGCAATCCCTCGAGAACCGGCCGGGCATAGTCGCTGGTAAAATGAGCCGCCAGCCGACCCTCCGCCAGTCGGGCCGTGACCAATACGAGTACGCACACCGTTGCCGCGGCCGGCAAAACGCGCCCCGCCGATTTGCGTATCCACAGCATCATGCGCGTACATTCCGGACCCCGACGAAGCAGAATCGAAACCACCGTTGCCGCCAGAATCGGCCAGGCTATTGACCAGACCAGTATCCATCGGGCCGGTACCCGCAGGTTGTGATAGACGGGGACATGAAAAAGCAGCTTGGAAATCGGCGTGCTGATCGGCGTGGTGTCGCCCAGGGCAAGCAGCATCGCGACCAGGCAGGCCAGCCACCAGAAGGCCATTTCCCGGTGGCGTCGTACAAGTCCCAGCGAAGCGACGGCCAACACCAGAATCAGGATCGAAGCATAGGCCGACTGTTCACAGAAATGCGATAGGCCCCACCAGCCTTGGTCCCAGAAGTTCGGCGTCCGAGCCCCGAAAATCATCGGAAACAACAAGAGCAGGGTCGAGGTCGGCGACCAACTGTTCTCCACGAACAGATAATATGCCGGACTGGCCCGCCCGCTGCCCGCGAAATAAAACCATGTGGGTAGAATCTGCACCGCCGCCAGCGCCGCTCCCAAACCCATCCCCGCCGGGTAAGCCCACCACAGCCCGCGCCGCCGAGGCCATAAAACCATCATGACGTAACCGCTCAGCAGAAGCACCGAGATAATGGATACTTGCATGTGTTGAACGAGCATCTGCAGGCCGAAACAGAAGGACGCCAGGGCGAAAGGGCGGTAGCGGCCGGTGTCCGCGAACCGTCGCCAGGCATAAAGCATCCAGGGCAGCCAGGCCGCCGCCTGCAGGATGGTCAGGTGTGCTCGATGGGCGACAAGAAAACCGCTGAACTCAAACGCGATGGCCCCCAGCAGCGCCGCCCGCCAATCCAGCTTCGAGGCCCGTAAAAAACGGTACATGCCAGCTCCGGCCAAAGCGAAATGGGCGATCAGGCCGACCGAATAGGCTTCCCGCGGGGGCAGAATGGCAAATAACAGAGTGGCCGGATACCACAAGCCGCTTTGCGGGTCGCCTGCCAGCGATGTTCCCATCCCCACCTGGGGGTTCCATAAAGGCCATTCGCCCGCCGCAATTCGTTCCCCGATATATTGCCGAATGGGCAGGTAATACAACAGGTCATCTTCCAGGGCCGAGAACCCTCCCAGCCGCCAGGCCCCGGCCAGAAGTACCACCGGCAGCAGAACGATCAACCCGGAGACGAGAACCCGCCGTCCCCGGACCAGCCAGCCCATTGAGCCTCCAGGCATCAGCGATGGCAGTGCTGGTCCATGTTCGAAGTACCCCGTTTGCGAATCGAACTCCTTGGACATCATGAATATGATCATCCGCCTAGCGGTATGCTCCGTCAAACATCCTTGGTCACTCATGGGAAAGTGGCTATACTTGTCGCTTCTGGGAAACTGGTCGCCGATACAGGCCGGCGGATCAGCCGAAGCCCCGTATTTCGGGCCGCTGGTGCAACATATTGTTGGAATTGTTGGACAGTCGAATGCCCCCGTGCATTTTCCTTATATTTGGGGTTCGTCTTCGAGTGGATATTGGTCATTTGGATTGGTTTTCATAATATTTTTGGTTCATTGGGAGATCGTTCATGTTATTGAACATGTTGCGGGCCATTTTTGTACTGGCCGTCGTGGCCGTGGCCATGAATTTCGCCGAAACCTATTTTCAGAACTGGAACGTATTCGAAGTACTGCTCATTTTCATTGGTATATCCCTCTTCGTTATCGGCGTGGATATTCTGGTTGCCCATAAATCCCTGTTGGCCATATCCGGCCTATTTTTTGGCCTCTTGGTGGGTATGGTGATCGCCTATGGTGTCGGTTTGATCTTCGATTTATTAGTGGACGCATATCGCGAACCACTGAGCGGATATTTCAACGTGGGAGTTACGGAACTGACTCAACTGGCCAGTACCGTTAAGATACTTCTCGGAGCCATCTGTTGCTATCTGGCGGTCAGCTTCATTCTGCAAACCAAGGATGACGTTCGTTTCGTTATTCCCTACGTGGAATTTGCCAAGCAGCGTAAAGGGCAGCGAACTCTGATCCTTGATACGTCGGTCATCATCGATGGGCGGATAGTGGACATTCTGCAGACCTGGGGGCCAGACGCTCCGGTTTCCATCCCGCGATTCGTTCTAGCCGAGTTGCAGGGTATTGCCGACAGCGGTGACAAGCTTAAGCGTAAGCGGGGACGACGGGGATTGGATGTGGTCAACAAACTCCAGACACTCGAGAAAATCGAACTCGAATTCCAGGATGTGCGGCTATCCAGTGAGGAAGCCGCCGAACCCGTTGACCAACGCTTGGTAACCCTGGCCCAGAAGATCAACGGTCGCATCGTCACCAATGACTATAACCTCAATAAAATGGCCCAAATTCGCGGGATTGACGTGATAAACATCAACGATCTGGCAAACGCACTTAAACCTGTGTTCCTGCCGGGCGAGTCCATGCAGGTTAAGATAATCAAACCCGGCGAGGAGTCCGGCCAAGGTATCGGCTACCTCGATGATGGTACGATGGTCGTGGTCGAATCCGCCGCCGATCGTATTGGCGAGACGGTCCGCGTGGGGGTTACCTCCGTACTCCAGACCAGCGCCGGACGCATGGTCTTCGGCCGTCACGAAGGTTCATCCTTGTCCGACCGCCAGCGGCGAAAACCTAATATGGATAGCTGACGGTGTCCGCCTTGCCAAAGTTGCTGGAATTCACTCGGTAAGAACAGAATACGTTTTACAAGTTTACCACGCTTTCAAAAGCCATGCGGATCGCAGTCGCTGGTTAAATGCGGCCGTTCGCCCAGGCCATTATCGTGTTATCCGAGGCGTTTTCGTTGTGCCATGAACAATATATAGCCGACGGCCTACGCTCCATGCCCGATCACTTTTTTCCAGGTTCCCTCGGCATGGCCAGAACAATCGGCTTAGGCTGATCGAGGAGGGAGATGCCTTTATCGAGCAGCTTCTTATGCCAGTCATATAGCATCGTCGGCGGCCGACCATGCTGGTTACACACTTCAGATATCCGCAGTTTGCTGAAGCAGTGGTTCCAACTGAATTAGTCGGCCGTCAGTGCTGATGGAATCATGTTATTGTTAGTGCATCGGATCGTCCTGCGTGCGAGACGCCCATAGACGCATGATCCAAGCAGCTAGGCACCCGAATGACGATGGCGGGGAGATATCTGTTGTATGCAAATGCATAGGGCGCGTATTTATTGCAATGTGGCTCTATGTCTTCAGGTTATAGACCCTTATAGCCGATTTATAGTCAGTTGAGAAGTTGTTTTATGCGTTTTAACCCGGATTTCCCATATGACACTTACAACGGCGTATA
>JAAYCU010000023.1 GCA_012729595.1 Phycisphaerales bacterium
TCTCGGTGGAGGCGTTGCGGATCTCGATGAAGTCGGCTTGATTGCCCTGTGGGGCATTGTACATGAGTTCAGTGACGACCAGCGGTATCTTGTCCGTCATGAAGACGGCCTCGGAGAGGGCGCTCCACTCGGAGCCGCTCCAGGCGCGGGCCTTGAGGAGGGTCGGCTTGTTGAACGAGAGCGGGCCGTTGTATGGCGCTCCTTGGATTGCTCCTCCGATCGCCCGCGGATCCGAGCCGTCGGTGGTGTAATAGATGTTTCCCTGAGCGGCGGAAATAGAGACCTGCGTGTCGGGATCGATTAGACCTCCGGCATGGGAAAGAGTGGGCGGGAGAATGGTCGGCAGGAGACCATCCGCATCCAAATATCCCATGACCACATTTTCTCGGCCGACAAAGAAATAGCGGATCTCGGAGACGGCATTGAGCCAAGTATCGCGGTCAAGGTTTGCATTTCCCCAACGGGCGGCGTTGGCAATAATGGCGCGATCAATTTGTGCTTTTCGCGCTTCCAAACGAGCCTCGCTTCGCGCCTGTGTCAATGCACCGTTGTTGGTCAGGCGCTTGTAGATGCGGTCAGCAAAGGCGATCCGGTATTCGGCGTTGTCCAGCAATTTTTCGTGGAGGGTTTGCGGATTGAAATATTGGAGGGTCATGAGGTCCGACTGCGTGAATGGGCCTGTTCGATCCAATAGAGAAAGATTGTTATTTAGAGAAGGAGCCGTGATAGCCGTGTCGAGCGCATGCTCGCAGTCGTGAAGAGCCCATTTGAATCCATCGGGATTTTCCCGGTTGTAGATACCATACAGGTTATTGAGATGATTCCCCCAAAAGGCAGAGAGGTTGGTGTCCGTAGCCGCAGTATAGTAGATCACCAGCAGGTAATCCATCAGATCGTTGATATCCACCAGCTTTTCCTTGGTGGGATCCGGCCGGCCGTTGCTGTCGAGGCCCAGGACGGCAAAATAGTCGGTATTGTTCGCGAAGCCGTTCATAGCGGCCTGGAGAAGCCGACTGTAGGCATCCAAGGTTCCGTCGGTCGTTTTAATTGATTGGCTTGGCGAATCTCTCCAGGAAGAGGCTTTCACAACATCGTAATCGCTCTCGTCTCCTCCAAAATAGGAAGCGGCATAGTTGGCTTCGGCGCGTTCCTGGGTCAGGTAGATTCCCCAATAAACCCCGTTTAAATAGAGGTGGTAGAAGCGGCTGCGGGTATAGGTGGCACCCATATCCCTGGATGAATCGCGGGCGAAAATATCGCGAAGGAAGGTATTCTTTTCCGGTGGATCTTGATTTCCAGGAGACCAGCAATAGTTTTGCGCCGTTGCGAGATCGATCTTGTCAAATTCATCGACTCCCTCGTCTTCGAAGAGCGGATAATTCAGTTTACCGGCACCGTAGGATTTCCGGAAAAACAGTCGAAATGCATGTTTAGGATAGCCGTCGTGGCGGCTATATCCGCCCCGGATGCGGAGGCCGGAATTGGATTGAAATCCTACGCTGCCGTCTGGATTGATGAGCTCTATCGAGGCCGGCTTTTCCCAATCTTCGGCGGGATTGACATAAATGCCGGTTGCCGCGTCGAAGAGGTTGTCGTTGTCCGTGACCACCGAGATGGTCGGGATGTCCAGCAGCGCGTCCCGAACCGTGCAAAGCTGGCCGTTTGCGTCATAGTAGGTCTTATTGAGCACGTTGGAATCCATTCCGGTAATGATGGGATTTGGTTTCCAAGCACCTTCACGCAAAACGTCTACTTGCGTGCGCGGCAGGGCTATGACATCGTCGAGGTAAAGATAGGTGTCGGTTCTGGAAAAAGAGGGTCTCCAGCCATCGATGAAGGCCTTGGACCTCAGCGGCGTCGTGCCGGAAATGGTGATGGGGCCCGTGTAGACCGTACTCGAAGCGGTAGGCTCGGAGCCATCGGTCGTGTAGCGGATTGTGGCGCCAGGGGTTACGTTGGAAAGGGTTACTTGGATGGGCTCGTCGTAGAAACCGCGCTCAGGATAGGCAACCGGCGTTTCGACAAAATCCTCGTAAACCACGCTCTCATTTTCCGCGCCGGGAGTCGGCGAGGAAAAAAGTCCGGAAGAGGAAGGGTCGATCTCTCCAACATACTCGACCTCGATCCGCGGCACGATAAGCATGTCCCCGCTTGAATTAGCTTGGTTCAAGCCATGGATGGCCAGTATGTTGTCTCCTTCGTTGAGCAGTCCGACATATGGGGTGAGATCGAATTCCTCGAAGACGATGGCGAGATTGTCGTCGTGCGTTGAAGTTGCCCTACTGTTCCAGGCAAGGGGTTCGGGAGCATTGGCTGTTTGAACCTGGGTGCCGTTGAGGTAGGCGACAAAGCCGTCGTCATATTTCATTTTCAGGATGAGCGAACGCACTTTGGCTCTATCCGTGACCGTAAAGGGGATGCGGATATATGCCGATACCGGGTAGATTGTTCGCCATCCGCTTTGTGTGAAGGGCAACGTCAATCCGATGAGGCTCGTGTAGGTAGTTCCCCATGTTTCCGTTTCATAACCCACGCCGGTTGTGCCGGATTGCCATGCCGAATCGTTGAAGCTGATTGATTGCCATCCGCTGGAATCGTC
Organism: Phycisphaerales bacterium; assembly: GCA_012729595.1. GTDB lineage: Bacteria > Planctomycetota > Phycisphaerae > UBA1845 > PWPN01 > JAAYCU01. The sequence goes on from JAAYCU010000023.1 coordinate 2,600, forward strand.
TGAGCTCGTCGGCACGTGGGCACTGCAGGCCGCCCCCGAATCCAGGACCACGTTGGTTCCGCCCCCGTGGAAGGGACGGCCATAGGAAACATCCTTGGGCATGGCCGGGAAAACCTGCTGATCCGCGACCGTTGTGCCATCGGGCTGGACCAAGATAACCTGTTCCCCGCTGGCACTCAGCTTAAAGTTGGCGTGCAGTTCGCCCGGAACAGACTCTTTTCCGGAGGCAAAAATGATCAGGAACTCCTTGGCCGCAATCGTCGTGGTTGCGGGGAAGGCCCATTGGGCAAGGTCGATTTCGCTGTCGGTCAGATACCAGCCCGTCAAGTCGACAGGGGTCTCCGAGTCGTTAAACAGTTCAATCCAGTCCGATTCTTCTCCATCGATATCGATCAAGGATCCGCTGTTGCTCGCCATGATTTCGCTGATGTAGACAGCGGCCACCGAAGCGGGCAATGGCGCAATAAAAAAGAGGATCGACAAAAGGGGAACAACGATTTTTCTCAAATACATTTAAAAACTACCTTTCCTGATACAAAAGCGACGGGTTTGAAGGATTAAACGGAACAAGGCAATGATTAAGTGCGGCCTTTTTCCGATCAGGGCACCAGACAGGTGCCCTGATCGGAAACATATCGAAAACCACCCCAGAGCGGGGGCTAGAAACTTCCTACTCTAAATCGACAGCGATAATGTAGTATCCGGAGCTATCGTCTCCATGCTCCGTGTCCGTGAAGCTGCTGGTTGGGTAGGTCA
>JAAYCU010000024.1 GCA_012729595.1 Phycisphaerales bacterium
ATGTTCATGGTCGAGGCCAACGAGGCCGTGGCCGAACTGTTTACCGATCTGAACGTACCCCACCTGCGGCGCATTCATCCCGAACCGCCGGCCGATGGCCGTAAAAAACTGTCCCGTCTCCTGCGCGTGCTGGGCAGGCCGATTCCCGGAAATCTGCAACGCGAGGACATGATTCGCCTGCTCGACAGCGTCCGCGGTACGGACGATGCTTTCGCCGTACACTTCGCCGTACTCCGCTCCATGGCCCAGGCGGAATACTCCCCGAAACTCATCGGGCATTTCGCCCTGGCCAGCCGGCACTACAGCCATTTCACGTCGCCCATCCGTCGTTATCCCGACCTGACCGTGCATCGTCTCCTGGATCGGTATTTCAAGGGCAAACTCAAGAGCAAGGCCGACCGCAAGAGCGTACCCTCGATGGACATGCTGACCGAACTCGGCCGGGCCTGCACCTTCGCCGAACAACGGGCCGAGCACGCCGAACGCGAATTGAAAATGGTCAAGATCCTCCGCCTGCTGGAAAAAGATATCGGAGCAGTCGAAGACGGCATCGTCACCGGGGTCACTAATGTAGGCCTCTTCGTGCAATTACGCACCTATCAGATCGAGGGCCTTGTCCGTTTTGCCGACCTTCCGGACGATTGGTGGGACATTGACGCTCGCGGCGGATGCGTGGTCGGCCAAATGAGCGGTCGGCGTATCGCCGTCGGTGACCGCCTCAAGGCACAGATCGCCCGGGTGAATATCGCCTCCCGGGAACTGGACTTGGTCTTGGGCGAAGAAGATAAATCCCAATCAGTGCGACCTCATAAAGCGAAAAAAGTCAAAGCGAGTCATCGAAAACAAATCAATCGTCCACATACGAGAAGGAAGCGTAGATAATGCGATCAGGATACAGATTCCTGCCCCTACTATTGGTACCGACCACGCAACACCACGATGAGAATTGACGTACATTGCCATATCGGTCAGCGGTTTCGCCCCTGCCAGCCGAATGGCCGATTCTGTTTTGAGCCAGCCGACGGCTACGCAGGTTGCGACGCATACTTGTCCGATCGGTTGTATAACAATATTGGCATGACTCTGGTCAAATGGCGTCTGGGCCTGAATCAACTTGCAGCCGACGAGGCCGACCAACGCCTGGAAGCCTGGCTGCTGGCCCACATCCTGGGGTCTCGGCTCCTTGACCGGGCTGTAATTCTGGCCTTCGACCAAGTGCATACCACTTCCGGGCAGCCGCTTGGGACAAGGCATCGCGGAGCACGGACAGGTTCAGACCTGTATGTTTCCAACACCTACGCACATCATATCTGGAGAAGTAATCCACAAAAACTGCTTTTTGGTGCCTCGATTCATCCCTATCATCGATACGGCGAATTGACCGCCATCGACATGCTGGATGAGGTCGCGGCCGCCGGCGCGGTCCTGATCAAATGGCTGCCGCCTACCCACAATATCGACCCCGCGGACCCCCGGACCATAGCATTCCTCAGCCATGCAGCTCGTATCGGGATCCCGCTCCTCATACATATGGGTGCCGAGGCGGCTCTGCGTAACGCTTACCCTCAATTCGGTGACCCCACTTGCTGGCTTAACACCTTCCGTCAACTGTGGCGGAATAATAATATGCCTACGGTCATCGCTGCCCATGTCGCTACCCCTCTGTTCTGGCCAATCACCCCCGGGCACACGTTCCATAAGCTTACCCAAGCCCTGACCGGCGAGTTCGCTGAGGTACCGCTCTTTGCCGACATTTCCGCCCTCGGCCAAGTCAGCAAAGCCCATTGGCTGAAAAAACTTCTGACCATGCCACTGATTCAGAACAAACTGGTTTACGGCAGCGACTTCCCCTTACCCCCGATGCCCGTGGCCTTTCCATTTCGTCTGGCTGGCCATTATCGCCAGCTCCATGCGTTCCCCTCTTGGATCGACCGGGATATAGCCATCAAAGCCTCCCTTGGTATCGACGAAACAGTCTTTCTGCGGTCCGCCTCTCTGCTCGCCCATCGCCTGAATTACGCTCACCACCTGGTCCAGGAGGGTTTGACATCGTCATAAACCAGGGATAACTTGCCGATAAGTAGACGGTTCGTTCTACCGTCCCCAACCGTTCATAATGGTAATAATCAAGTGCTGAAAACACCACTCTACAATTTTCATGTGCAATACGGGGCCAAAATGGTTGATTTCTCCGGGTGGGAGATGCCGCTGCTCTACACCGGTATCGTCGATGAACACCTGTACACCCGGCAGGCCGCCTCGCTTTTTGATATCTCCCACATGGGACGCATAGAGATGCGCGGCCCTGGATCCGATGATCTACTCGAACGAGTCTGTACCCGTCGGATTGCCGATATGCATGTTGGACAGTCTCGCTACTGTCATATCTGCAACGAGCAGGGCGGAATAATCGACGATGTGATCATTTCCCGCTTCGACGATCATTGCCTGGTCGTCTGTAACGGCGGCAACCGTCTGACGGTTAAGGAATGGCTGAGCAGTCATGCCACCGGCCAGGTCCGAATCACTGATACCACCGAATCAACCCTGATGATAGCTCTCCAAGGGCCGGACACCATGTCCTTCATCCGCCGTATCACCCACGATGAACTGGGAGACATTAAACGCTACCATTTTTCCTCCGGAGAACTGATGGGTATGCCTTACACGGTCTTCCGTTGCGGTTACACCGGCGAGGATGGAGTGGAAGTTATTCTGCCGGCCATGGCCGGCCAACTGCTCGGTGGTTTTCTGGCCCAAGGTGTAACCGATAACCGCTTCAAGCCGGCCGGACTGGGGGCCCGCGATACGCTTCGCCTGGAGGCGGCCATGCCACTTTACGGCCATGAGTTGCATACACAGGTCGATTCCATCTCCGCAGGCATGGCTTGGTGCGTTGATCTGGAAAAAGACTTCATCGGGGTTGAGGCGATTCGAGCAATCGCCCGAAAAGGACCCAACATCCGCTTAGTCGGACTGCGTATCGAGGGCCGCCGTATCGCCCGACCCAATGCTGTCGTATTTGACGGTAATCAAAAAGTCGGCGAAATTACCAGTGGCACGTTTTCACCAACTCTCCAGCACTGTATCGCCCTTGCCTATGTGCGATGCGATTACAGTACCGTTGGTCAAAAACTGGCCGTGGAAATCAGTGGCAAGAGAACCGAGGCAGTCATTGTCCAATTACCGTTTTATAAACGCCCAAAACAGGATGCGAAGCCATGAGTTCCAATCCGAAAGATCGAACTTATTCCAAAACCCACGAATGGTTCCAGGTCAACGATAATATCGTGACCATGGGAATCACCCAATACGCCGCCGATGAATTGACGGACATTACCTTCGTCGACCTGCCTCCCGTTGGTTCGACCATCGAACCCGGACGGGCGTTCGGCGAAATCGAATCGGTGAAAACCACCAGTGAACTGTTATCGGCCATCGGTGGTGAGATTGTCGAGGTTAACACGGCCTTGGTCGATCAGCCCGAACTGGTTAACAATGATCCATTCGGAGTTGGATGGATGGTCCGTATCCAGGCGGCCGACCTGAGCCCCCTAGACCATCTGCTGGACAGCCGGGCCTATGACGAGATGATCGGTCGCGACATGTAAACCCTGTTGAAAAGATAAATCGCGCCGCTTATGGATTTCACACAACTAACCCAGTCGAATATGAGTAAGATGCTGGAGGCCGTCGGGGCCGCCGGTGTGGAGGATCTTTTTCGTGATATCCCCCCTGCCGCCCGACTAAACCACCCGCTGGCCTTGCCTGAAGCCCTAACCGAAAGCCAACTCCTGGCGGAAATGAATCGTCTGGCGAATGCTAACCGGACCGCTGAGGAACAGGCCTGTTTTCTCGGCGGCGGCATCTATGACCATTTTATCCCTACGGTCGTGGATGAACTGGCCGGCCAGAGTGAATTCGTCACCGCCTATACGCCCTATCAATCCGAGGTGGCTCAGGGTTCACTCCAGGTGTTTTATGAATATCAGAGCCTGATCTGCCAACTGACCGGCATGGACGTTTCCAACGCCTCCCTTTACGAGGGGGCGACCGCCGCCGCCGAGGCCGTCCTCATGGCCAGGGCCATCAACGGCAGGCGACGGGTGATCGTCTCAGGTGCCGTCCATCCGGATACGCGCAACGTACTGGCCACTTACCTCCGCGAGTTGCCCATCGACCTGGTCATCCTAGATACCACCGACGGTCTGACCGACCCCCAAGATCTTCTCGGATTGGTGGATGCGGACACCGCCGCCGTCCTGATTCAGACTCCCAATTTCCTAGGTGGCATCGAGCCAGCCGATGAACTGATTGAAATCGCTCGCCAGGCCGGTGCGATAGCGATCGTTTCCGTGGATCCAATCAGTTGTGGGTTATTGAAACGTCCGGGAGATATCGGTGCCGATATCGTCGTTGGCGAGGGCCAGGCGCTGGGCATCCCCATGTTCTACGGCGGGCCTTCGCTTGGGTTCCTGGCCTGTCGCGGGGAATATCTGCGCAGAATCCCCGGCCGACTCATTGGCCGTACCACTGATCGCACCGGCCGTCGCGGATTCTGCCTTACTCTGCAGACCCGCGAGCAGCACATCCGCCGCGAGCGGGCCACGAGCAACATCTGTACCAACCAGGGCCTGATGGCCCTGCGGGTGGCCGTCTATCTAAGTGCTATCGGCCGTAACGGACTTGCCCGCATCGCCGCCCAGTGCCTCGACAAAGCACACTATGCCGCCGACCTGCTGGCCGGACTGGACGGGTTTGAACTGCGCTTCAAGGGGCCGTTTTTCAAAGAATTCGTGGTCCGCACCACTCGGTCGGTCGAGCAGGTGCTCCAACACTGCCGAAGCAAAGGAATTCTGGCGGGTATCCCGTTGGGGATCTGGAATGAAAAGCTGTCCGATTCATTCCTGGTTGCGGTAACCGAAAAACGCACCCGGCAGGAGATCGACGCCTGGGCCGCCGCCCTTCGGGACGCGATGATCTCCGGCAAGTAGCCTATACGACCATTTCCGCTTTTGAAATCCGATCCCATTTGCGGTACCCTTACCTCCATGACCATACGCCGAAGGAGTGGCTGATCGTGGGTTACGATGTCGAATTTCTGCAGATCCCCGTCCCGCCAGGATTGAGTTTCCCGGTTGTCGCAGAGACCGCTCAATCCCTGCGGCACAACGCAATTTCTTTTGATGATGTCGAATGCCTCCGTACCGAATTACACAACATCAAGGGCTGCCGCCCCGGTCCGGATCAAACCGTGGATTTTTTTGGTCGTGGGCTTAACTACGCCCGGCTTACGATCAGTAGAAATCGCATCCACGTGGAAAATAACGCCAGCGTGCCCGAACTGCTGAAAATCTACCGTCAGCTTACGGAAAAATATCCGACATTGGTCATTCTCGACTTGCAGAGCCACCAGTTACACGATGCCGATAGCTTTTCCAAATGGTGGGCCAAGCCGTTGTAGGAAGACGGGTCGTGGGCGATACTCATCCCGCTGACCGGGCGTATAAGGCAGTGACAAGGACGGAGAGATGGAGAGATGGAGCGACAGAGAGAGGTGGCGAAATATTGGATTTAACTGTTCCCATAGTGGATTTTCCCTCCGTCTCTCTTTCTCTCTATCTCTCCATCCAGTTCCGTATCCGAACATGATACAATTCGGGTGATCCTCATGGAACAGACAAACGATCCCCTCCAGGCCGCCGGCTTGGTACCACCAGAAAAGCTCGTTTTCGAGTTATCCGAGCCGGGACTGTGTGCCGTCGATCTGCCGGCCGGTGACGTGCCGGCTGCGGACCGGACTCGTGCGATACCCTCCCGGCTACTCGCCGATTCGCCTCCGCCGCTGCCGGAGATCGGTGAACTCGATCTCGTCCGTCATTACACCCGACTGGCCCATCGGCTCTTCAGTGTTGACGGCAATTTCTACCCGCTCGGTTCCTGTACTATGAAATACAATCCAAAAATTACCGAGCGGGTCAGCCGCCTTGCGGGGTTGGTCAATATCCACCCCTGCCAGCCGGAGACGGACGCCCAGGGCATCCTCGAACTGCTTTACCATCTCCGTGTTCTTCTGGGTGAAATCGCTGGCCTGCCCGAAGTGACCCTCCAACCGTGCGCGGGCGCTCACGGCGAAATGACTGGTCTGATGATCATCAGCGCCTATCATCGCCGACGAAACGAGCATCGGCCCGTCGTCCTGGCCCCCGATACGGCCCACGGGACTAACCCGGCCTCATGTTCCATGTGCGGACGCTTCGCCCAGACCGTCGCCTCGCGCCCCGACGGACGCGTCGATCTGGCCGACCTTAAACAAAAGGTCAACCGCCAGACCGCCGCTCTGATGCTGACCAACCCCAACACCGCCGGATTATTCGACCCACAGATCGCCGAGATCGCCGAAATCCTCCATGACAACGGCGCCCTGCTCTATATGGACGGGGCCAACATGAACGCCCTGCTTGGCATCGCCCGTCCTGGAGATTTCGGGGTGGATGTCATGCACTTCAACACCCACAAGACCTTCAGCACGCCTCACGGCTGTGGCGGCCCCGGGGCCGGACCGGTGGCCGTCAGCGCGGCCCTGAGCGAATTTCTTCCCGGTCCGCAAGTCGTGAAACAACAGGACGGCTCTTATGGATGGGCCGCGCCCGGGCCGGACTCCATCGGCCGCGTACGCTCCTTCTATGGACAAATCAACGTCCTGGTCCGAGCTTATGCCTATATTCGCGCTCTTGGTCCGGGGGGCCTGCGTCAGGTCAGTGAAAAAGCCGTCCTATCCGCCAATTACCTGGCCGCCCGGCTTAAAGACCACTACAAACTCCCCTTTAATCCGCCCTTTGCCCACGAGTTCATTCTCGTTCCCGAGTTCCAGCAATACGAGGTCACCGAGCTGGACGTAGCCAAGCGGTTGATCGATTACGGCATCCATCCCCCCACCATGAGCTGGCCGGTCGCCCACTGCCTCATGATCGAACCGACCGAATGCGAGTCGCTGGCCACCCTCGACGGTTTCGTCGAAGCCATGATCCGCATCGCCGGGGAGGCCCAGACCCGACCCGAGGTCTTGCACCATGCTCCTCTGACCACACCCGTACATCGCCTCGATGAGGTAACCGCCGCCCGCAAGCCGGACCTGTGTTGGCAGCCGCCGTCCAGGGAAAGCGAGATGAGAGGCGACCGTTTCACTGAAGAAGAATCCATAAAGAAACCTTGATAATGAACCATCAATCATATCCTCGGGGGTATGCGTATGCATAAGACCACGAAACAAGAAGACACAGACAACACTCCCTGGCACGCCATGGAGCTGGATGAAGTCGGCAGTCGCCTGGAAAGTTCCGATCAGGGCCTGTCTCGAGATCAGGCCGAACACCGCCTTAAGGAAACGGGGCTCAACCAGTTACAGGCCGAGGAGAGTGTCCGGCCGTTGGTCCTGCTGGCCCGGCAGGTACATAACCCCTTGATTTATCTGCTTATCGGAGCGGCCGTTCTATCGCTGCTGGTCGGCCACCGGATCGATTCAGCCGTCATTGCCGGGGTGGTCCTTCTTAATACGCTTCTGGGCTTTCTCCAGGAGTGGCGGGCAGAGGGGGCGTTGCAGGCTTTGCAGGAAATGGCCGCCCCCCACGCCCGGGTGTTGCGCGACGGCGAAACCCGCAAGATCGAAGCCCATGACGTGGTGCCGGGCGACGTTTTGGTTCTGGAGACCGGTGACCGTGTGGCGGCCGATGCCCGCTTCCTGGCCGGCGAGGATCTGCAGGTGGATGAATCGGCCCTGACCGGTGAATCCGACCCGGTATCGAAGACGTCGGAGCAAATCGAGGATCAGGCACCCGTCGCCGACCGGAAGAATATGGTCTGGATGTCCACCAATGTCACCGGCGGGCGCGGACGGGCAATCGTGGTCGCCACCGGCATGCATACGCAGATCGGCCAGATCGCCGGAAAAGTTCGATCCACCGGCCGTGAACAAACCCCGCTCCAGAAGCGGTTGCATAAGCTCGGTCTGGCGCTTGGGATACTGGGTATTGTCCTTGCCGCTATTGTGTTTGGATTGGGCCTGTTGCGCGGCTATCCGGTCGTCAAAATGCTGCTCTTCGCCGTGGCCTTTGCCGTCTCCGCCATCCCTGAAGGCTTGCCGGCGGTCATCAGTGTCACCCTGGCCCTTGGCGTGCGGCGTATGGCCGACCGTCATGCGATTATCCGGCGTCTGCCGGCCGTGGAAACCTTGGGATCGACCACGGTTATTTGCTCGGACAAGACCGGCACCATTACGAAAAACCAGATGACCGTCCGTAAAATCTGGACGGGAGTACGGACCTTCGAGGTTTCCGGTGAAGGGTACCGACCGGAAGGAGAATGGGCCGATGAGGACGGCCGGAAATTGTCGGAGCCGCCGGAGAATCTCAAGCAACTGCTGCGCATCGGGGTGCTTAACAACAATGCGGAACTGCGCGAACACGAAGGGCAATGGCGCGTCGAGGGCAACCCCAGCGAGGGGGCCCTTCTGGTGGCGGCGATGAAGGCCGGTCTGATCGTGAATGATCTGCGACGAGAGCGTGAACGCATCAGCGAGATTCCTTTCTCCAGTGATCGAAAGTACATGGCCACCCTTGGTCATCGGGAAGACGGTGAAGGTACGGTCGCCCTCGTCAAGGGGGCCCCCGATCGCCTGATCGAGTACTGCACCCATGTGTTCATGGACGGCGAACCGGTGGAATTGGACGATTCGCGACGCAAGGAAGTGGTCGGCATGAACGAGGCTTTCGCCAATGACGCCCTGCGGGTCATGGCCGGCGCTTATCGTGAATTCCCCGGCGACATGCAGGATCTGGAAGCACGGGATGTCGAGGAAAAGCTGGTTCTGGCCGGGCTGTGGGGGATGATCGATCCGCCGCGAGAGGAAAGCAAGCAGGCGGTCGCGGACGCGAAGCAGGCCGGCATCCGTCCGATCATGATTACCGGCGACCACGCCACCACGGCCCTGGCGATTGCCCGGCAAGTCGGCATCGCCGAGAACGGCAAGGCCCTCGGCCCCAAGGAGGTGGACGAGATGGACCAGCCCGCCCTGGCCGAGGCGGCCATGGATTCGGGAGTATTCGCCCGCGTCTCTCCGGCCCACAAACTCAAGATCATGCAAGCCCTCAAGGCCCAGGGCCAGATCGTCGCGATGACCGGCGACGGGGTTAATGACGCTCCGGCCCTGAAAGGCGCGGACATCGGAATAGCTATGGGCCAGACTGGCACCGAGGTCGCCAAGCAAGCCGCGGATATGATTCTGACCGACGACAACTTCGCCACGATCGTCGATGCCGTCGAGGAAGGGCGCGTAATCTATAATAACCTGCGTGGCGTGGTTTTTTTTCTGTTGTGCGCCAATGCCGGGGAGATCATGACCCTGGCCGGGGCGTTGATGCTGGGACTGGAACTTCCCCTGACGGCCACCATGATCCTGTGGGTGAACCTGGTGACGGCCGGGGCATGTACGATTCCTCTCGGCGTCGAGCCACGCCATCTGGATGTGCTGCGCGAAAGCCCGCGCAACCCGAGGGAACCCATCGTGAATCGGGCCATGCTCTTGCGCATGGCTACACTTACCCCGTTGATGGCCATCGGTACCCTGCTGCTCTTCTGGTACAAAAGCGGCGAGGGCCTTGCCGTGGCCCAGACCGTCGCGTTCTCTACGATGGTGGCTTTCGAATGGTTCCAGGCCCTCAACGCGCGTTCACAACGCTTATCGGTGCTGTCCATCGGGTTGTTCAGCAACCGCTGGCTGCTGCTCGGCGTGGGAGTGGCTGTTCTCCTTCAGCTCACGGCCACTCAAACGCCGGTGGGACACCTGCTCCTCCATACCGCCGGGTTATCATGGACCGACTGGTTGCTTATCGTACTCGTGTCCAGCTCCATCTGGGTTGTCGACGAACTGCGGAAATGGATCCAGGCCCGCCGTGGCTCTGCTGATTAAAACCGCGATGTTACGCTCGATGCCACGAACTGAATATGCGGGGCGGAGCGCGATCTCCGGCCTTTCTCGAACGAGGACGTAAAATAGTCGTCATGAATATTCGCTGGATCATCGACCCCCCTGCCGACGGCGCGACCAACATGGCCCGCGACGAAGCTATTCTGCAGGCCGTAGGCGGCGGTCGATCGCCGGCGACGCTCCGCTTCTACCAGTGGCAACCGGCGACCATTTCCCTCGGATATTTTCAGCGTTTCGCCGATTACACGGCGCTGCCTCCACCGGCGGGTATGCTACCGGTTGTCCGGCGTCAGACCGGTGGCGGAGCGATTCTCCACGACCTGGAGTTGACTTACTCGCTGACCTTGCCACTCAGCCACCCACTGACGGCTGCTGGTGGCCCCCATCGATTATACGAGCACGTTCATTCCGCCTTCTCCGCCCTGCTGCGCCGGCTCGACGTCCCCGTGGTTCGCGGACCGGCCGGGGCCGGGGCCTGCTCACACGGCGGCCCTTTTTTCTGTTTCGAGCATCATACCGGTTTCGATCTCGTGGTTAACGGCAAAAAGATTCTCGGCAGCGCCCAGCGCCGCACCCCCACCGCCGTCCTGCAGCATGGTTCGCTGATTCTCGATCGCCGCTACGACCAGCAGTCATGCGCCGCCGTAGCCGATTTCGTTACCATCGATATCCGCGAGCATCTGCCCGCCCTGGCCCAAACGATTTTTGACCAGGATACCGGCCGGCCGACCGATTACAGCTCCGAGGAAAACCAACTGACCGCGCAACTTGTCCGCAAGTACGCCGACAAGGACTGGACCTGCAAACGATAAGACAGAGAGCCATCAGATGCGGGTTGAAACTGAATCACCAGCGAATCCCCATCTACCCAACTCATGATTCAAAGAATGTCCGGTGGGATGCGATCGATGCTGCATTCTGGTAGGCAGATATTCCAGCTTGCAAAGCCTATTCACACTCAAAGATCTGACCGTCATACGCCAAGGCCATGCTTTGGGGAAGTTCAGCATTAGTGGCCTCGTGCGGTAATTCGTGGGCAATATGGGTAAAATAGGTCTGCTTGGCCCCGATGCGACCGGCAATTTCTACGGCCTGTTCAAGATTAAAATGCGTGGGGTGCGGGCGGCGGCGCAGGGCGTCGAGAACCAGAACATCCAGACCATCCATAAGCGCCATCGACTCGATCGGTATGGCATTACAGTCGGTACAATAGGCAAATCGTCCAATCCGAAAACCGAGAATCTGGAGCTTTCCGTGCATCAAGGCGATCGGCGTGACGCATATACCCAACAACTCGAACGGCCCCTCTATCAGGGTCTTGCTCAACCGCGGCTTTGCGCTTAGGTAGCCGGGCTTTTCTTGAAAAGCGTACCCGAACATCCGCTCGAGTACCGTGCTAGTAGTTGAATTACAGTAACATGTCAGCGTAGTGTCATGCAATTCGTTGAAGCGCCGCAGGTCATCGAGGCCTACGATATGATCGGCGTGATGGTGGGTAAACAGCACCGCATCCACCTGGCACACGCCGCAGGCAATACACTGCAGGCGTAGCTCCGGTGTCGTATCGATCAGGATGGAATACCCCCCTGCCTGAACTAGGACACTGCTGCGCGTCCTACGATCGCGTGGGTTCATAGAATGGCATACCGCACAAGTGCATCCAATCATAGGAATGCCATGTGAAGTTCCGGTACCGAGGAATGTGACACGTACAGCTCTCATAAGGGTACTGGTATACCGGATAACAGAGGATCTTCATGATCCAGGAGCGGTGCAATATCCCGCTATCCGAAATCATCCTGGGTCTTGGCCCGCCCCCTAAACATCTATCAGCAACCAAACTTTACGAAGTACTCCTCTCGCTAATCGTAAAGTTAAGCCGCTTCTGATCTGTCGTAGCCCCAACCTTATCCTCGATCGTAACTATCAAGGTATAGATACCGGCCGGGGTATCAGCAGGTAGACGGATTTCAAAGGGAATGAAAAAGTCCCGGCGAGGTCGCAGAACCGTTTCCGCAATCTCCGGGGCCTTCTGTTGCCAGATCACCATGCCCTGTGCGTTCCAGATCTGTACCTCTTCGGACATTCTACTACGCAGCTTACCGTCGCCAGTCGGTTCATAGCGAAAATTATCGATTTCCGTATAAAGATACACATGCACACCAGCCCCGGTAGCGAAGACCGGCGGCTGGACCGCATCATAATCACCAAAACTGCGAACCCTGGTAACCAACGCGAGGTTCACAATGCTTACCGGGGTTTGTTGGCCCAATACTCGACGCAGCTCATCCACTGCAGCAAGTGTCTCTACGGCCGATGCCTGTGGGTTGAGACATAAATTGCGCGTTTGCGAAAGAGCCCGAAAAGCTGACGTTACCAGTTCGCTCTGGAGCGGATCCGGACCGGTTAACGGTAAGCAGGCCTTGTCATCCGCGCCGCTAAACAAATACCACAACCTAAGTTTTATCTGCTCATCGATCTGATGCGGATTATCCTTGACCGCCTGTTCCAGTTCCCGCACAAGATTACTAAGCGGATCGGCCGGAAGCGGCTCGATGGCCGTATTGGGAACCGCGTCCGGTGCGACCAACTCAACGGCCACCGGGCGCATCGGCGCTGCCCGGATATCGGTCAGTTCGATGGCCAGTGTCGGAGGTTGCGGCGAAGCGGCGGTCATTTCCATAACCTCCGAATCGGTTTGTGAAGAATCTCTGGAAATCAAGGTCGGGGAAAAACCGGTCGGGACTGGAGCATCGACCATCGGTGGCTGATATAACGGGCTGGGATCGCGTGCATTGCCCGAGAGAGTAGGCGCCAGGTCATTCCCCGATCTTGGAGGAGTGGAAATATCGACCGCGGTTTGGTCTGGTGTCGCCTGCGCCATAGCCTCGACTCTCCCAGTTTCCTGCCCGGGATTGCCTGGCATGGCCCCAGGAACGGACTCGGTCGAACGCTTGGAAGCCTCACGATCGGCGTCGTTGGGAGGGAAACGACCGACATAGTTCTGCACCCGTGGATCCAGCGTTTCAGTCGAATCGTCGGCCTCACCTGCTCGCCCCTC
>JAAYCU010000025.1 GCA_012729595.1 Phycisphaerales bacterium
ACCCAACCGATCGCCGCTTTCACCGCCGATGAACGGGTCTGTCGGCAGATGGCGATCCTTTACGGCGTTTTTCCCGTCCATCGGCCTCAAGTTCTTGGATTACATAGTTTTATGGAACAGGCCGATCCAGTTCTCCTCGAACAAGGCATCGTCCGTAATGGCGAGCAGATCGTCCTGATCGCGGACATGCATCCGGACGTTCCCGGAGATACGGATGCCCTGATTATCCGTACCATCGGAGACGACACCTCGGTAAATACTTGATCCCATCGTTCTATCCGTGCCGGAAGGTGATATAATACCTCGTAATCACTGTTGCGTTTTGTATTATCCATTCGTTTCCGGACCGGAAAGGCCATGAAAGAAAATCTCGCCAAGGCCGTTCTTATCGGAATGCTCCTGCCAGCCATCAGTTTGGCCGACTGGAAGGATGACGTCGGTTTTACTGCATTGCAGGCTCGGCTCGGGGGGGCTACGCCTACGGGCCTCGGTATCGACGTGACGCAAGTCGAGGGGCCGGACGCCAACGGTTATTACATGCCCAATACGGCCAATACCCAGTTTACCGGCAAAACCATTAACAACGTAACCGGTACAAGCAGTGGCACCTCCGGACACGCCACAATCGTCGGTAGTTACTTCTATGGGCTGACTATGGGCCTGTCGCCAGGTATCGACCCTATCGACGTGTACGAGGTCAACCATTGGTTGGGCGACGGGTTTCTGAGGAGCTATACCCGGTTTGATCCGCGTACGGAGACGCGCCGCATTCATAATCAAAGCTGGGTAGGGGCTTATCCCAACGATGCCCAGAGCATAGATGTCCTGCGCCGTATCGATTTGGTGGCCGAACGCGACGGAGTGCTCTTCGTGGCCGCCGTGGAAAACGGGGCCGGGACGGAGATCCCGAAAATTCCTACCAGTGCGTACAACAACATTGCTGTCGGCCTGAGCAACGGCGTTTCGAGTTATGGCCCGACGCTGATCGAAGTGGCCGGCCGAGTGAAACCGGACATTGTGGTACCACAACCAACGACCAGCCATAGTAAAACTAGCTATGTCGCCCCCATCGTCGCCGGCTCGGCCAGCCTGCTTTTGCAGAGCGCCGATGCGGATTATGCTTATCTGACCAACTCGCAAAAAGTCCTGCTGACCAAGGCCCTCCTGATGGCCGGGGCCACCAAGCTCGAATTTCCCGACTGGCGCAAAGGCTTCTCCACGCCGAGTACCGACGGCACCGTGCCCCTGGACTATCGTTACGGTGCCGGCCAGTTGAACATCGACAACAGCCACCGCATTCTCACCGCCGGCCGGCAGGAAGCTTCCGGATCGAGTGAGGTGAGCGTTACCGGATGGGACATCGGCAGCGCTTCATCCACGACGGTCCGGCAATACTATTTCGACGTGCCCGCGCCGCCGGCCTCTTCCGTTAACAGTCTTTCCGTTATCGTGACTTGGTATCGGAAAATCACCTCCAGTAACGGTAATCCCAGAGTCCTTACCCCTTCGCTGGCGAACATCGATCTGCATCTCTATACCGCCGACGGTTTCGTGCGCGGCGACTTGCGCGATCAAAGCGTTTCGGCCGTTGATAACGTCGAGCACATTTACATTTACGGCCTGCCCGCGGGGCGCTATGTGTTCGAGATCACCTTCAATGCGAGTTGGACGTACGCCGTGGCCTGGGATTTGACTCAATGGCCTACGGTACGCCCGGACCTCGACGGCGACGGCCATGTGGACGCCGACGATCTGGCGTTATTCCAGGCCTGTGCCACCGCTCCCGGGATACCCTGGACGGGCAATTGCGCGGCCGCCGATTTCGACGACGACGGCGACATCGACCAGGACGATTTTGCCCTCTTCCAACGCTGTTTCAGCGGCCCCGATGTGGTGGCCGATCCTCACTGCTATCCGTAAGGGCGCGATAATATTCAATGTATAATCCCGATTGGCCGGTCTGCTCTTGGCCGCCAGTTCGACCGGTGTTTGCTGTTATCCTGTTGATTTGTTCATCGTATATCCTCCGGCGAGGTTGTGGACTTCCTTGAATCCGGATTGTATGAGGATGCGGGCGGCGATGTAACTGGTCTGGCCGACCTGGCAATGGACGGTGACCGGTTCGTTCCTGTTCAGTTGCATCAGGCTTTCGCGCAGTTTCGGCAGGGGGATATTGATGGCTCCGGGCAGGGCGCCGGCGGCGTGCATGGCGGGGCCGCGCACGTCGATCAGTTGTCCAATGGGGCGTCCGCCCGGCGGAATCTGCCGGATAAGACCGCCCATCTGGTTACAGGCGACGAAAGCGGCGATATGAAGCGGATCCTTGGCCGATCCGAATTGCGGGGCGTAGGCGAGGTCCACCCCGGACAGATCATCGACCGTCCCGTTGAAGCGGATCGCGGTGGCGATGACATCGATCCGCTTGTCCACGCCGGCGCCCCCGACGGCCTGGCCGCCGAGCACACGGCCGGTCTTCGGATCGTAAACCAGTTTGAGAATCATTTGTTCAGCGCCCGGATAATAACCGGCATGATGGCCGCGAATAGCGTAGGAAACCTCGTGCTCGATGCCGAGTCTTTGGGCCGCCGTGGCACTCAAGCCGGTCAGACCCGCAGCCTTGCCGAACAGCCCGACGATGGCCGTCCCCGCCACCGGAGTTGCCGATGCACAACGGTCCGTGGCGGCGTGTTCGCCGGCCAGCCGGCCGTTGCGATTCGCCGGACCCGCCAGCGGGAGGTTCACGGGTTTTCCGGTGACCTGGTGGATCACCTCGGCCGCGTCGCCCACGGCGTAAATATCCGGGTCGCTGGTTTGCAGGTATTCATTGACCGCGATGGCTCCGCTCGATCCGATCTTCAGGCTCGCCGCGGCGGCCAGTTGGACATCGGGACGCACGCCAATGCA
The DNA here is from genome assembly GCA_012729595.1 of Phycisphaerales bacterium. Taxonomy (GTDB): domain Bacteria; phylum Planctomycetota; class Phycisphaerae; order UBA1845; family PWPN01; genus JAAYCU01. Next base: position 2,905 of record JAAYCU010000025.1, read on the forward strand.
AATGAGTACCAGGTCGGCGGGAATCTCGGTACCGTCGCCCAGGCGGACGGCGTGGACCTGCCCATCCCTGACCTGCAGGTTGTCCACCGCGGCCCCCATGTGCAAGACGATGCCTTGCCCGGTTAATGTGTCGATCAGCGGCCGTACCATTTCCGGATCCATGATCGGCAGAATCTGTGGTTCTTTTTCAACCAGGGTGACGTTCCAGCCGCGTTGCGTAAAGGATTCGACCATCTCCAGACCGATATAGCCGGCTCCGATGACCACGGCCCGCGCACCACTCTGACGGTCCACGCGGCTTTTTATCCGGTCCATATCCGTCATGTCGCGGAGAGTGAAAACATTTGGGCTGGTTACGCCGTCCCACGGTGGTATGATCGGCTTGGCCCCAGGGGCCAAAATCAGTTTGTCGTACTTCTCCTGACTGCGCTGGCCGGTAACGTGGTCGAGTACTTCAACCTGATGACGTGAGCGGTCGATTCCCAGGACTTCATGCCCGCAGCGCACCTCGATATTGAACATATCCTTGAATGCCTGAGGGGTCGAAACCAGCAATTTATCCCGCTCGGCGATCTGTCCACCGATATGGTAGGGCAGGCCGCAGTTGGCGAAGCTGACATCCGGCCCTTTTTCGAAGATGACGATTTCCGCTTTTTCGTTCATCCGCCGGGCCCGGGTGGCCGCGCTGGCTCCGCCGGCCACGCCGCCGACAATCAGGATTCGTCGTGAGGACATCGGTTTCCCTTTCATGCAGAGATACGTTTCATTCACGTCGTGGGACAGGAGGTTTGACGGTTCCACGGCATTCTGGCCAGAACGGATGCCATCGGGCAGAAACCGGTCAGTCCGGCTAAAATCAAACCACAGCCAACCATCCAACTCGCAATGATAAACCAGGGATGGACAATATGGGCCAGAATAAGACCGGCCAATACCAACGAACCCGCCCCAATCATCACCTGTCGAATAATGGGCAATTGCGAGCGGTCCCGTATAATCTTTAGGCCGCATGATCGGGCGGCATCCACTCCGCCATCCACGACGGATACATTACGAAATCCAAGTTGTTCCAGTTGAGCTCCCGCCTTGCTTGAACGCATTCCAGCTTTGCACATGAGCAAGATTGCTTCCTGCTTATCCCAATTGCGAGCCTGGTTCGGAATATCGCGCATGGGTACGCACTCGTACCCTTCCAGCCTTTCGGTGAGAAATTCGTCATAATCGCGCACATCGATGCGTCGGCCTTGCCATTCAGTTACTTGTTCTGGTTTGACCAATTGCATGTTTGTTCTCTCCTGATAACTACTCATAGCCGCAGAAACTATCCAACACACAAGCTGTCGCGTTTATTGGTCCTTAGGAGGCGGCGAATGACGCCGCATACATTCCAGAAGCCACAGAGGCCGTGGATCAACCACCCGGTAATACACGGTCTTGCCTTGCCGTTGGCTTTCCAATAGGCCGTGGGCCTTCATGGCGTTCAGATGCTGGCTAACCACGTTGTGGGGCAGGCCAAGATGCTCGGCGACCTGCTTGACGGAAACCTGGGCGGAGGTCAAATGGGCGCAGATTGCCAACCTGTGCGGGTGGGCCAGTACGCGTAAGGCCGCCGCCGCTCGCTCGAACTGCTCCATGGGAATGATTTGATCGTTTGCCTGTGTCATATCAAATAATATATATATCTAGATATTTTGATATGTCAAGCGGTTCCTCTAAGATTTATACATCCCGTAGATTTGTTTTCCGCTCAGGAAGACAGCTATGGGTGATAAATTGCAGTGTAGAAGATCTCCGAAGGGGTCGGTAGTTTTGGGTTGTTCCAGCGGTAAGGCGACAAAATCCGCCCGTAGACCAGGGGTAAGTTGGCCGAGTTGTGTCTCCAGGCCGAGAGCTACCGCTCCGGCACGGGTAGCCATGTGCAGTAGTCGTGCCGGATCGACGGCGGGATTGGTGGCGTGGACAAAACGAAGTTCATCCAGTATCGAGAGCGAATCATTGCTGGCCAGCGAATCGGTGCCAAGGCACACGTTTATCCCTAGGCGTATCATCTCCCCGAACCGATGCGGCTCATGGTGAAAGAAATGGTGCGAGCGGGGGCAATAGACGATGCTGCAAGAAGTACGGGCGAGCAGATCAAGATCGTTATTGCTCACATAGTTGGCATGGACTAGCAGGCATCGGTTTTTTAGCAGACCGAGTCGATTGGCATACTCGATAGGCGAATCGCCGGGCGGCTTGAAGGTGTCGTCCCATAGTCCGTAACGCTCAAGAAAATCACGAAACGGACCGGTACCGTCCGAGAGAAATTGGAGCTCCGCACGGGTTTCGGCCAGATGAGTACAAAGCGGGCGCTGTAACCTGTTGGCGAGGTCCACGGCTCGGCGGTAGATTGCCGGATCCGTGGTGTACGGGGCGTGTGGGCTTATACCGACGCGTAGGATCCGGCGGGTGTCGTCCGTCGGTGGTGTGCCGACCAGCAGGGCTTCTGCGGTTTTGGTCGATCGATCGCGGGGAGCAGTGCTACGATGCCCCATGCCCAGGACTTCAAGAAATCCGATCGTATGGATACCCCCCTGCCGCCAGGCTTGAATAGCCGGCTGGCCTATGCCGATATCTCCGACAACCGTGACACCGGTCGCCAACGACTGGCTCAACCCTGCGCTAATAAACCGAGCATAATCCTGTTCGTCTATGACCGCACGGATCAAGGATTCAAGCCAGCCGATAAACGAGCCGCGATATGGTACGCGTCCAGCCAGGCCGGTGAGTTCCAGATGAGTGTGTGCATTAATCAGGCCAGGAAGGATTATCGCCTCGCCGAAGTCAGTTGCCCCGGATACTCGCCCGCGGACGGATTGCACGGATACGATGCGGCCACCCTCCACTGCCAGGCAGGCATCGCGCATCGGCGGCCCCGCTGCCGGCATAATCCAACGGGCAGTGAAAAGACCACTATTCATCATCGGAGACATGTAACCATTATACGGTTCCCTTTCAGACATCCATGGGCCGGCCGAGCAAGCACATAACCAGCAACCTCATATGCACATCCGCGGATTTTAGGGGTGGGTATAGCCGTACGCCATCATTGAGATATCAGGCGAATCAGTCATGAAAGGGTGAGTTTATTTCGTACTCAAGCGAGGCCTGGTTCGCTTTCGATACCTGCGGCGCGTTATGGCATAAGGGGTATAATTCATAGTGGGGTTCCGGACGGTCTATGTCCCTATCCGGTTAATTGCCGGCTGTATTGCCATAAATAGTTACTTGACATAGACTAATGTTGATTTTGATATTGTGGATTTGGCGTAACCTTTTTTATCGGGAGAGTATGCCGGAATCCGTCCGGAAAAGCGGTAGAATATGGGCTACATTACCCGATAAAGTTAGGTTAAGGCAGAGTTTATCGGACTATGCAGTGTTGTAATTTGAACGACACAGTTAATCGGCGGGGATTGGACCCTTGCTGAAAAGCGGCTGGCCTCATGCCAGGGTGTCGGTACGTATCGGACGTGTCATCGGGTAATGCCCACTGGCGTTGGTTCCGGTTGGTTTGAGGATTGGTTATGCCGACGTTTTCATATAAGGCCAAGACCAGTACCGGTCAGACGGTCAGCGGAGTGCTGACGGCCGAGAGCCAGCAGGCGGTTATGCGTATGCTCGATGAACGCTCGCTGTTTCCCTTGCGGGTAACCGAGGGGGGGCAGGCGGAGAAGAGCGCCTTTACCGGGCAGCGCAAGAAGTTGTCCTTGCGGATTCTTACTGCTTTTTACAGCCAGTTGTCGGACCTTTTGCGGGCAGGCGTGCCGGTGCTGCGGGCCATCGACGTGCTGGCTCGGCAGGAAGCGAACCCACTGCTAACCGAGATTTTGCGGGAAGTGCATAACGATGTATCGAGTGGCACGACGCTGGCCGACGCGATGCTCAAGCACCCGAACGCGTTCAATTCTCTGGCGGTGGCCATGGTCCGAGCCGGTGAGCAGGGCGGTTTTCTAGAGGACGTGCTGCAGAGAATAGCGATTTTCACTGAGCGACAGGACGAGTTACGCAACAAGTTGATCGGCTCGATGGTTTATCCCTGTATTCTGGTGATGGTCGGGCTGGTCGTGGTCAGCTTTCTGATGGTCTGGATAGTGCCGAAGATAAGGCCGCTTATCGAACGCATCGAAAAGCCTTGGATCACCACGGTCCTGTTTGCTATCAGCGATTTTATTATCAACCGCTGGCCTTACGTGATTGGTGGGATTGTCCTGTTAATCATGGTAGCGCTTATGGTCCTGAAGAGCGAGCAGGGTCGGGTGTTGTTCGAGAAGTTGAAATTGAAAATTCCGGTACTGGGGGGGATCATCCAAATGGTAGCGATCTGCCGATTTTGCCGCATTCTGGGCACGCTGCTGCACAACGGGGTGCCCATTCTGCAGGCCTTGGGTATTTCCAAGGACGCTACGGGCAGTCAGATCCTGGCGGAAGAAATCGCCAAAGCCTCGGAGAGCGTTCAGCAGGGTCATGCCCTGGCTGCCCCGCTGGCCAAGAGCGGCCTTTTCCCGATGGATATCATCGATATGGTGGCGGTCGCGGAAGAGAGTAATAATCTGGAAAACGTGTTGGTACAGATCGCCGAATCAAATGAGGCCCGGACGGGTCGGCAGATCGATCTGGGGGTGCGGATGCTGGAGCCTTTGATGCTGATGGTGATGGCTATTTTCGTAGCCTTTATCGCTATCGGCTTGCTGGTGCCGATTTTGCGTAGCGGGACGGCCGCGCATTGATGGGATACGGGTCGGAAGGGCGGCCTTACGTGTATCGAAAGTTGTTCAAGCGGTTTCCGGTATGAGCCGGGAGGAAGAAAACTGACAAGGAGTTGGAGTCATGCGACCAATTGGAAGAATGGAGAATCGACGGCGCGGTGGTTTTACGCTGATCGAGGTTCTGCTGGTGGTGTTCATCATTGCGCTTCTGGCGGCTTTCGTGGTGCCGAATTTTATCGGCACGCAGGAGCAGGCGCAGAAGAGCCTGGCACAATCATTGGTGGGGGCCAACGGGCCGGTGGCCACGGGCGTAAACATGTTTCGGATGGCCATGGGCCGCTACCCCAAGGAACTGAGCGAGCTGGTACAAAAACCGGATGGAGACGAGGCGGCCAAATGGGGTGGGCCGTATATCAATGACGTTTCTCAGCTCAAGGATCCCTGGACTAATGAGTTGCAGTACAAATACCCGGGCACGAAGAACGAGGGCTCCTACGATTTGTGGAGCTACGGCCCGGACGGGCAAGACGGGACCGATGACGATATCGGTAACTGGCGCACGGAAAAGTAATTGGCGTATCCCGGTAGAGGCTATCCGGGAGGGCCATGGCGTTGAAGCGTCGGGGATGGGTAGGGTGCGGCAAGTGCGCATGGAGAACGGCGATGGGGCGGCGGGCCTTTACGATGATCGAGGTTCTGCTGGTGATCGCCCTTTTAGGGCTGATCGCGGCCTTCGTCTTTCCCGACCTGAGCCGGGAACTGGAACGGCGGTCGCTGGACGAATCGGCTCGCCGGTTGCGCTCGCTGATTATGCTGGTGCAGGCCCGCGCCATGCAAGACGGGCTTAGATATCGCATCGAGTTTCCAGGCACGCCCGATCCTCTCGACCTGCGGGCGAAGGATGAGGTGGACGTGCCGACGGAAACCGAGCAACCGATTGTGACCCGGGAGACCGATCCGCTGGAGCGGCCTTTCGAGTTCGAGGCATTCGATTGGGACTGGCTGGATCAGGAATTCATCCGGGAAGGTACACGCTGCGTGTCGGTGTTGCCCGGCCAGCCGGAATTCGAAATCCGGTCCACCAGTCCGATCGCAGGCCCCTCGATCCAGGAGGGTAACAAGAGCGTGTTCGTACCGCTGACTTTCAACCCGGACGGAACCTGCGACTGGATCACGTTCGTGTTAACCGACCTGCCGGAGGACGTGGACCTCAAGCCGGAACACGTGACGCGGATTCTGAACGTAATTGTGGACGGTCGTACGGGCGAGACCTGGATACAGCGGGCCTTGCGCGTGGAAGAGGTCGAGGTCATGTTGGAACACCGGGCGTCTCCGATCATGCATCAGGATTTCACGCGGGGCGATCTTATTACGGAGAACAATATTCTGGAGGTTCGTATCGGGCAGGGCGGAGGAGTTTCGACGGGACGGTGAGAGGGAGATGGAGGGACGGAGGGATAGAGAGACCGAGAGATTGAGAGAGAGATTGGCACGGGACAATGTACTTGATTTTGGGGAGTAATCGTATGCGGAAGGCGGCGTGTTCCAACTTAACCCTGCCCCTTTATTTGATAATAAAGGGTGGTTCGGGCGCGGGCCGTTGCCCGGAGGTTGGGATGAATGCCGTGAGGGGGGGCGGTTATCCGCGGCGGGGGGTGGTGTTGCTTGAGGTGGTGGTGTCCTTGGGGTTACTGATTACCGGGTTGGCCCTGGTGGGTATGCAGGTTAATCAGGGTCTCGAGACGGCCCGGGAGAGCGATTTGCGTACGCGGGCGTTGATGCTGGTCGATACGAAGTTCGCCGAACTGGCCGCCGGGGTGCTGGAGCCGGAGAGCGACGACGACATTCTCGTAGGTGATTTCGGGGTCGTTTATCCGGGTTTCGGCTGGATGATGGAATTCGAGCAGACGGAGACGGACAACCTGTTGGCGGTGACCTTGACCATCAGCTACGACGGTGACCTTCGCGCGGAGCAGATCGCGAACCCGGAAAGGGAAAGTGATTTGGATGAGAAGGATGTTCTGAAGGACGGGGCGGTGTTGGCCGTCGCTTATCGCCTTTGGCCGAAACCCGCGGACATCAATATGTCCCGGGATTATGGGGTGGATCTGACGGAATTGACCGAGGGCGGCGGTCCCGGTGAAGACGGCGAAGGCAGTTACGGCAGCGGTTTTCTGGACCAGATTGCGGCGTTGTTGGCGGAGTATCCGGACATCATCAAAAGCGATGGCAGTATTGATATCCGGGCGTTGAGCGCTTTACCAGCCGAGGAGTTCATGGAGTTGAGTTCCATCCTCCAGATGCTAACCGGTGGGGGCAATATCAATAGTATGCAACAGCAGATGCAAAAATTACTGGAGAGTGGATCGGACGAGGAACGGAGATAAGTCAGCGTGCAACGGTTGCCGGACATTCTGGATGGCCCAACGTTTGGTCGGCGGTCGGAGCGGATTATGTCCTGGCCGCGATACCGTTTCGATGCGCCTTCGCGAACGCACCGGCGGGGGGCTTTTTCGTTGCTGGAAGTGATTCTGGCCTTGACGCTGATCATCATCATGATGTCCGGGGTGTTCGGGTTTTTCCAGACGGTCCTGCGCAGTCGGGAGGAGGGCAGTCGGGCGACGCTGGACGCGATGCGGGCCCGGGCCCTGCTGGTTTCAATGGTCGAGGAGATTCGATCGGTGGCCCCGATCGTCCCGGGCGACGGCTACGGCTTTCGGGGTAAGAAGGATTCGATCACAATCGTGCGGCTGAAACTACCGGAAAATTATTCGATGCAGGAATTGAGCCTGCGGGAGACGCCCCCTCCGGCCCAGATGGATGTGGAGCGGATCAGTTATTCATTGTTGTGGGATGACGAGTACAAGGATGAAGAGGGGGTTAAGTGGTGTCACGGGCTGTGGCGGTCGTTACAGCGGACGTTTGACCCCAATCCTCAGTTCGTACTCGAGGATGTCCAAGTTGCCGGAGAGAGCACGGAGGATCAGGGGTTTCAAACCGAGGTGGTCACGGGTGACTTGGTCGCCCCGGAGATCAAGTACGTCCGGTTCAAATATTTCGACGGGGCCGAATGGCGGGACCGCTGGCAGGTTCCGTTCGAGGAGGATGCCGAGGATGCGGCCGAGACCGAGGGCCTCTCGGAAACGAATCCTCCCGTTGGGGGTGGTGCAAGCGGTATTGATGCGGGGGATATCGCCGGGGGGAGACAAGGCGGGCACAGCGGGACGGGCGATTATGCTCTTCCGCAGGCGGTGCGGATCACCATCGGTCGGGAGCGGGTGGACCCGGATGACGAATTTCAGTTGAAGCAGGAGGAAGAAGAGGAAGAGCTGGGCGGGAAACCGGTTTATCATCCCGACCGGTTCACCGCTGTGGTGTATTTGCAACAGGCGGACCCGACGCTACTGAGTTCGAGGATATACGGGGTGGAGAATGACCCGAGCCTCCAGTTGGGTGGGCAATAGGAGGTCGACATGGCACCGGTGCCTTTGAATTTTGAGGAATACCATGCGGCGGACGATTGCCCGCCGATACGGGAAACGATCCGGCGATGAACATAGGGCAGAGTAAACGTCGGCCGGGATTTACCGCCAGTGATGCGCATTCACGGCTTGGCCGAGGACGGCATTGCGCGCGGGGCATGATTCTGGTGGTGGTCCTGGTGATCGTGCTGCTTCTGGGGGTGTTGGGAGCGACTTTCTCGTTTGAGATGAACGCGAAGATCGCGGCCGTACAGGCGAACCGGGACCGGCAACAGGCCCAACTGGCGGCGGAGTCGGGTATTGATCGGGCCTTGTTGTTGCTGCGTGACGAGCGTACGGACATGGATGCCTGGTGCGACAATCCGGATATATTCCGGCGGGTGCCGGTCTGGATGCCGGGCAAGGATCCCGGCTCGGACAGCCTGGTGGACAAAATGGAGGTGGCCGGTGAGCCGGCCTGGCGGTACAGCATTGTCACTTACGAGCGGGACAATCCGGAGGATCGTGTTCCGCGACTGCGGTTCGGGCTGAAGGACGAAGCGGGCAAGCTGAACATCAACGTGGCCTCGCGGTTGCAACTGATCAAGCTTTTTGAGCAACTCAAGCTGGCCGACGTGGACCCCAAAGTGCTGGCCGACTCCCTGCTCGACTGGCGGGATGAGGACAATAATGAAACATCCGAATATGGGGCCGAGAGCGTTTATTACATGACTTTAGATCCGCCCTATCGGGCCAAGAACAGGCCCTTTGACACGGTTGAAGAACTGCTGATGGTCCGGGGCTTTAACGGGCGGATTCTTTACGGAGAGGATTGGAATCGCAACGGGTACCTCGACCCGAACGAGGATGACGGCGGAGAGCGGGACACGGAGGAGGGTACGATGTTTCCGCCGGACAATGGCGACGGTGTTCTGGATACCGGTCTGCTACCGCTGATTACGGTTTACTCTTGGGATTGGAACCGCTCGAACGACAACAAGCTGCGACTGAACATCAACAAGGTCAACCTGGAGGCCCTGGACCAGTTGCCCAAATCGCTGACCGAGGGGCTGGCCAGCGAACTGAGTCAGGACGTAATCGATTTTATCGTCGAGGCCCGCAAACGCGGGTATACCTTCCGTTCGATCGGCGAGTTGCAGGGCCTGGAGGTGGACGAGAACGGCAAATCGAATTACGACGAGCTCTGGGCCGAGCATGATAAGCAAATCGCCGAGGAAGAAAAGGCCTTGGACCCGGAAACGCAACCGGCGGAAGATGAGGAAAACCAGGAGGGTGAGAGCGAATCCGATGAGGAGAATCCGCCACAGGATGAATCGGACGATCAGAATGAAGAGGCCAACGAAGATGAGAATGAGAATCCGGACAAGAGTGATCGCACCAGACAGGCCATCGATCGCCGGCCGGGCGGGAGGGATCGGAACGAGGATCGACGCGGTGGCCGGCAGTCGAGCGGGCAGGGCGGCCAAGGTAACGAGGAGACCGAAGGAGAACAGACCGAGGCCCCCAAGGTATTCAATCCGGAAGGCGACTTGATTCGCAGTCCGGTGGACGAAAAGAGTCTGGCGGTGTTGTTGGATCGGCTGACAACTCGGGACGAGCCGATCATCCAGGGCCTGATTAACGTGAATACCGCTCCGCCCATAGTGCTGCGGACGATTCCAGGATTGACCGCTCAGGAAGCAGACTCGTTGGTCGCAATGCGCAAGCGACTGGATTCCCAACAGAAAATGACAACGGCCTGGGTACCGGCGAGCGGAGCGCTGTCCGACCCGAGGAAATTCGCGTTAATCTGCAACTACATCACGGCTCGCTCGATCCAGTTCACCATTGATGCGATCGGGTTTGCCGATCATGTCGGGGTGGCCAAGCGGATTCAGGTGGTGGTCGAGATGCAAGGACATGTTGCCCAGATCAAGTATTATCGGGACATTACCTCACTGGGTATCGGTTATCCGTTGACCGATGAGGCCGAGAGGAGGCGCGGTTTTGCGGTGGGTAGTTAAAGATCGACGAATGCTGTGCCTGGATTGGGGCGAGCGCTCCCTGCGCGTGCTGGAGGTGAATCTGGGACGGGGCCGGGCGCGGGTTTTACGAGCGGTTCACGTCCCGTTGGGGCCGGACGTGGAGACGCGGAACCCGACGGCGATGGGCGAATTCATCCGCCGTGCGCTGGGCGAGCATCGGATTCGTTCACGGCGGGCGATGGTGAGCGTCCCCCGTCAGGACGTTCTGCTTAACCTGCTCACCCTGCCGCGCGGTTCGATGGACGAGTTGACGGCCATGGTGCATATCCAGATCGGCAAGGAGTTGCCTTTCTCCAAGGACCAGGCGGTGATCGATTTTGCGATCTCGCGTCAGGACGAAAGCAACACCGTCGATGTCTGGGTGGCCGCGGTCCGCAACGAAGTGGTGGACCATTATCGGCAGGTGTTGCGGGCGGCCGGGTTGACCCTGGAACGAATCGGGTTGCGCCCGTATGCGAACTTGACCGCGGTGACCGGCGGGCAGCCGGCCCAAGGTTTGTCGCTGTTGGTGGATATCGGTACGACGATGACCGAGATCGATGTGGTCCGTGACGGGCGGCTGGCCTTTTCACGAGCGGCCTCGGCCCCGCTGCCGGAGGAAGGGTTGCAGGGTCTGGAACGGGAGGCCCGACGACTTGCGATGGAAACCTTGCTGGTCGAGGTGAGCCGGACCATCCAGGCTTACCGGGCGATGGATCCGTCATCGACCATCGGCAATATCGTGCTGTCCGGCACGGGGGGGGTGGATGAAGACCTCGCGGCCGCTTTTCATGAGCGTTTTGGAGCTCCGGCCGCGGTTTATACATTGCCGAACAACCTGCGCTGGTCTGAGCAGATCGCTCCGGCGCCCTTCAGTGCGGCTATTGGTTTGTCGTTAGGCAGTGTGGGTGATTATGCTCAACGCTTCGATTTCCTGCACCCTAAGGAGCCGGAGGCTGAGCAGCGAGCCAAGGCTAAAAAAAGACCGATGATTGCGGCGGTTGCGGCCATGGTATTCTTGGGTATCGGGGTAGTGGCCTATCAACCAATCCGGGCACGTAACCATACGGTAACACAGATTAGAGGAGAGATTGCCGAGCTTAACACCGACAAGAAAGAGCGCGAGGAGCTGATGGACCAGCTCGCCGACGTGCGGGTCTGGCAGGAGCGGAGCGTGGCCTGGATCGACCAGCTTAAGCGGCTGGGCGATGTATTCTCCAAGGATAGCAATAAGGATTTGTATATTACCAAGATGGATGGGAATGAGCGGGGCCAGATTACCCTCGAATTGGTGGCCAGCAACAAGCTGGTTACGACGAATTTGGTCGACCGGATCCGGGAGATTAGAGACGAGAACGGCAACGCGGTGTTTACCGCGGTGGTGGGGAACACGGAGATTAATCCGCGGGATGACAAGTATCCCATAAAGGACAGAATCCACTTGACGATTCGAACCCTGGCGGCGACTGCGGGTGGTTAACGGGGTGTATTTAAGCCGGTACGTGGGCCTTGTGCATAAGTGATTACAGGCGGGAATATGAATCCGCAAGAAAAAAGGTTGATGATTGTTGTGGTTGTCCTGGGCGTGCTGCTGGGCATGTGGCAGGGCTACCGCGCATACCAAAACAAGTTGGCGGACCTCAACAGGAGTATCGATATTCAGAAGGAGAACCGGAATAAGGTTCAAATCGAGCGAGCCGACGCGGATCGGGGGGAAATCGCTTGGAAAACAATCGGCCAACAAACCTTGTCGCTGGATCCAAACGAGGCGACTACGCGCATGCGCGACGAATTGAACGAACTGGCGGCCAAGTCCGGGCTGTCCGGTGCCACGGTTAGGATTATGCCGGTTCGCGCATATGGTAAAACCGGCATCAGGGTTCTTGAAAGCAAGGTCAGCGCCGAAGGTTCACTGCACAACATCCTTGCATTTCTATTCGAAGTCCATCGTCAGCCCTATCTCGTTCGTAGCAAGGATATGGTCCTGGGCCTGGTCGGGATGGATTCTCGTTCGGGAGGTGATCAGCTCGGCGTCGAGCGGATGAACCTGCAAGTATCCCTCGAAACGCTGATCCTGCCGACCAACCGGCGGGTGCCTGCCAGTGAGTTGGTGACTGCGGACCTGCAAAAGGAAAACCGACAGCCGCAAGAACGGCTGATGCTGGCCAGTGTGGAGGAATATCGCAACAGTATTCGGCCGACGTTGTTCGAGCCGTACAAGGAACCGCCGCCCCCGCCGCCACCCCCAACCAGGCAAGACCGGCCTACCCGAACCGGGGATCGTCCCCCTCCTCCACCACCCCCCCCTCCGCCCCCAGCCGACCAGAACATGGTCGTCGGGCGGATTCTGATCTGGCCGGGAAACGAGCAGGTGGTTCTTGAGAACCCCAGTCGGGGCCAGGAAGACAAGAGATTGGAGATCGGGGATACGATGTACGGGGGGATGTTGATATATATCCACCCGAAAGGTGTGGTAACGGAACAGAAGGATGGTAAATGGTTGTTTCATCCGATCAGTTCGCCCTTGCGCGAATATATTGAGCTTACGGCGGAATCGCAGCCGGAAGTATATTACAAACTGACGGAACTGCAGGAGTGGCTTAAGGGTATAACTAGTGCGGCTGGATGAGCCAAGTGAGAGGTCCGAGGCGACACGGACTTTCAAGTGTGTTTCGAAGAGATATGTTTTTAATTATTGCCCGGGCGTGGTGGAAGTGTGTTTGGGAGGTCATGGACCGATGACAAAAGTAAGAATGCGCAAAGTATGGTTCGGCGGGGCGGCCTGGATAAGGTTTCTGCCCTTGGCGGTACCGGTTTTTTTGGCTTTGGCCATGGCCCAGGTCGGTTTAGCCCAGGAGGACGACGAGTCTGACCAGTTTGACCCAGATGACGTGGTGTATGAGGACGATAATGGAGTTTACGAGGCCGACACCGGTGTGTACGAGGCCGACACCGGTGTGTACGAGGCCGACATTGAAGCCCAGATGCAAGAGGCGGAACGAATTCTACACGAAGCTAAGGAACTGGAAGCACACATGCAGGAGTCTGGTGACGATGCAGATCCAGTACTGTATGAGGAGCCGCATCCTGAAGTACCGCTAACCGAGGTGCCCGCCGAAAACCCCCAGCTTATGGAGCCCGCCGCTCCATTGCCGGCGGGTCTGCCAGCGCGACGGCCGGAAACAAGGCGGCCAAGAGGATCGCTACGCGCCGGAGGCAGAACCCGTCGGCAGGAGCCTCTGTCTGAACAGCCCCAGGAGCAGGGACCGGCGCAGCCGGAAAAGCAAACGGAAGTGCATATAGGTGAGCCGCTCGATCTCCCCTTGCAGGCGGATCAACTGGAGGATATCTCGGAGGCGGACTTGAATCGTTTGGCGGAGGAAGCCCGCCGCTCGGCCCAGCGGCGTAGGGCCGGCAGCCCAGGCAGCACCCCGGCCGCCGGTGCCGATCAGACACCTGAAGAAGCCGCTGCCGACCCGGCAAAGCCCGGGCAGCCGATCGTCCCCGACAGCCGTACGGGCCGGCCCTGGATGGATATGAAAGAACTCGCCAAATTCTGGCAGGTGCCGCCCGGGGAGCGGCCTTATATCATCAACTGGAGCAATACGCCGGTTAACAAAGCTTGTCAGGATATAGAGGCAATGACCGGGCTGAGTGTTTTCGGCCTGGATCTGCTGGAAGAAATGATGAAGCCGCCCGCGGCTCCCGCGATCACCTTCCAGAGCAATGAGTTGATGACGTTCGATCAGTTTCTCCAGACCGTGAATTTGTTGTTTTTCGAGCGTCAGTTTTGGATCATCAAGCAGAACGACTATCTGGTTATCCGGGGGGTCTCCGACTGGTATCGTTATATTGCACCGGAACGACGGTACGATTCTCTGGAATCCTATCGTAAAGCCCAACTTCCCGCGTGGGAGCTGGTTTCAATGATTGTGATCCCCCGGGAAGCTTCGCCGGAAACTCTGGCCCAGGCAGTTACTGACATAGTCCCGCTCAACGCGGCCCGGGCCTCCGTGGTGCCGGGGACCAACTGGATCAACCTGATTGGGTTCGTTCATTTCATCGAGCAGCAGTTGGACTTCATCGCGCGGTTTGACGTTCCTCCGGACCAGTATCGCACCTACCGGATATACCCACTGCATTATGTGGAAGCCCAGGACGCGTCGGTTATGCTCCAGGCGATGTTGACCACCCCTGGTGTAGACGCCATGCCCGCGCCTGCGCCAACCCCGCCGGCCCGGCCTGTTCGTGGCCGCCGCGGGGGTGCGCCCAGCCCTGAAGTGCAGCAGCCGGCCATGGTCAGCACGGGCGAATCGGCTACTGAAATCGTGGATATCCATCCTGATGAGCGGAACGAGAGACTGGTAATTAAGGCCACACCGCTCAAGCACGATGAGGTGAAAAGATATATTGATGAATTTATCGATCGGCCACCGGAGGAGAAGCTTGCCGAACTAATTCCGGTCAAACACCGTGATCCACAAGAACTTATTGAGATCATAACCCAGTTGATCGGTCGGACGGAATGGCGGGATGTCCCGGTTCCCCAGCGACGACCGGGCCAGCCGGAGCAGCCTCAGCAGCCCATGTCTACAGTGCGGCAACGAATAACTACCACCAAGGCGATTATGCATCCACTGCCCGGCAGGAAAGCTATCTTGGCCAAGGCCGGGCCCACGGACATGAGTCTTATTAAGCAATACTTAGAGATGTTGGATGTTCCACAAGAGGAATCGCCGTATCACATTCAGCGTTTGCGGTACGCGGAAGCCAATAACATAGTTGCAATTTTAAATTCCGTTATCCCCACGCAGCAGTCAGTCCAGACTCGCACACGAAGTCGAACGGGGCCGGGGACCGTGACGGGGGAAAATACCTTTAATGCCATCGAGAATTTGAATGACAACAAGGTCGTGATCCTCAAGGGCAATCGCGGGGACATTCAGCAGGCTCTGACTCTTATCGAACAACTCGATCAACCCAAGCAGCAGAACGCGATCGAGCGGATTGTGGAGTTGGTCAACGCCGAGCTGGACGGGGTGATCGAGATGCTCAACACCCGTTTCGGTGGTACAGCGCAAATGGTCGCCCCACGTAGCTATGGGCGGCGTGGGTCAACTCCCATGGGGGATGGTGGAACGCCGTTGCCGCAATTCATGCCTATTCAGGACACGAAGAAATTCATCGTAGTCTGCGAGGAGCCGATGTGGCCGGATATCGAGCGGTTCATCAAGCAGATCGACGAAACCAGCCTGGTTGAACGCACTAATCGCATCTATCGGCTTCAACATGCGGACGTTACGACGGTCGCCACCATCGTAAAGGAGGCGTTTGGTTTAAGCAGTCCGGTTCGCTACGGATATGGAGCGCAGCAGTTCTTGGGCGGGTCGATGATTCAATATGCTCCCGAACAGAACTTGATCATCGTGAGCGGCATGGATCAAGAACACGTAGAAATAGCCCAGTTGATCGAGGAGCTTGATCAACCCGGTCCGCAGGGGGCCCGGGAGATGCGGGAGATTCGTCTGGTCGCGGCGGACGTGACCTATGTCCGGGACAAGGTTCTAGAAATCTTTGATCAAAGTAGTGGTGTGCGAGGACGGTATTCGCGCGGTTACGGTGCTACCGACACCGCTCCGCAGATAGTAGCCGAGCCGGTCAGTAATCGTTTGCTGGTGGCCGCCAATGACGAGGATTTCCAGAAGATCGAGGCTTTGGCCAAGCAGCTTGACCAGGATTTCGAGGCTAGCCGATTCGAGCGTAGGATGTTCCGGTTGATTAACACCAACGCCAATATGGTTCAGGCAGCGATTGAATCAATGTTTACCCAGGGGGGGGGCGGGCGTGGCCGTAACTATGGCGTCGCGGAACCGGGGGCAATCAAGATTACATCACTGGCGGACAGTTTGATGGTTTACGCTCCGGCGGACAAGATGTCCGAGATCGAAAAGATGATTACCGATCTGGATGGCGACCCTAGCCAGGACAACGAGTTCCGCACATACCAGGTCGAGGGCGCGGACAGCTCCGTGGCCGCAAACCTGGCGGCGACTTTGCAACAAATATACAGCCAAAACCAACGGGGCGACAGTCAGTCGGTCCGGTTTTATTCCGCGGCGGGGCGCAATCTGCTGATGGTCAGCGCTCCGGCCAGCCAGATGGAGGAAGTGGATAAACGGGTTCATGAGTTGCTCGATGCTCAGCAGTCGGTCGATTTATCCTTTGTAATCCAGCATTTCGATATTCGCAATGCCCGGCCGCAGGATATGGCCGACATTATTACCCCGATTCTGGAAAACAAGTATCGGGAGTTACAGCAACAGAACAATAGTGGACGCGGATTCTTATACGGGAATGATCCGCAAGTTATTGCTCATCGCTTGGCCAATCGGATCATGGTATCGGCTCCGGCCCAGATGATGGAGATGGTCGGAACGTTGGTGCAGGAATTCGATCAACCTTCGCAGGAAGCGACCACACGCTTCGTCAGCCTCAATACCGCCCGGGCCGAAGACGTGGTTCCGGCGGTGCAGCAGATGATGGCTAATCGCCAGACATCGAGTTCTACCCCCCGACGGTTCGGGCGTTTTTCGCCTTTCAGCGGTGGGACGGACATTGGTACGGAGGATGACTTGCAGGTAACTCAAGTAGGCAAGGGCAACACTATTATCTTGCGCGGTCCGGAAGAGAAGGTTTTCGAAGCCGAACAGTTTATCAATGAACTGGATGCCAAGGCCGAGCCGGAAGGCCCGGTGATCAAGGTCTTGGATATTAAGTACGCCGATGTCAACGACGTGGTGGATATGATCGAAACCATGATGGGGGTGGCCCCGGCAGGTTATGGTACGACTCGGCGAGCTACTGCCAACGATGTTGTGATCAAATCGGATTATTACGCAAATCGTATATTCGTGTCCGCTCCGCGTGAAAAGATGCCCATGATAGAGCATCTCGTGGAGCTTCGTGAGTCGTTGGCCGAAGCGGTGGCCGTGGATGTCGATACCCGGGCCGGCGAGGGCGAACTGGTCAACCGGGATCGGTACGGCGATACTCGTTCGTTTGTCATTCCCGCGAAAAACAAGGATGGAAACCCCATCGACCTGCAGCAGTTAAGAAAATCCCTGGATGAGCAGTTAGTGGAATATTACGGCTTTACCGCTGCCCCATGGGTCAAGAGCTTCCCCTACGCCAACCAGTTGATCGTTACCGGTAAGCCGGAACAGTTTAAGATGTTCAAGGATTTGCTGGATCGAATGATTGATAATCCGCCTCAGGTGCCCATCGTGATGCGTACGTTCCGGGTCAAGGGCGTAACTCCGGAGCGCGTAGTCCAGGAGTTGCAGGTGGCCGCTCCGGCGACCCTGCAAGGTATGATGAACGTGGAGCGGGTTCCCGGGCGGTTTGAAACCGAAGACCCCTTGCGCATGATCCAGGAAATCCGATATACCGATCCGATCAAACCGTTGGCCTCACAAGGGGGAGCGCCGTTCGTTCCGCCTTCTATTGCCCGAAAGCTCACGGATTCGTTGGCGTCCATGTCCTGGGCTCAGGGGGCGAAGATTACAGTGGCCGGTGAAACGACTACCCAGCCTGAGGTAACCACTCAGCCGGAGGCAACGCCCCAGCCTGAGGCACCTGCCAAAGAGGAGGCACCTGCCAAAGAGGAGGCACCTGCCAAAGAGGAGGCGCCTGCCAAAGAGGAGGCGCCTGCCCAGCCAGCAGCACCCGCCCAGCCTGCGACCGAGGTTCTTCAGCCCGATCAGAGAGTTTCGGCGCCGATGAATACGACGCTTGAGCCGCCTAGTCCGGAGCAGCAGACCGGAGCAGCCCTCCGGCAGGCCGCGATGGAGGCATATGCTTCCAATCAGACCGAAATACGGTACGATCCGGATTCGGACATGATCTATGTGGTCGGCCCGTCCTCGCACATCGAGGCCATCGAGGAGCTGATGGACAAGATCATCAAACAATACGAGGAGACTGGAGATGAAATCGGCACCGAAATTCGCGTAATCCGGATCAAGCACCTCGATGTGACCGTGGCCGCTTCGATATTAGAAGAGATGTTTAATGACAAACAGGTATCCGCCGCGGCTGCGGCAGCCGCGGCCCCGCGTGGTCGGCAGCAACAACAGGCCCGACCACCTGCGAAAGCCGAAACGAGCGACGAAGGCGACACTTCAATTCGCGAACGTATGAGTCGTGAGCAGGACCAGAAGACTGCCGAGGCGGCCGCGGCTAAAGCCGCAGCCGCCGGTCAACGCATCCGCGTGGTGCCCGATCCGCGCATGCGAACCCTGATCATCAGGGCGGCTACGCAGGATTTCCCCCTGATTGCCGAGTTGCTGCTCAAGATCGACCGTCCCGGCGGCGACCCACGTAATATCAGGGCCTTTCAACTCAAGAAGCTTGACGCCCAGGAAGTGGAGAAATCCCTTAAGGCCATTCTCAAAATCGATCAGCGAGACCAGCGGATGCCGATGATGCCCGCTCGTACCGGGATCCGGGGTGGGATCCAGCAGGCCGCGATGATCGAACTGCTTC
The DNA here is from genome assembly GCA_012729595.1 of Phycisphaerales bacterium. Taxonomy (GTDB): domain Bacteria; phylum Planctomycetota; class Phycisphaerae; order UBA1845; family PWPN01; genus JAAYCU01. Next base: position 21,682 of record JAAYCU010000025.1, read on the forward strand.
AGCAGCAGATGCTGGAGATGACCTCGATGACCGGGGACGATGGGGCCAAGATCAATCCAGCCAAGGACATAAGCATTACTTCGGAGGTTAGGACCAATTCGGTTATCGTCTCGGCGCCGGAAGAGGGCATGAAGCTGGTCGAAAAACTGATCAATCAGCTAGAGGATATGGTGGAACAGCGGACCCGCCCGCGACAAATTCCACTGAAGTTCGCCTCCGCCTCGAATGTGGCCAAGACCCTGAAGGGTATGTTCGTTATGGACAAGACCATGGAACGTCAGGTGGTAATAGTCGGCGACGACAACAGCAATATGTTGTTCATCACCGCCTCGGAGGAGCTGTTCAAGGACATATCGGAAGTCATCGAGGTTCTGGACCGCCAAGGTACCCAAATGACAGAGGTGATCGAACTGAAATACGCGATGGCCTCCGACGTGGAAACCAGCTTGAAAACTATGGCCGCCCAGTTGATCCGCAGCGCCGGGCTGGCCCAGGAGACTTTCGCTTTCACTGCCGATCAGCGAACCAACTCCCTGGTGGTGGTCGGTTCTCCGAAAGCCTTACTGGTGGTCAAGACGGTGCTGGCCAGGATCGACATACCTCCTTCGGACCAGAGTACGCCGACGACGGCAATGTTCAGTCTGACCCGAGGCCAGGCAACGTCGGTGGCGGCGTCGATCAACAATTTGTATACGCGTCAGCGGTTAGCAGGCGGGGTATCGCCCCCGAGGGCAGTGGCCGAAGCCACCAGTAATGTAGTATATATATATGGCACCAAGAACCAGATCGAGCAGGTCAAGGCTCGGGTCATCGATCCGCTGGAGAATTTTCAGCCCAGCGCGGCATTGGCAATCAATGACTACCAGGTTCCCGTCCGGCACGCCAATGTGGACGAGGTGGCCCGCACCCTGCAACAGTACTTCAGCCAGCGCAGCGCGAATATGCGGTCCTTGGGGCTGACCAGCGAGCTCCCGGCGGAACGGGTCATGACGATTCAGGCGGACATCGCCTCGCGCCGGCTGCTCGTTACCTGTAGCGAGAAGAACAAGGCCCTGATTGATGAATTGCTCAAAGAGATGGACGTTGAAGGTATGACGCAGGCGGCTCGGCAAGTCAAAGTGTTTCCGCTGTCCTTTGCCCATCCGGGACACGTGGCCACGGCTATCTATACAGTCTTTCCGCAGCGCGGCAATATGGCCGATAGCGAGCGGGTCCAGGTCGCCGGCGAGTGGAACACGATGTCTTTGATCGTCAGCGCCAATGAAGACAACATGAAGAAAATCGAGGAGTTGGTTGCCGAACTCGATAATGCCGATACCGCCAAGGGCACGGAAAGGGACACGAAGGTATATCAGTTGAAATACGCTAACCCGACTTATGTGTCTCAAGCGATTGCCAGCACATTTGCCACCCCCGGTCGCCAAATCCCACCAGTCGAGCAGGTATCGGTGACCGCGGATTAT
>JAAYCU010000026.1 GCA_012729595.1 Phycisphaerales bacterium
CAAAGCCGACCTGCAACGCGCGGTCTGGCGAGAGGCGGTGAACGATGTGGTCAAAGTCAGTCATGAACGTCCGGTACTCCGCCGCCTGGAAAAGCTCCTGGCGGCATGAAATCGGTCAGTTTAAGTACTAAGTCTTGACCCCATCGAGGAGCACAACGGCGATGGGTCCGAAAACGAAGATGGGCAACCAGGCAGGCAGAGCGGCCAGCAGAGTGGAAGTTTCGGCGGCCCCGACCATCTGTTGCCCGATGAACGTAATAACAAACGCAACTGCACAGGTTACCAAAGCCTTGGCCGCTTGGTTCAGTATGCGCTCAGGCGCTCTATTCAAAAAGAAGGGCATACCCATCAGCAGGAAAATCATGTTAGCTATCGGCAGGGTATATCGCCCATGCTTGACTTGAATAACCTTGGTAACCGGAACCTCCCCGCTGGCCTGCAATTGATCGAGCTGGGTCAGACTGAGATTGTTGATCCATTGTCGTTGGCGACGCAGGAGCAGGTCGTCCGGAGACAATGCTCCAGGATAGAAACGAATGGCCTCGGGTTCCAATGCGACATCCTTTCCTGGTTCGCTGAGCCCGCCACTGTCGGTTCGCATTCGTAGGCTATGTCCTTGTAGATCCCAACCTAGACGGTCTGCGTTCCACTGAGCTCGATCAGCAATAATCACGTCGCGTAAACGGCCTTTTTGTCGTGGGTCTTCTGATGTTTCGAGTACGATTAGGCCACGGACCCCTTGTTCCTTGGGCGAAAACTGCCGGGCGTTAAAAAGCCGATTTTCGCCGTCGCGCACGCACCAGATTTCGTAGACACGTGCGCCTTCCACGTCGTCGCGCGAGCGGGCCAACTTAGGTGCAATTGACGGTAACAGAAACTCCTGATCCAATACCAGCAGGCCATTCACTGCCAAACCGGCGACTATCAGCGGGGTCGCCAACCGAAACACGCTTGTACCACTGGCCAGCACTGCAATTACCTCATTGTTGCGATGCAGGCGGGCTAGTGTTCCGCAGGCCGCAAAGAGGGTGATAACCCCCGAGAGCTGGGAGAAATAAAGAGGAACTTGGAAGAAATAATAACTGCCGATATTCGTGATGACCTGAAGGATCGGCTTGCTACCCTCGGTAAATTCGTCAAGATTAACGAACAAATCGAGGACGACGTACAGGCTGATCAGTACGAACAAGGCCAGTAGGTAGTTGGCAAAAAAGGCTCGCAGAAGATAGCGGTCAATAATTCGAATCATTACCCTGCTCAGCGTCTTAGGTATCGGGTCAACACTACGGCGTCGGCCACCGCAAGCAATACCAAGCCCAACCAGATAACTCCCACCCCTGCGAGGGCGGTACCCGGTTTTTCGGCCAACTGTCGGCCCATGACGTTCATAACCACGATAACCATTCCCGGAATGAAGCTAATCACAAATGCGGTCAGCAGTTGCCCGCCACGGCAGATAATGGCTAATCCGGCGGCCAGCACGAGCATGACCAGCACGCTCGAACTGAAGGCTAGCCGCGAATGTATAATAGCCGTAATTGACAGCCCCATCTTGACCAGTTCCTGGCCAATTGCCTTACGTGCCTCATCGATACGGCGCCCCAGATTCATCGTTTCCAGTTCACGTGTTCCGGGCAGTCCCTTGCCAAACAGATTCTCATCGGACAGGTTCGCAACCTGTTGCTCAAACCGTCGGGGGAAGGGGAGGGCGGGGAGATCCTGCCGGCGGTGGGTCACAACGTTTCGGGGATTTCTGGGATCGGCAAAGGTTACATTACCCTCAAGAACGATCAAGATCGTGTCATTGCGATCCGTCGCTCCGCGGTTGACCCGGATCGCGCAGGAATCGGCCTGGTAGGTGATTTTCCGGTCCGGCTCGTACATTTGTACGGTAACCCCAAGCATGTTTCGCGGCATATACTGTTCGACTTGACCTGCCCGTACATCCAGTTCCAAACGGTCTACCTGAATCTCGTAGCGACGCCGCTCGTCTCCCAGTCGAATAACTTTATTTTGCCGCCATTGCTGCACTAAATCCCGATAAAAGAAGGCCTCGCCCACTTGCCGCCGAAAGGCTTCCACATCACGGCGAACCGTAACCATCTCTGACGGATTTCCCTGAAAATACAGAAGCTCGTTCAGGGTCAGCCATTTGGGGTTCTGCTTGGCCTGCGAGGGTATCTCTTGAGGATCCAATCGCTGCCGTTTGAGGTCGATAGTTTGCCGCTGCTTGATATCGACGCCATAAACATTGTACATACAGGCCTCGACCACCGGGAGAGACGCACCAGGCTGAACCCAAAAATCCACTCGGACCTCTTCGGCCGTACCTACCCGGACCAGATTTGATCCCTCTAATTCCATGAACGCCGCTTCGCGAATATAAAGAACCTCCTGCTCCTCCTCGCCCGGTCGCAATTCGCAATGGCCAGCGTATAGAACATAGGGGCCGTGCCGCATGTAACCACGAGATCTAAGCAACCCAACGGCCACTTTCTGAAGATCTTTTCGGACCATCTCGTCAAGCTGTTCGATATACTTGGGAATCACATAGTTCGCGAAACTAAAGGTGAAGACTGCGGTGAATACACTTAGGCCGACTGCCGGGGCCAGCAACCGGTGAATGTTAATGCCGCTGCTTTTGCAGGCGTCAAATTCGTTGTCAGCAGCCAGGCGTCCGTAAACCATAGCACACGCGAACAGGGCGGAAATCGGAAGTGTCAGCGTGGTGGCCACAGGTAGCACGAAGGCCATTAACTGAGCAATCTGCACCGCTGTCAGCATGTCTGCCTGGATTATGTTTAGAGCTCCGCCGCACAAACTGAATATAAGCGTTAGGCCAATAGCGGTCAACGCAAAGGTCTTGAGCAATTCACGGGTTATATACCATTGCAGATGATACATCATCAAAGCGTCAATCCGTCCGCAAATATTCTCAACGCGCCGGTCCGCGGACCGGACAACCCGACAAACTTGTCACAAATAAACATCGCGGGAGTCCTTAAGTGTCCCGCGATAACCCACTACACACTAACTAAAACCGGTCGCTCGTCAATAGGGGGGTGTGGTCAGCATTTTTGGCATCAGGCCGTTTTTCGCGTACGCCAGTAGAGGTTCCACTGGCCGCTCTCGCGGAGGGCGACCAGATTCATCATCGCTGCCGCATGGTCCGGGTCCCATTTCATGCCGGTCCGCTTGAGTCGGAGCGTCAGATTCTTGCAGGCAGCTCGAGCACCGTTTAATGCCCTGAAATGCACGGCGTAAGCTTTGGATGAGTTATCTGAGGCATGCTTCCCGGACAAGAATCACGCTTCCTCGGTCTCGAGTATTCAGCAAGCGGCTTTTTCAGGGACGACTGCTTGGGTGCTTTAGTCACGAAACTCTGCTTGTTTAAAACCTTGGTCATCATCTATTGCGGGAAACCAACCTGATCCTCGGAGGCTCGCGAGCCCGATTGACGGCTTGGAATCGGAAGACTACATTGGGAGCCGTAGGCAATACGCAGTGTCATATTGTCGGACCTGCCGGAATGTAAGGGACGACTGAAGGAGACGAATCATGAAGAAAAACGTTGGTCTTACGCGCCGACACACTTTAAAGATTCTGGGTGGGGCGGTAGCGACCGCGGGACTGGGCTGGCATAGACCGATTAGCGCACGAGCCGCTGACCGGCTGGCCGGAGCGAACCGGCGCATCCGTCTGGGAATGATCGGCACGGGCGGGATGGGTACTCGGCATCTAGAAGCCCTCGCGGTAAATAAACGCTGCCAGATTGTCGCGGTATGCGATTGTTTTACGCCTCGCTACGAAAACGCCATGACCGTCGCGAAAAATATAGGCGGTGATAAACCCGACGGCTATCAGGATTTTCGTCATGTACTGGATCGCCAGGACATCGATGCCATTTGGGTGGCCACGCCAGATCACTGGCATCCATTGCTAACCATTCTCGGTTGTCAGGCCGGCAAGGATGTTTATGTCGAAAAACCGGCTTCGCCTACGGTTGCCGAAGGCCGGGCCATGGTTGAGGCTGCCCGGCGCTACGGTCGCGTAGTCCAACTCGGTACGCAGCAGAGATCCATGCCCGTGTTCCAGAAGGCTATTGAAGTTCTGCATGGCGGCGGCATTGGGCAGGTGACTTCGTCCACGGCTTGGATTGGTCTTAATCACTGGAGAGGTATCGAGAGACCCGGTCCAGTGCCAGAGGGTCTGGACTGGGATCTGTGGCTCGGTCCGGCAACGTACGTTCCATACTCGCCACAGCGTCACTATGGGCACATGGGGTGGTACGATTACTGTAGAGGCGGACAGCTTACCAACTGGGGTGTACATCTGATCGACATCGTGCATTGGGGAATCCAGCAGGATCGCTGCCTGTCGGTGCAGTCTATCGGGAGGCATTCCGCAAACAGTGCAACTGCCGATAATGATGAGGCGGTCGAGTCCATCTACGAATACCCGGGTTGCACGGTTACTTGGGAACAAAAGCATTGGAGTGTCCACGCCGGCCGACACTATGGTATTAAATTCCAGGGTACCAATGGTATGCTCGTGGTGGATCGTGACAGTTATGAGGTCTTTCCGGACAGTCTGGGCATAGCCAAATATGTCGGCGAACCCGAGCGAAGCTGGGCCAATCCCGAGCACCACAATAACTTTTTTGACTGCATGGAGTCGCGTAAGCGCCCGGCCGCCGATATCGAGCAGGGGGTTCGCTCGACTAACGCCGTACTCCTGGCTGGTATTGCCCTGAAAGCAGGCCGCAAGCTAATTTGGGATGGTCAAGCGGAAAGATTCATTCGCGACGAGCAGGCTAACCGGCATTTAACCAGAGCCTACCGCTCTCCTTGGCGCCTGTGACAAATGTGGAATAGGGTTGATTGTTAGCGGGCGTTACGCCCGCGTTGTAATATTCATAAAAAGGAGCCCGGATCGTGAGAAAGACACACAACATCGCATGGGTTCTCACAATTTCTCTGGCCTTGGCGTCGTCGGTCTATGCCGCCGCGTCTGCTAGTGAGCTACTGGAAAAGCTTGCCTCCAGCAACGCGCAGGATCGGGCATACGCTCGCCAATATCTGCCTCGTGAATGCGCGCAAGTGGTTCCCCAAATTGTCTCGCTACTGAGCAGCGATAACGAATTGGTGCGATCGACGGCATTTCAAGTGCTTGCGGAGTTTGCCAACCAGGTGAGCGTGCCGGGGCGCGAGGAGGATCGCACACTGGTGACGACTAGTCTGATGACTTTGTTGGAGCCGCATCGATCCCCCGAATTGAAGCAACTGGGCCTGCGACTGCTGCCGCTGGTCGTTCCCCAAGGGGCGGATCTGAGTCCTCTGACGTTGCTTCTCGATGATGCGGAAATGCGGGAGAAAGCGCGGGCCGCCTTGGTGGAGATCGGTACGCCCGATGCCGCCGCGGTCCTGCAAGGTTATCTGGACAGGGCCTCCCCCGACTTTACCTGTGCTATATTCTACAGCTTGGCTCAAATGAAGGATGTCGCGAGTCTGGACGCAAGTCTCGCGTATGCCAAGAGTGAACATGCGACCGTCCGTGCTGCGGCCGGCCGGGCTCTGGCCTGGACCGGCGACCTCGCCTACTTGGAAACCGTCAAGCAGATCGTAGCGCACAGCGACCAGGCCACGCGAAGTGATGCCGTCGATGCTTGGCTGCGACTGGTTCGCGCTGTCGAGCTCAAAGGCGAGAACAGGCTAATCGCGGTTTCCGAATACCGCGATATGCTCGGATCGGATGAGCCGAAGGTCCGCATGGCCGGTTTGGCCGGCCTGGGAAGGATTGGAGATGGTCCGTCAGTTGCGGACATGCTCAAATGCATTAAGAATGCGGACACCTTCGAGTGGGCGGCGGCGATAGAGGCGTTGGATCAGATGAGCGGCGATGATGTCTGTAAAAGCATCATTGATGAATATGCGTCCGCCTCTCAGGAAACGCAGCTTGCTTTGCTATCCGTTCTCGGACGAAAGCATAACCCGATCACTCTGGACCTTTTGAAACAGATTGCGGCGGAAGGGGACGCGGAGTTTCGAGTTATCGCGATTCGAGCTTTGGGTGAATCGGTATTGGCGCAAGCTATCGAGCCGCTGAACGCCGCAGGCCGGAGTGCGGATGCCGCCGATCGGCAAGAGGCCCGCATGGCATTGATCAACCTTGGCAATGCGTTGGGAGATGGGGGGAATCATGCGGATGCCGGTGCGGCTTACTTGGCCGCGATCGAAGTAATCCCGACCGAGGAAAAGGCTCTTCTTCGCCGCGCACTTGTCGGGCTGACTGTCAGTCCATGCCCGGCGGCGTTTGAGGTTGCCAAAATGGCCAAGGCTGACGCCGAGATGCATGATCTGGCGGTTCCCCTTCTGATGAGCATCGGCGACAAATTGCTGGAAGCCAACGAGAAGGACAAGGCCAAGCAGCTTTTTGAAGCCGCTGTCGAGCTGGAACCAGCCTCCGCAACCATGCAGATTCTGGCCGAAAAGCTGATGGGGCTTGGTAGCCGCGTTGACTGGTCAGCCCGACTGGGTGTTATTCGTCACTGGTGGCTGGTCGGCCCCTTTGAACTTGGGGAAAATCACGCTGGGTGGAACAGGCCATACATCGACGAGCCTAACGTGGACCTAAGGGGACGCTACATGTCTGGTAAGCGGCGGTTGGAGTGGAGGCCGGTGGTCGCCGATGATCACGGAATAGTGAACATGGCTGCCGCCCTTGGTCAGCATGAAAATGTAATCGGCTACGCTTATGCAGAGATAGAGGTAACGGACGCCATGAATGCGGTGTTGCGCATCGGGGCCGCTGACAGCGAAAAGGTTTGGATAAACGGAGAAAAGGTTTTTGAACTCTTTGCGGGAAGGCCGATGACAATCGACGAGGATACCGTTTCCATCAAACTAAAGGCCGGTACCAACGCCATTCTAATGAAAGTCTGGCAGCACACGCATAAATGGGAATTCCGCGTTCGCGTGGCTACACCCGAGGACGACAGACCCGTGGTATTTATGCAGCAGCAGCTCCAGCCGTAAATAGACTCGAAGGATTATCCGTTCTAGAGAAGGGCGATTGATCTGGTCGATTATACGGTGCCCGGAGACAATCTGTAATCAATCTCAGGGATTCCAGCAATCCGGGTCCGCGGGGCTGTTCGCGCCGCTCATGCAGTTACGGAATATATCGAAATCCGTCAGATTGACAAACCCGTCACTGTTCAGATCTGTCGCGATGCAGGCTCCGGTGACCGGTACGATACCGTAGCACCGTTGCAGAAGCCCGAAGTCCTCCAAGTCCACGTCACCGTCCTGATCGAAATCCGCCAGGGCGTATCGTGTCAGGGTCGCGGTGACGGCCGGGGGGGATGATTGCCCCGATTCATTCTGGGCATCGTCATAGGCCGAGACTTGGTAAGAGTAAGTGGCTTCCGGCTGAAGGCCGGTATCGGTATATCCCGGGGTCGGCGAAGTACCGATCGGCTGTGAGTTGCCATTGCGGTAAATCTTATAACCGGCTACCCCGACGTTGTCGGTGGACGCGGTCCACATCAGCGATATGGAATTCCACGATATCGGTGTGGCTTGCACATTAGTCGGTACGCTCGGCGGCTCGGTGTCGGGGGAGCTCGTCCGAACAAGCTGGATTTTGTCAATCAGCGGGTTCTCGTCTTTCCGTTTACGGATTGAAAACACATGTTGGCCAATCTGCAGGTCAACCGTAACCGGACCAATATGCTGTTCGTCTCCCAGCCATTCTGGATCCCAGGACCATCCGACCTTTTGTAGATAGATGTCCGCAGTGCCTGCCAGGGGATGATCCGCAGGCGCTCGGATCAGTTGGCCGTTGAGGGCCAGATACAAACCATTCTGCATATGGTCCAGCGCGTACGCGCGAATCCGGATCTGGAACCGCCCCGGCGTGTCAACTTGAATCACATAATCTAATCGGCTATCACTGCCGCCCACGGCCTGCATCGAGGTCGTGCCGTCGAACACAACCTCCTGGAAGCCCACTTGGGTCGTGTATGCCTCGGCTTCGAACGCGATAACGCCGTTATTCTCAACGTAAGGATCCGTTTGTGGGCCGGCCTCCGTGATAACTGCCAGGATAGCCACCAGGCCGACTGTCGTAAAACTGATTGACAACCTCATGTTTGACTCCCTTTCCCCCCGGACACCTCGGATTGTCCAAGCTCGGACGGATAGGAATTGCCGCGCGGACGCAATCACCAAACATCTGTTTGCGTATTAGCGAGAGCGACCCATACCAAGGTTGTAACACATCCCGTGTTCCGGTTCAATTTCAATGGAAACTGACTCAGGGATTCCAGCAATCCGGGTCCGCCGGGTTATTCGCTCCGCTCATGCAGTTACGGAATATGTCGAAATCCGTCTGATTAACCGCCCCGTCATTGTTCAGGTCCGTCGCGATGCAGATTCCGGTGACCGGCAAGATACCGTAACACTGTTGCAGAACCCCGAAATCCTCCAGATCCACGTCACCGTCCTGATCGAAATCCGCCAGGGCGTATCGTGTCAGGGTCACGGTGACGGCCGGGGGGGATGATTGCCCCGATTCATTCTGGGCCTCGTCATAGGCCGAGACGCGGTAAGAGTAAGTAGTTTCCGGCTGAAGACCGGTATCGGTATACCCCGGGGTCGGCGATGTTCCGATCGGCTGGGGGTTGCCATTGCGGTAAATCTTATAACCTGCTACCCCGACGTTATCGGTCGACGCGGTCCACATGACCGATGTGGAATTCCACGATATCGGCGAGGCTTGCACATTAGTCGGGACGCTCGGCGGTGTAGCATCCGGGGCGGCACCGTAACTGCGATAATAAACCTGCATGCCTGTGCTGTAAACTATATGCACCCCGCCGCCTACGCATCGAGCAATACCTCCTGCCCCGCAGCCCCTTGTGCCGGTTGAAATAGTTGAATCGCTCACAAATCCGATTACCGTGGTGGAGTCCTGTTGAGGTACCCAGGATGCCAGGGCGGGTTTGCCTGCCTTGGGGTATATCACATAGGCTTTGTTTCCACTCGGATCATAGGCGGCCCGGGGATAAATAGGACCAGTGACAGACTCTACTACCAGCCCCTGCTTACTGGCGTTGGCTCTGGACAGCGAATTGAAAAGGGGGCCCTCGACAGGCTCGGTACCCGAAAACCAACCCGTGCATATCGCCGGATCACTCCCAATGAAGAACGCATGCATACCCTCCGCCGTCTTCTCGTACGGCGTTCTGCTGATGTTGGTGGCCCCACTGACATTGCCGTTGTAATCCATGGTGCGGTGTTCCGTTTGTGGGAGCCCGATGAAAATATGCATATTCCCGGTGCCAGCGGATGCCGGGCTGGGCCCGATAATACTTGGTGGCCTGCTGATCGAAACATATTGATATATTTTGGTTATGGTCGGTGTCGCGCTACTGGTGTTCGTTACTCTGCAGAAAACATTATGGCCGCCGGCGGGATCCTTTTGGCAAGACCAGTGAGCAGTATAGGCTACGCCGTCCGAGGCGACGGCCACCTGGGGGAAATAATTCCTTTCGGCATAGGTGTATGGGAGGGCTTGAGGGGCTTTCCAAGAGCCTCCAATTCTATTTGTGTAATGAGACCTGGACCAGGTATCCCATACGACGTGTACGGATCCGTCCGTACCCACGGCAACAAACGGATCGGCGGCTCCATCGCTGTTGGGGATGCTTTCGGCGGCCGAAGGCACTCCGCCGGTCATGGTTCGATATTGAACCTGGCCGCCGCTGACGTAGACCACGTGCAGTGTGTTGTTCAAGCCCAGTGCGCAGTTCGGCTGCGTGCCCGATCCCAGACTGACCACTGGTCCAAATGACCCATAGGCCACGCTGGACAACATAGCGACGGCCATCATGGTCGCGATGGTGACACTCATACGCGATCTACTGGATAATAAGCTCACTTTCATACCTCCTTCGCGTTGCCCCCCGGCATTAGACCCCGGTCAGGGGCATGAGTTAAACCACTTCTAAGAGCGGCGGTCCGGAAAACTCATTCATAGACGTCATCGCAAGTCTTGTCCGCGAGAACGCCGGTACCTGAGAAACAGCCAAGAAATATACCGAAATCAGTCTGGCTTATTACACCATCGTCATTGAAGTCGGCCATCTCGCAACCTGGCAGAACGCTGTTGCCGTAACACGCTTGGAATAGGCCGAAATCCTCTTGATCAACATCACCATCGAGGTCTAAATCCGGTAAAACACTCTTGACCCGTACCGACACGTCGATGGTCTGAGGGCTATTGGGAGCAGGAGGAGAACTTCCGTTGTCGCTGACGGTGATGGTTGCATTGTATGTCCCGACAGCCAGCCCGTTGACCGTGTAATTGATGGTATGAGTATTCGATTGACCTGCTCCGCGCGAGCCGGACGGAGGATTAACGTTCAGCCAGGAAACGTTATCGCTGATGGAATATTGCAATGTGCCGCTTCCTGAGTTGGTAACAACAAAACTATCCGAGGAAAGGTTTTCGGTATAGTCGGCGACTCGGTTGATGGCCGAGGTGTTTAAATGGATATTGGGTAAGTTCGCCGGTACGGCCTCGGCGAGCAGCTTGAGATTCTGGTTCATGCCCGCCGAAGCGCTGCCTGGCTGAAATGTGCCCCAGTTACCAATAGCAGATACGACAAGTTTCCGGCTCGGAATAACGGTGACAATTTCGGTGTTCCAATGACCGTTGGCCTGAAAAGTGTCTAACGGGGCATCCGGCCAGGTAAGATCATTGGGATGGAGGCCGCCTTTGGCATTAAACCACCAATTGAAGCCGTATATGCCCGGCCCGTAAGCGAAATCGTTTGATCCACCTCCGGAGGTGCCAATACCCAGGTAATCAGAAGTGGAACAGCTTGAGCAGGACCGGGGCAGGCTGCCGGGTACGTAGGGTTTCATGAAGTTGTCGAAATAGCTGGTTGGAAGCAGTTGCGTGCCGTTCCAGTTACCCTTATTGAGCCAGAACCAACCGATACGAGCGTAATCCCGCACCGACGTGTAAAGGCCGTAGCCGTCGCGCGAGGAAAAAATGGACCCGTCCTGGAATTGCAGGGCCCCTAAACGCGTGGGGGCGGTGGCCGCCGCATTGGGCGTGGTCCCGTATACCCGGTCAAAGAGCGTCTTCTGGTATAATTGAATGCCGTAATCGTTATAGGCCCAGGCCGCTCCGGGAGCCTCCGTGCGGGTATAGTTTCCGATCATGTTGGCCAGGTGCCGAAAGGTCATAGTCTGGTCCTTCGGGACCAGTGCCCATCCATGATTGTAAATCAGATCGTCCACGCTGGGCAGCTTGTTTTCCTGGATCGCGAAAAACAGCATCGTGGAAATTACCGGCTTGACCGCCGAGGCCCAGTCTGCCTTGGAGCCTTGATTGCCCCACGTCTTGATCATGTAGCCGTTATATACGATGCAGCCGGTCCCGCCGATGCTGCTGACGAATTGATTGAGCTTGCTGTCGTTAATGCCGAATTCGGCGGGCGTACGAAATTCCCAGGTCGCACCCGGGAACACCTGAGCTAAGCAAGTCGATGCAAAAAGCATTGCTGCCACGATCGGGGCAACCGGCCCCCCAAACCATCCAAAAAACCGACGGACTAAACCAGTATACCCCACACGATATGGCATTTTTATCTCCCTGTATAGTTTTCAGCAACCGCCCTCATTGCCCTAGCGTGGCGGAGCGCTGAACGCTCCGCCACGCTCTCTGCAATTTTTCGATCTCGTCTAAAAGTCTTACTTACGGACACTCTGGGCTGGAAACCCAAATAACGCCCGGACCTGTCGAACAGGCCTCGAACGCCGCAAGATCCGTATTGTTGACCTTGCCGTCCGAGTTGCGGTCGAAGCAACGGCAATATTCGTCGGCATCGACGGATAGCATCTCGGATCCAGAGAAACATCGCTGGAACATGGCGAAATCATCCATGTCCACGTCCCCGTCGCCATCGGCATCAGCCCATGGCGTATTGCATTGCAATATGTCGATGACAATGCGCGGGCCATAAGTTTCAGGATCACCCGTTCGGGTCCCTTCGCGATCTTCGAACATCGGGGACTGGTATTCATTCCAAGTCCCGTCGTTTCTCAGGAAAATTGACATCCGCTTACCGAGGTTATCGTTGTACCAGTCGGTTATATCGAGTTCGTAGAAAGCCTGCACAGGCTCTACGCCCGACACGGCCAATGTACCCAACTGTGGCCAGGTGTCACCGAGACTCGAATTGTTAAAGGTGCTTTCGTTGAAATCGAACTCGTCGCCTCGGACAACAACGTTGTAGCCGACGTTAAGTTCTGCGTTGTCCTGCCACAATACCAGCTTGGCACTGACGGTAGGCGTATTGCCGAGCCAGAACTCCAGGTAGCTGACATCGCCGTTACGCTTAACGAACAGTCCAAAGTTGCCGGTGTTGTTGTAGTTGGTGGTTCCCCGGACCGTAGTGTCATCGTTCGGATTGATCCGGTTGGGATCTCCCAGATCCAGGGTTGCGACCCGGAATCCAAGGTTGCGGTGCTCGTCTCCGAAGCTCTCGGAAACACTGAAATTTGAGGCTAACGTGGTACCGCCGAAATTATACGCGCCACCACGAGTGTTGCGGCTACCCGCAGTTGGAATCAACTCAGTCCATTCACGGATGTTGCCACCCTGGTCCAACGATCCGTAGAAACTGGGATAACCATACGATCCGACATCGCTCGGTCGCCCGACGGCATTGTCATAATTGGCCATCGTGGTATTGATGGTGTTGCTTCGTGTCGGATAATCCCAGTATCCGCCCGAACCAAGTGTCGGGTCATAGTATGCCACCTTGTACCATTCATCCTCGCTGGGAATTACCCACGTGGCGCCTGCATTACGCGTGACCGTGCCGATACTGCCAATGGTATAGGCCCCGTCCTCGGTGGTCGTGGCGCCTTGGGCCCCGGTCGGCTGGCCGTTGTGTAGCCAGTTGGCGAATCGGATTGCATCGCTAAACGAAACGAAATTCACCGGGCGTTTTTCATAGCCCTCGGCTACACGGTAGGAGTAGTTGCCACTCGTTCCCAACCGCTCGATCTTGCAGGGGGCATCGACCTCTGTCCACATCTGCGTGTTGTACAAGTTGTTTGTATCGGTTTTGGCCACGGCATTAAGGAACTCGCAATACTGCGCGGCCGTTACCTCATACTTGCCCATGCGGAACTCGTAGGCCACTGCGCCTATGCCGGACGGTTCATACCTGGTGTCCGCCGCATTATCCGTATTTAAAATGGGGGTGGTATCGATGAGCACCTTGCTTACGGGGTTAAGTACCAGGTCGATCTGCCGGATGTGTTGGGTCGCCGGGCTGCAATTGTCGGTAAAGGTGATATAGCCCGTATGCGTTCCCTCAGTCAGACCGGCGGTGGTAACATCCACGGCTACCGAATCCGTGCCGCCTGCCGGTACCGAAGAGTTACCGCTCTTGCTTAATGAGAGCCATGCGTAGCTTTGCGGACTGCCGCTGTCGTCAGTCAACGCAACGTTATAGCCGTTGGTGCTGGTGCCGGAATTGATGTAGCTGTAATACAAGGTTCGCGGCCAGGTCGCGCGGCCTACAGTCCCTGCCGAGGTCTGCGTCTCCCCCGGAGTAACGGTACTGTGGCACGGCGTGTTGGAGGGGGTGATTTCGATCCGCGGCCCGTAGTTGACCGGGTTGCCGGTTCGGCTGCCCTCGCGATCCTCGAAGATCGGGCCGGTATCTGGGTCGGCTATGGCAGTGGCCTGCAGAAACAAAGACATCGTTCTGCCGAGATTGGCATTGTACCAGTCCGTAATATCGATGTTGTAGTAACGCGTTACCGGCGTGCCGGTCATGTCAAAGTTGGCTATCAGTGGCCACGTATTACCCGCGCCGGTTATGTTGAAGGTTACTTCATCAAAACTGTACTCGGCGCCGCGCACGTTGATGTTCCAGGTGACTTCAGGTTTCACCCCGGCATCGTCCTGCCAAAGCGTCAATTTGGCCTCGGTCACATGGGTGGTCCCCAAGGTGAACTCCAGGTAGCTGACTTGCGTGCCGCTCTTTGCAAACAGCCCAAATGTGTCCGACCCCGGTGCGTGTTCGGGATTGTAGTTGTTGTAGTTGACTCCGTTGATGATTGTGCAGTCATCATTGGGGTTGATCCTGTTGGGATCAGTTACCAGGTTTACAAGACGAAACCCGTAGGGGACATAAATGGCGTCTCGGCCTGCGGTCAATCCTGAGGAGGTACTTTGCAGAAGTTCTTCACCAAAGTTGTATTGTCCGCCTCTCAGGATACCGTTGGAAGTTCCTTCCGTGGCCTCGGTCCACTCGCTAGCGTTTCCACCCTGGTCGTACGTGCCGTAGGGGCTGGGGTAAGCGCTGTAATACCCAACGACTGTGGTTTCGGTGCCCCACTGATAGTTGGCAAAATTCCATTCCATCGTGTCCGTACTTGTCGGGTAAAGGTAGTAGTAGCCCGTGGACGCCTTGTAATAAGCCGCTTTGTACCACTCATCCACGCTGGGAATTACCCACGTGGCGCCGGCTTTCCGGGTAACAGTAAACAAATCTGCTTGAGAGGTCTTTCCGTTGACGTAGTACGAACCGTCCTCGGTGGTGGATGCATTTTGTGCCCCCGTGGGCTGACCATTATGCATCCAGTTGGCGAACCGGGCAGCGTTACCCCAACTCATGCCGTTGGCCGGACGATTGCCATCGACGGACGGAGCGTACGTGTAACTGCCCGGTGACCCGGTTCGACTGATCTTCATGTTGCTATTATACACCCCGTAGGTGTCCGTCTTGGCAATAGCGTTGAGAAACTCGCAGTACTGAGTTAACGTCACTTCATACTTGCAGATTTCGTATGTGTAGCTTACCGAGCCTTTGCCCGTTGCTGAATCCGCCGTATTGCCCGGATGCCCCACCGGCACGGTACTGAGCGTGACCGTGCCCCACGCCGGGCTCGCGGCCAGAACGGCTGCTACGCCGACAGCCAGAATACCAACACTTTTCGATCTCATAACTCCACTCCTTCCATCGATTGTACATCGGGCCACACGGCCCGAACTCTGTTTATCGGGCCAACAAAGCCCAACTCATTTCTCTTCTCTAAATCGGGCCAACGCGGCCCGAGTGCTGTTCAGCGGTACTCCGAACCCGACCAACGCGTCTTACAACGTATCGGCCATTTCTTGCTGCTCCTTACCACCTAATAACTTGTTCTTCAGGCCTCGTGGCCTTTTCCGACAATCGTAGCCAATCATGCACTATTGGCTTTCCACCGTCTATTGCATATTTATTGCATAACTGAAACATCGTTGTCTTGATTCTTGTGATCGGGCTCTTTTTGCGGGCACTGTTGCGGTTTCGAGCAGAGGAGAACAAAGGCAGATTACACGATGCCGAAAGGTCGCGTACATCAAAGGCGACCGCTCCGCTATGCGGCAAGCCGAAAATTCGGCAGTTCTGCATTCTCCACTCCCTTGCACGCACCTTGAATTGTGCGAAGAAACGCCATTGTGCCGTGCAAAAACACACTTTTATGGGATATATGCTACTTGTATCCTCCCCCGCGATTATACCCGTATGTAGACGTGCTGTCTATCAAAAAATCGCATAATTTGCACCTGCTGTGCCAGATTATGTACTTTTTGAACGGGGAGTAAAGGCTGGGGTGGGCTTTTTTTAACAATATCAGTATTATTATTTTGGTACTTTATCAGGCATCGCGGGGATATATTGTGGGTTCATCGGTTTAACGGGAGTATTGTCGAAACAGACCGTGCCCGCGGAGTATTGGTGATCGGTTTGGGGTCGTATCCCGTGTCCTCACTCAGAAAATAAAATCCGTGGACAAAAACCGGGAGTGACGGCCGGCGACGATGTTCGAGATGATTTTCTCGTTGGCCTCGGTGTCTTTGGCGGCCACCAGGCTGCGGATGGAAAAGACGCGGAGGGCGTCGGATACCGACAGCGTCCCCTCGGCCGAATCCTTGCGCCCGGTGAAGGGGAACGTGTCCGGGCCGCGCTGGCACTGGCTGTTCAGGTTGACCCGGCAGACCTGGTTGACGGCCGGGTCGGCCGCGGATGCTGATGCTTGAGGATCGAGGCGACCTTGGCCGAGCCGATGAAGGCCAGCACGTCGATCCGCCCGCTCGTGGTCAGCGGGGCGACCACGGTCGGCCCGTCGCCGTAAACCGTGTTGACCACGCCCGGTGGGAACGATTCGGCGAAGGCCTGCAAGAGTGGAGCATGCAGAAGCACCCCGTAGCGCGGCGGCTTGAAGATCACCGTGTTGCCCATGATCAAAGCCGGGATCAGAGTCGTGAACGTTTCATTGAGCGGGTAATTGAACGGCCCCATGCACAGGACCACGCCGAGCGGGCTGCGCCGGACCTGGGCGACGAAACCCTCCTCGACGACGAAGCGGGAACTGGTCCGGTCGAGCTCCTTGAGCGATTCGATGGTATCGCGAATGTAATCGACGGTGCGGTCGAACTCCTTGCAGGCGTCGGGCCAGGTCTTGCCGATCTCCCACATCAGCAGCCTGACGACCTCCTCGCGGACGGCCTGCATTCGCGGGATGAAATACCGGACGTGACGGATACGTTCGGCGACGGACATCGTAGGCCACGCGCCGCAACCGCGATCATACGCCCGGCAGGCGGCGTCGAGGGCCTGGCGCGACTCCGTTTCGGTCAGCAGCGGGTAATGGCCGAGCTTGTAGGGCTTGGCCTCGCCGGATTCGATCACGCAGATCGGCGAGAGCACTTCCTGACACGGCCCGGCCCATTCATGCACCTGCCCGTCGATCAGATAGCGGGCCGCGTCATAATATTCCACGCGATACTGCGCGGGGACGGCCGACAACGTGGGAAAAACCGACGCGGGTGAATCAACGCGAGTGGACATGATCGGCTCCTTCGAGTGAATTTCCCGTCTCCCGA
>JAAYCU010000027.1 GCA_012729595.1 Phycisphaerales bacterium
GACCCGCAAGGAAGTGAAGGCCTTGGGCAAGCCGGCCGTCGTGGTCAAGGGTTGCGATGAACGAACGCTGGTAGTGCTGGATAAGGAATCGCAGATCGAGCGGGACAACATGGTGGTGATCGGGATGGCCTGCGATGGCGTGGGTCAGCCGTGTCTGGCCAAATGTGCGGCCTGTTCCGTACACCAGCCGCGTTTCGCCGATGTGACCATCGGTAAGGCCGAAGCGAGTGGCACGCCCGAGGAGCACTACGCCGAGCTGGATGCCTTCATGCAAAAATCGCCGGCCGAGCGGATGGCTTATTGGATGGAGGAGTTCGGCCGTTGCGTCAAATGCTATGCCTGCCGGCAGGCCTGCCCGCTGTGTTACTGCGAACAGTGCATCGTGGACAAGAACCGGCCGACGGTGATCGACACATCACCTTCGCTCAAGGGCAACTTCGCCTGGCATATCACCCGGGCGTTTCATCAGGCGGGGCGGTGTATCGGGTGCGATGAATGCACGCGGGCGTGTCCGGCCGGGATCAATCTGCGGCTGCTCAATCTTTCGCTGGCCCGAGCGTCCGCCGAGCAGTTCGGCTACGAGGCGGGCATGGACCCGCAGGCCGATCCGATCATCGGGGCCTATTCCCTCCAGGACAAGGAGACGTTTATCCGATGAGCGCAGTGATTTCGCAAACGGAGCTTCGCCGACTGGTGGACGGCTGGATTGGTCAGGGCGTACAAGTGGCCGGTCCGCGACAGGTGAAGCCGGATCATGTGCTGTATGCATTGCTGAACGAATCAGGGCAGTTGGCTATGGACGGCTTTGTTCGCCCGGCCAACTCGATCAAGGAATTCGTTTATCCCCGGCATGAGAAGCTTTACGGGTATCGCCTGAACGAGAAGGAAATCGAGCTGACGGATGTCGAGTTGCCGGCGAAGCCGCAGGTGGTACTGGCTGCCCGGCCATGTGATGCCGCGGCCTTACCCATTCTCGATCCGCTGTTCAACTGGGATTTTCAGGACGATTTCTACAACCGCCGGCGGGAGCTGACCACGGTGGTGACCCTGGCCTGTAACAACCACGATGCCCATTGTTTCTGTACGGCGGTCGGCCTGGCCCCGGACGCAGAGCGCGGGTCGGATGCCATGTTGTTCGATTTGGGTGACGGCTCCTATGAGGTGCGCTGCCTGACGGACAAGGGCCGCAAGCTGTTCGATGGGAAGACCCAGTCCTCGGATAAGGTTGGTCAAGCCAAGGCCGCCCCGAAAAAGACGATCGATCTGGAGAAGATCAGGAGTTTCATTAACGGCGATTTCGAAAGTCCGTATTGGCAGGAACTGACCCTGCGCTGCCTGGGTTGCGGTTCGTGTGCGTTTACCTGCCCGACCTGTCATTGCTTCGACATTGTGGATGAGGGTAATGCCGCCGGCGGCGAGCGTGTGCGTAACTGGGACGCCTGTCAGTTCTGCCTGTTTACCAAGCACGCGTCCGGTCATAACCCGCGAACCGCGCAAGGCCAGCGGCAACGCCAGCGCGTTACGCATAAATTCGGTATTTATCCGGATAAATTCGGCGATATCCTGTGTACGGGATGCGGCAACTGCACACGCAATTGTCCGGTGAGTCTGGGGATATTCCCGGTCCTGGATTCCATACAAAAGGTTGAAACTGGCGCGGTGGAGGCCGCCTGATCATGAATATCTACAAACCGGATCTGATGGACGTACTCGAGGTCAACCAGCACACCGCCGACATCAAGTCGGTGAAAATCGCTTTCAAGGATAAAAGCAAGCAGCAGGATTTTGCCTTCCGCGTCGGGCAGTTCGGGATTTTCTCGGCGTTCGGCTACGGCGAATCGACCTTTAACATCTGTTCCAGCTCGACCTGGAAGGATTATGCCGAGTTCTGTTTCCGCCGTACCGGTAAGGTGACCGAGGCCCTGTGGCGGATCGAGCCGGGCGATACCATCGGCTTTCGGGGGCCGTACGGGAATCACTATCCAACGGATGAATGGGAAGGCAAGAACCTGATCTTCATCGGCGGGGGGATTGCCATGCCGCCGATCCGCTGCGCGATCTGGTATGCCCTGGAAAACCGCGAGAAATACGGGCGGATTACGATTGTTTACGGGGCTAGGACGGTCGGCGACCTGGTTTATCGCGATGAGCTGGATAAATGGGCCGGTTACAAGGATGTCAAGGTGATCCGTTGCGTCGATCCCGGCGGCGAGACGCCGGACTGGGACGGCGAGGTGGGTTTCGTGCCGGCCGTGCTCGAAAAGGCCAGCGTGCCGGCGGACAATTCCGTGGCCTTGGTCATCGGCCCGCCGATCATGATAAAGTTCTCGCTGCCGGTGCTCAGCAAGATGGGCCTGGCCGACAAGGATATCTACACCAGCCTGGAAAACCGTATGAAATGTGGGGTGGGCAAGTGCGGCCGCTGCAACGCCGGTCCGGTCTACGTCTGCAAGGAAGGCCCGGTGTTCAACCTGGAGCAACTCAAGAGGCTGCCCGAGGATTATTGATTGCCCGCCGAGGGCGGTTCGCAGTTGATTGATGAACCGCCGATTACCCGCCCGCAAGGGTTGGGGATCCTGGGGCATTTGATGAAGTGGCCGGGCGCTCGATCCGGAGGGGCTCAGCCGCCATTGTACCGGGATGTGTTGCCCCGGCGCTCGAGTCCCTGGTTCCTGGTACTTCCCCGTACGCAGTTTACAATAGGGGGCCGGGAGCGTTGAGACGACGCACGGCCAGGGTGGATCGCTTAACCTTGGACGGGATCGGCAGGGCAGGAGACTGTTCCATTTCATCTTGATATTCGAAAGGTCACTCATGAGACGGAGCCAATGGGCGCTGGTGGTGGGCCTGGCATCTTTGATCATCGGATATGCGGCTTGGGCGAATTCTTTCAGTCGGAATGGCCCCGGCATGTTTTACCTGGTCGGCATGGGCACGGCGCCGGATCTGATAACGTTACGGGCCATCGAGGCCGTCGGCCGGGCGGACATCATCGTTCTGCACGATCCGCAAGGCAAGGAGGACTGGGCCGATTACATCGGCGACAAAGAGGTATGGGTGATCGAACGATTCACATTTTTACTGCTGGGGGTCGACCCCGACACATTGGATGATCCGGCGGAAAAGGCCCTGGCCCTCCAACATGAGGAGATCCGTCGGCAGCTCATCGAGAAAATGACCCGGGCGGTGCGGGAGGGCAAGACGGTGGCCGTGCTGGAAGGTGGAGATCCGATGATGTACGGAGTCACCTGGTATCTGGAAAAACTGCCGGAGGACGTGCCGTCGGAGGTCATACCGGGGATCGGCGCTTTTCAGGCAGCAAGTGCAGCGGTCAAGAGAAGTACGCCCTACGGATGGGATACGAATTCAGTCATCCTGACGATGGACGACTGGGAGGGGCGCACCGATACGAACGAGAAGTTGATGGCGTTGCAAACCAGCATGGTATTTTATACAATGCACATGGATTTTCCGCGCCTGTTTGAGCAGCTTGGCCGGCACTATCCGGCGGATACTCCGGTAGCCGTCGTGTGCTACGCAGGGGATCGGCAGCGCCAGAAAGTCATCCGCAGCACGGTGGGCGGTTTTTTCCAGGATGTTGATCTGAAGAGCATTCCCTTGGACAAGAACATGCTCATGGTCGGCAAGTTCCTCGATGTCGGCCAGGCCCGCAAGGACGGATTGCGCAGCGGACGGCATTTCATGGAAATGATGCGCTACTCCTCGCGCCGCGAGCATCAGGAGCATCCGTAAGTTTTTCGCAATCTGGACTTGGCGATGCCGAAGACCGTGCAGGGACAATCCGGCCGTTCCACCCGACGAACGCCTTACGCTTTTTCATTGATCGAGGTGCTGGTGGTCACGGGTATCGTGGCCCTGTTGATTGCGGTGCTGATGCCCAGCCTGGCCCGGGCCCGGGCCAAGGGGCGGGAAGTGGCTTGTGCGGCCCATTTGCGGAACTGGGGACAGGCGTTCCATCTTTACGCCCATTCGCACAACGGTTTTCTGCCCCATACCGACGATCGGGCGAGAAACCGGCCGCCCGACGTGTATGATCCGGCGTACCCGGAACACGAATTTTGCTATATCGATGTCCTGCCGCCGCTTCTGCAACGTCCCGCGTGGCGTTCCTTCCCGGAAGGGGCCAAGCAGACGGGGGACATCTGGCAATGCGGCGAGGCCCGGCCTTTACCGGACTCAGCCTACAGTCCTCAGTACCGGCCTTCGCGCCAGGGTTATCACAGCTACGCGATGAATTCCTATCTGACCTACGATTTCCCTTTCGGACGGGAAGAGGGTATCGAGCCGTACCCGGCCTTTCTCCAATTAAGCCGGTGCAAAGCGCCCTCCCGGACGATTCTGATGTTCGAGCAGACCCTGGATCCTGCGCGGGGGTATGGGCTACAGGGAGGCCATGACATGGCCGGCCGCTATACGGCGGAGGATGCCCGGGCCCTCAGTGAGCGGCATGCTCGAACCAGCGGACAACTCGGTGGAAACGTGTTGATGATTGACGGCCATATCGAATGGCGCTCGGACTTATGGGATGAGCGGTTGCCCAATCCCCGACTGCCCCGGCGGGGGGATCTAAACTGGTTTCCGTATTAGTTGGGATCATTTACAGGAGAGAAGAGATGAGGAAACGAATGCTGATGGTGTACTGTGTGCTTGTTCCCGTTCCTTCGTGGGCCGCGCTTGTGCAGCAATATCCGATTGTGACGGACACCTACATTGACAGCCAATCGCCGACGAGCAATTTCGGAAGTAACGGGTCGGTCAGAGTGGTGGTGAACGGTAACGATGGATCGCTGACCCGCGGGCTGTTTAGCTTACCGGCGGACATCTGGCTCATCCCGGCCGAAAATGTGGTTTCGGTCAAGGTCTGGTTCTGGACTTTTATGAACAATACCGGTGATCGGACAGTCCTGTTGCATCCGTTGACCGGGGCGTTTGCTGAAGAAGGGACGACCTGGAATTCCTCGGACGGCAGTAATCCCTGGTTGATGCCGGGAGGCGATTATGATACTTCCGTCTCGGTCCAGGCTGTCGAGGGAACCAACTGGTTCAGTTGGGACATCAGCGACCTGTGGAATAACGCCAACCTGCGTTCCTTCGGGGCCATGCTCAAGATGAACGACGAATTAAACCCCGGGGCGGGCAACATGCCCCGCGCTCCCTTCAACAGCAGTGACCACTCGGGGGAGTTGCCCTATGTCGAGGTAACCTATGTGCCGGAACCCGCGGCTTTGGCTCTCCTGGGATTGATGGGTGGGGTGGTTTTCCTCCGGCGGCGTTTCTGACAAACCGGTGCAGGATGGATCCTGAGGATCAGTGGCGGAGGTGAAAATCATGCTGCGGTTTGTCCGGATATGGATGATAGCTTGCAGCTTATGCCTGTGCTTTGGGGGAAAGGCCGTCGCGGCCCAGCCGGTTATCGAACAACACGCGATCACGATTGATGCGCAAATTGACAGCCGCGATCCGACGTTCAATTATGGGCTCAGTACCACGGCCAAGGTTCTGGTTAACGGTCTGGACGGCTCGTTGACCCGTACCCTGTTTGCTTTTCCGTCGGAGATCTGGTCAATCGGTCACGAACGACTGGTCAGTGCGAGAGTGTGGTTTTATGTCTGGTTTGATCAGACGGGTACGCGCACCGTCCGTCTCCATCCTTTGACCCGGGTCTTCGCCGAAGGGACGGGCGACGCCACGCTCTCCGGAGATGGAGCCACCTGGCTGAGCAGCGACGGTCAAACGATGTGGACCACGGCGGGCGGGGATTATGATCCCGGATTTTATGTAGATGCCGTTGAGGGGGGTAACTGGTTCAGTTGGGACATTACGGCTCTTTGGGATAACGAGGGACTGCGCTCATACGGCGCGATTTTGAAGATGAATGATGAAAGCGATCCCGGGTATCCGAACATGCCCCGGGCTCCATTCACCAGCAGCGAAGGTCCGGCCAACGAACGGCCCTACGTTGAAATCCTCTATCAACCGGAGGAATCCCTCTGCGGGCAAAGAGTCGTCTGGGCGGACGCGGATGGTGACGGGGACGTGGATCAGGACGATTTTGCGGTTTTTCAGAAGTGCTACAGCGGTTCGGGCGAGTCGTACCCTTCCGAGCCTGCCGGGTGCGAATGTCTTGATGTTGACGGTGATGGATCCATCGATGCGAGTGATTATCAGGAATGGGAGAAGTGCGTAACCGGGCCAGAAATTCCCTGGTCCGTAGAATCAACTCCGAATTGTCGATCACCCGAAAGATAAGGCCCGAGGATCCTTCGGCAAGGACGTTTCAAGCATCGCTTTTCATATCGAGGTCGAGCGCGCGTTATTATAAAAAAACCGCGCTGACCTCCCCCATCAGCGCGGTCCTCGGGAAAGATACCTACGACGATGATCCACGAACTTTCGATGAGTCCAGGTGAGGCCGCGTCATCGACTCTCGACAAAACGATCGGCGGCCTCACCTATGCTTTTTCCCCTCCTCCCTCGCTCCACCATAGGCCGGCAGACTACCGGGGTTCCGGGGAAGTCGTTTCCCCCGGCCCCCCAACCATTCCCCCGCCGGAAAGCGGTGGACCAAGGACGCTCATGCTCCCACCATCAGCCCTGGCCTGTGATTTTACGAGTCGCTTTCTCCCTTCCTCGCTTTGTCTCCTTCAAGCTTCTTTCCCCTCCGACCCTCACCAAACGCATGGGGATCAACCGCTTGGCAAACACCAACGCCGAGCCTTGATCCGGACATTACAATCCTCCCCTCGGTCGCAGCGCAGCAACCGAGTATCCAGCTTCCGAACTTCTTTCCCTCTTTTCGTTGGTGGTCGCTGTCGGCGAGAGGTTTTGAGGACGCCCCAGTGTCAAGTGGATACGTCCCCCGGGACCTGCCAGGTCACCATCGTCCAGCGCGAACGAGCGGGAGGAGGTTGGAAAACCGCTTATGACGAGCATGAACGCTTAGGGTCTCGCTCGAGCCCTCAAACCTCCTTATCCACATCCCATTCCTTGAACTTGGCCGGCTGTCCCGATGTCCAATTTATGCACGCCCACAAGCTGACGCCCCCCTGGGCTGCCCATGGCAATCAGATATGTCTTGAAGACCGCCATCATTCAATTATTCTGCGCGGATCCCTCAAGGCAAGCGCGATGGGAAAAAAAGCGAATAAAACCTCGGTCCCGGACAGAGTCCAGGCTCCCAAAGGTGCCGGGGTTCCGGCCTCGATTTCCGTTCGACTTGCGGGTGGTCGGCCAAACCTCGAACTGCGGGAGTTCCTCGAAACCCACGATAACAACCGTTTGCGTCTGGTTGATATTTGAGTGTCTGATTTCATGGGGTGAGAGTATGTCTGACGGTATGACTCCCAGGTGTCGTCTGCACGGGGCTTGAGAAGAGAGAAATCGTAGCCTCCTGGATTCCGTGCTGGTTATGGTCAGGCCAAAGGCATTAGGGTAACGAGTTGTACGTAAAACCGAGGCAGGATGAGCATTCTGTTGCTTACGGCCCGAAATCAACACGAGGTTGTGCTGGGCAGGGGCGGTCTACCTGCTTAAGGCCCGTAGAAAATCCACAGTGAATACAGCGGTCATGGCCGCGCATAGCAAAGCGGTGATGGTGATGATTATCACGATAAAGGTCGGGCCGCGGATCAAGTTGCTTTCCTGCATGGTGGCGATGATGTGCGGCCGGGCCAGGATCATCAAACATATCACGATCATCGCCTGCGTCGGCCAGAGGGAGATCGAGTGAAGATAGCTATAGGTCCAGACGGACTTGGAGACTTCGCGGTCCCGTCCGCCGGGGCCGTGGATGAAATGCCCCATGATGTAATAGGCTTTTTGTGGGTGGCCGGCGTCGTTCGTTTCGTACCGGTAACCGCCGTTCTTGGCGTCGCCGCCCAATTCGGCATACACCACGGTGTACACCACGAAATTGAGCAAGCCGGTGAAAATCAGCCAGATGCAGATTCGGTTTCGGGTGCGACGTTGCACGGCTAAGCCTCACTTGATCCCTGGCGAGGACGGGTTTATCAGGCCTTCCAAAGGGCTGGAAGCGGTCGCATAGAGTTTCCGGGGGATACGGCCGGAATGCCAAGCCAGACGCCCGGCCTCGATAGCCTGCCCCATGGCCTTGGCCATTAACACCGGATTCTTTGCCCCGGCGATGCCCGTATTCAGCAACACACCGTCGCTGCCCAGTTCCATGGCGATGGTTACGTCCGAGGCGGTCCCCACCCCCGCATCGACGATTACCGGATAATCCGGATTGTTTTCCTTAAGGTCTTCCAGAATGATCCGAATGTTGTTGGGGTTCAGCACCCCCTGCCCGCTGCCGATCGGGGAGCCGGCGGGCATAACGCTGGTGGCTCCGGCCGCCTTGAGCCGTCGAGCCATGATCGGATCGTCGGAGGTGTAGACCAGTACCAGAAGGCCCTCCTTGACCAGTTTTTCCGTTGCCTCCAGAGTGCCGACCGGATCGGGCAGAAGCGTTTTTTTGTCGGCGAGTACCTCCAGCTTAACCCATTGGGCGCCGGGGTTGCCCAGCCCCTCGAGCAGCTCCCGGCTGAGCCGGGCGGCCCGGATGGCGTCGTCGGCGTTAAAGCAGCCGGCCGTGTTGGGCAAAATGGTATACCGGCTCAGGTCGAGGGCTTCGAGCATGTTGCCTTGCTTGCGGCCGCCCTGGGGGGTCAACACGTCACGGCGGACGGCCACGGTGACCACCTCGGCGCCAGCGGCGTCCAAGCAGGTGTTCATCTGGTCGAAATCCGCATATTTGCCGGTACCGACGAATAGACGCGAATGAAAAGTGAACGGACCAATTCTCAGCAGGTCGTCAGGCATCAGCCTCCTCCCACGAAAGTTACGATTTCCACCTGGTCCCCGGTGTTCAAAGGGGTATTTGCAAAGGTTTTCCGTGGTACCAGGGCGCGGTTAATCTCGATGGCCACGTATTTCGGTTCTACTTGGCAGCGCTGCACCAGATCGGCTACGGTCGAGCCGTCGTCGATTTCCAGCATTTCGCCATTAACGGTAATCTGCATGTGGGCAGCTCCCATAACCCCCGAAACCAAACACGCAACTGGGGAATGATTATAAAAATACCTATTCCACCGGTCAACGAGATACGATACCCGTGCCGTGTGGAGGGTCGAAGCTGGTCAAGGAGTTCACGAGTCTACTATGCGACACCATTATTGTATGCCCACAAGCCTCATACTGGCCTACTTTGTCCAAGGTTTGGCGTGAGGAGGCTGCTCTTCGCATTTCCGACGCCGATCTTGGCCTCAATTCGGCACAAAGGTTTCAACCGACAAGGTGAAATCCGTATATAAAGGATTGAATGGTCTACGAATGTCTCGGCAGGGTAAAAACAGGAAACACATTCAAGGGAGGAGGCGACCCTCGAATGTGTTTGCCTTTTGAGGTTAAGCGGTTTCTCCGCTGGCCTGCGGCCGCGGAATCGTAGCATTGGGCTAAGTCTTAATCTCAGCCGGAGGCGGCCAGAAAGCCGTCCTCCAGCATGTCGCGCAGTTTCCTCAAGGCCTTGTTCTGAATCTGTCGCACCCGTTCCTTGGTGACTCCGATCAGTTCGCCCACCTGTTCAAGAGTTTTTCCCTTGATCCGCTCCGGTCCGGCGTCAAGGGCGAAGCGTTCCCGGATCACGGTCCGCTCGATCTCGTTTAATTCCGCGCGGTTGTGGTCGATGATGTCCCGGATTTCATCGACACATTGGGCCTTAAGCCCGTCACGTTTGCGTTCGATGAAGTTGCTTTTTTCGAGAGAAGGGTCGAATTCCGTGGGAAAGCGCCCCCGGTATCGGCTGGTCCACATGGCTACCCGGGAAAAGCTCTTGAGAATAGCTCGGCAGGCGTAGGTGCTGAACTTGAACCCACGGGAGCAATCAAATTTGTCTATTGCCCGTAGTAGCGCGAAATTCCCTTCGCTGATTAACTCATTGGGGTCCAACCCGTTGAGCCGGGTTCTTTTGGCCATAGCCAGAACCAGCGGCATGTTCGCCTGGGCAATCAGGCTGCACTGGATGTCTGCGCGACGAGACCAGGCCAGCAGCTCCCGCAGGGCGCTGTCGGGCATGCGTTTGCCATGGTATTGCCCCAGAATCGATAGAATGCGCATGCGGGAGTAATTAAATTTCTGGAACAGCTCGATCTCGTGACGGGTGGTCAGAGTACGGCCTTCCTCGAAGTGGGCCAGGGTTGGATCGATCAGGTTGTCGTCGTCCAAGAACGCCTCCTCAGAATCGAGGCGCGCATTTTTCCCGAAAATCAGTTTTTCGGCATTGCTCTTATGGAATAGCTCATGGTCGATGTATTCCATCGGCTCCCCGAACAGTCGTCGCAGAGCGGCTCGATTATCCGCATCGAGGCGAGCCATCTGGGCCGTCGTCGGCAATAAGACGTTCGGCTGAATGGATGTGCCTGTGTGTTCCGACTGGCTTTTAGAACTTATTGATGTTGCTATCATAATCCTGCCCTCTTGGCTACTGATGGGCCCCCATGACCAACTTGTTGCCGGCTCGGGTCACCATTCGTTCCTACGAGGAACAAGTGGGTATGGTTCGCGTGGCGGGCGGGCCGCCGAGCCGGACAACACTATTCATTTGCAGGAGAACAATATGTCCACTTCCACAACCCGTTTCCGGGTCTGCGCTGTGGGGAGGAGTTTTACGGGGAGTCAACTGCCACTAGTAGTATACGACACAAAAATGTGTCAGGCCAAAAGATCAAGTGATCAAATCGCTATTTTAGTAAAATATTTTTGCAGGGCCAATCGACTTAGCCATATAAGACGCATGTCTTCTCGATTTTAACTCTATTCGTCCGCGACAGGGGTATTTTCCTGTATCTTGGGGTACATACCCGAACTAGTGGAGCCTTCTAATTCCGATAAGTCACGATGCTCCACGGCTCAGTTTGCCCCCTATGGGCTCTGACCGCGCTGGCGGGAAATGGTTATAATGCCGATCAGACACGGATTGGCCGTCTGGATGGTTTGCTTGGATTGTTATCAGGGCAAGAAGAAGGAGCCTCATCACTTGTTAGAAGACGGAACCAACCACCAGGCGGGGCCGTACATGACGCTTATCGCCGGCGGGGGTGGCCTGGGGGCATCGGTTATGCGCGGTCTACTGCGCGGGCCGGCTTGGCTTTACGGACGGGGCATGGCTATTCGTAATGCCTATTTCAACAAATGGGCTTTGCCGGTCTGGCTGGATGTTCCAGTGATCTCCGTTGGTAATCTGACCGTCGGGGGGACGGGGAAGACCCCGATGACCCTCTGGCTATGTCGGCAGATGCTGGAGCGAGGCCTCAAACCGGCGGTCCTAAGTCGCGGTTACAAAGCCACTCCGGACGGAATCGCGGATGAAATCCTGATGCTATCCAAATGCTGCCCCCAGGCGGTAGTCGTGGCTCATCCCGATCGGGCGGCTGCCGGACACCTGGCGATTTCCGAATACCGGGCCCAGGCGGCAATTTTGGACGACGGATTTCAGCATCGGCGAGTTGGCCGGGATCTGGACATTGTGTTGATCGATGCCACCCTACCCTTCGGATACGACTATCTTCTTCCGCGGGGTCTGCTTCGCGAGCCGGTGCATAGCTTGCGGCGGGCGGAGGCTGTGGTTATTACCCGTTGCGACCAATGTAGTACCGGGGCCTTGGCCGCACTGGATCAGCGTATCCACGACATCAATTCGGACCTGGCTATTGTCCATGCCGTGCATAAGCCGGTAGGATTTTTCGACTTGCAGGGGCAACCCCTTGCCTACCCCACCGGGCAACGTCTGGGCGCATTTGCCGGCATTGCCCGCCCAGAGGCCTTTATTAAAACCCTGAAACAGATTAACCTAATGCCCCAAGTGGTCCGGCATTGGCCGGACCACCACCACTACACCTCCGCCGATGTCGAAACGCTGTGTTCATGGGCGGCTGAGCAGCGGATCGACATGTTGGTCACTACGGAAAAAGACTCGGTTAAGCTCGATCGTCTTAAAGTGGGCTGGCCTATCCCTGTCGGCGTCTTGCGGGTGGAAATGGAACTGCAGGCCGATGGCCAGCGTGTATTATGCAATATGATTGATGTTATGCTTGAGAATCATGAGGACTCCCATGAACGCCAGGAAATCTAAGAAAGACACTATGTCCAAACGAGTGATCGACCTGTCTTTATTGAAGCTGTATTCCATCAACGAGCGGCAGCATAAGACCGAGGTCGAACGGTTCGCCGGAACACCGGAGGCCGGTGTGTCTTTCTCCGAATGGCTCGAATCGCTGCCCGATTTTCTGGGGGCCAGCAGGCTGCGAGCGGTAATCGATGCAATCCTGGCTTCCCGCCAGGCGGATAAGCCGGTGGTTCTTGCCATGGGGGGGCACGTGGTCAAGGTGGGTTGCGGACCGGTGATCATCGACCTGATGCGTCGGGGAATCGTTACGGCCGTAGCTTGCAATGGAGCGATGGCCATCCATGACCTGGAAGTCGCCATGATCGGGGCTACAAGTGAGGATGTGGCCGATACGATCAGAGACGGGCGATTCGGTATGGTTCGTGAAACCGCGGAATTCTTCGCCAAGGCCGCGATCGAGGCCGTGGACAACGAGCTGACTTACGGAACGGCCCTAGGCCAGATGATCGGTCGTAGCCGTATGCCCCATGCCTCTGAAAGCGTTCTGGCGACCGCCGCCAATCTCGGGTTGCCAGCCACCCTCCACGTAGCTCTAGGTACGGATACCGTCCACATGCAGGCCGTGGCCGACGGAGCCATGATAGGCCAGGCCTCGTTGAACGATTTTCGCATGCTTTGCGACTTGGTCTATCTGATGGGGGCGGACGCGCCGGGCGGTATTTGCGGCACATGGTGCAATATCGGGTCTGCGGTGGTGTTGCCGGAGGTCTTTTTGAAAGCGGTATCCGTTGCCCGTAACCTCGGTTCCGATCTGGATACCCTGACGACCGTTAATTGCGATCAGATCCGGCACTACCGCCCAACGCAAAACGTCATATGCCGACCGGTCGCCCCTGGGCGCGGCCACGAACTGATCGGCCAGCATGAAATCCTCCTGCCGCTCCTGCGTCAGGCTCTCGTCGAGAAATTCGAACACGCGTAGACAAGCCGAGCGGACATCCCCCAAGGACAAGAACGCAGAGAGCTGCGGCTTGGCCACGCCCGTCTTCGCCCCGCAATAACCGGAGCAACGCGAGCGCGCCTGTTGGGGTATCTCAGGTCGTTGCCTCAAGTAACGTCGCCCGGAGGGGCGTTTAAAGCAGTTCGGCGATCTGCACTGCGTTGAGGGCCGCGCCCTTGCGCAACTGGTCGCCGCTGATGAACATATCGATGCCCCGGCCATCCGGCTGGCTGATGTCCTGACGGATTCGCCCCACGAGCACGTCGTCGCGGTCGGACGAGTCCATGGGCATGGGGAAGTAGTTCTTCTCCCGGTCGTCCACCACCTGCACGCCCGGTGCCGAGGCGAGTATCTCCTTGACCTGCTTTTCGCTGATCGGCTTGCGGAAGGTGATGTTGATGGACTCCGAGTGAGCTCGCGGGATGGGCACGCGGACACAGGTGGCCGTAATCTGAATCCCGTCGTCGTGGAACATCTTGCGGGTTTCCTTGACCATCTTGGTCTCTTCCTCGTTATAGCCGTCGGGCCCGACTTTCGAGTTGTGGCTGAAGAGATTGAAGGCGATTCGGTGGGGCAGGACGCGCGGAGTCACCGGCTTGCCGGCCAGCAGATCGCGGGTCTGCTCTTCGAGCTCGACCATGGCCTGATATCCGGCCCCGCTGGCCGCCTGATAGGTGCTGACCACCAGCCGCTCGATGGGACACACCTTGTGCAACGGCCAGACCGGCACCACCATGATGATCGTCGAGCAGTTGGGGTTGGCGATGATTCCCTGGTGCTGTTGGGCGTCCTCGGGGTTCACTTCCGGCACGACCAGAGGCACCTTCGGGTCCATGCGGAAGGCCGACGAATTGTCCACCACCACCGCCCCGGACTCGGCGGCGCAGGGGGCGAACTTTTTACTGATCGAGCCGCCGGCGGAGAACAGGGCCAGGTCCACGCCCTTGAAGCTGTCTTCCTTCAGCTCCGCGACGGTGTACGTCTTGCCCATGAACTCGAGGGGCTTGCCTGCCGACCGGCTAGAAGCCAGAAAGGTGATCCGCTCGAAGGGGAACTTGCGCTGTTCGAGTACCCGTAGAAATTCCTGTCCCACCGCGCCGGTCGCGCCTACTACCGCCAGATGTCCGCTCATGATTCCGTTGCTCCTGTAGGATTCCATCCGGGTCGGCGCTCTCCCGGCGCCGCCGGTAGAATCGGGTGAGTCCAAAGCCTTGTTAGGGTCGGTCTACAAAGACTCGTTATGGTATCATTTTGTTGAACCCAGAGCAAATGCTCCGCGGAATGCAATTTTCGTTTTTCGTGGGCTTGGCAAGCAATTCGGGTCAATCACCGACCCGGTTGCACGAGCATTTATTCTGGTCCGGATACAGGATGCCGATCCTCAACGGCCCGATTACCCCAAACAAGGCCTGCTCATTTTCGGTTCCCACAAACCACGCACGAACTTTGGCCCGTTTGAGGGGGAGACGCGATAGGTAACCGGTAACTGTTTATTCCCGCGTATTGTGTCAGTGTAAATTATCCCACTCTCCACTGGTCGGCGAGCCTCACATCAGAGGAGTATTGCAGAACCTGTCATTTTCTGATAGAAGTGCCTCCAGTGGAAGGTATCAGTAATGCCTTCATTCACCGTATGGTTTGTGGTTCCAATGAATACCTGCATGAAGCATAAGGGGGTATGGCGATGTCTCGTATGCAAAAAACCGCACATCAGATCGTTTCCTTAGCCATTATGGTGGGGTTCGTCTGCGGGGCGCAGGGCGTTCAAGATATGAATCTAGCCCGTCCGGTTGAGTTGCCGTTCGAGCAGGTTCTTCCCGGGGCTATCGATCAGTATGAGATATTGACTCTGTCGAGTACCTGGAGTCACGAGTATTTCATTCAGAGTCGCAAACTGGATGACCAAGGCCTGACATTGGAGGTCACGCGAGGGCGGAGTGGCCTAGGCGCGAAACCCTGGCTTCTGGCTCGGCATATCGAAAGCGGCCGGGGCATTGGTATATTTCTTGCTTATCCCGGCAACTGGCGGATAGAGCTCAAACCGGCCGGAGATAACACAGTATTGCATGCCGCGACTATCCCCTATCCCTTGGAGACTTACGATAACGTTAACGGCTTACCTATCCCGGGGGCATTAGTCAGCGAGTTCCGGGGCAGTTGGGACGACGGCGCCAATCCGATAAAAGCTTTTATCCGATCCAGACTTCTGCGGGATATGGGCGAAGACTGGCCTTTGGTGCAATACAACACCTGGTACGATCTGGAAGAGCACATTAGCCATGAACGATTGCTCAAACTGGCCGAGGCCGCGGCGGATTTGGGTTGCGAACTGTTTACGCTCGATGCCGGCTGGTATGGCAACAACAAGGATTGGGGCAGGGCGCTCGGCGATTGGACGGTTAACAGGGAGCGCTTGCCGGAGGGTATTGAGCCGCTGGCCAAGCGGGTTCGCGAACTCGGCATGAAATTCGGGTTATGGGTGGAAATCGAGATTGCCGATAGTGATTCGGCCATTGTCCGAGACAATCCCGATTGGGTTCTACCCGTGACAACGGGCAACTATCGCGTATGCCTGGATTTTGGCAAGCCCGAGGTTCTGGCATGGGCCTCCGAAACCATCGATCGTCTGGTCACTGCGTACCAATTGGACTACATCAAAATGGATTTTAACACTAATTTGATGATCGGCAGTGAAGCCGACGGCCAGAACCTGGTCCTCTGGAGGCATTACCGGGGGCTGAGCCGCCTTTGGACGGACATGCGCAACAAATATCCCGCGATGGTCATTGAGAATTGTTCGAGCGGTTCTCTGCGCAGTGATTTATCCGCGGCGGCGTATACCGATACGAGTTGGGTTTCGGACGCCATCGGCAACAGGCATAATTTGGTGATGAATTACGGGGTGGTCTATGTGTTCCCGCCCGAAATGAACAGCCATTGGACGTGTACTCCCGAGAATACCGATTATATGGATATCCAGGCATGTCTTCGAGTGAATATGCTTGGCCATTTAGGGGTATCCGGGGCATTGATTCCTTCCGAAGATCCGAAGGCTCCGAAACCCTGGAGCGATGAAGCCCGGCAGCAGGGAAAAAAGGAAATCGCGCTCTACAAGGAGTTGCGTCCTTTGATCCGTAAAGCCACGGTCTTTCACTTGACCGAGCCGGCCGACGTGAATAATCCCGTAACGGCCCAGATATTACAGTATACCGATGTGCAAGCCGACCGGAGCCTGATCTTTGTCTTTGCCGGTGGTCAAGGCCGGCAACTCAATATTCAACCGGTCAGGCTGCAACCCAACGTCTCGTATCGCGTTAGCGGGTATGATGCCTTTATCAACGAAGTGGTCTTATCCGGCGAGCAACTGATGGCGGGATATCCGATCGAGCTGCCGGCTAGCAATGGCTCGACGATTCTGCAAATCGAGCCGATCAAATAACCTCTGATGCGCAATCGACGGTTCGCTGAAGGTGTACATTAGCTCGCCTGGTTCTGGGAAGCGGGGAGGTTCGTTTGGTTAGTGCTCCACGCTTCGGCACCATGCTTCTTCGCGCTCAAGGTGTCGGCCGATTCGCCAGACGCGTCCGGAGAACTCGACATCGATTTCGACTTGCGAATCTCCTATTGTCGGGTCACCACAGATTCGGGCCGAGACCGGAGGAGGCTGCGTTCCTTTAAACGGCGCCAACACGGTTAAGAACCGGGCCGGAGCAGGGGAATCGTGTCGATAGCTAAAGACCTTACGTCGCTCGCGGCTACCGTATTCCCCTGAGAACCAGCCTTCACCATCCTCCATCGTGATCGGAGCCCGAGGGTCGGCCCAAACCAGTACGTTGGCGTCCGCGAATTGTGTTCGGGCTTGCCGCCGTTCATGATCGATGGTCGCATTACCTACCGCCAACTGGAAGTGTAAATCCAGCGAGCCGGTGGCGGTGCCGATGGCCTCATCGAGCAGAACTAGCACCTTGCGGTCCACGAACCATACCGAGCGGCGGTGCAGCAGGTCTGGGTAGGCCTCGTTTTCCACGACTACGGCATCCCAGCAGGGTTGACTGGCCCACAGTCGTATTTTCCCCTGAATCCGCGAGTCCCGACCATCCAGCGTGAGAGTCTGATGTACGTTCGTCCGGCGATGCCAGTTCCGGGCCTCCGCGTCATGTCCATAGGTATAAAAGCCGGTATCGGTCATCAGCCAACGGCCGTAACCATACAGTTCGAACGTGCCGTTATCCGGACTGTCGTGTGCGGAGAGCCCAGGCGCTGGACAGTGCAGGGCAAAGTAGATCTGATCCGGGCACCAAGCGGAACGCATCACGCAATGCCCGGCCTGCGGCCAGGC
Source organism: Phycisphaerales bacterium (assembly GCA_012729595.1). GTDB lineage: Bacteria > Planctomycetota > Phycisphaerae > UBA1845 > PWPN01 > JAAYCU01. The sequence continues at coordinate 17,482 of JAAYCU010000027.1, forward strand.
AAAGCTCATTTGCCGGGGAAGGTGTTCCGGATCCAATCTGGCCAGGGCGGCATACTTCGGATCCCCGAACAGCTTCGTGGCCCCCTCCAGCATCGAGTACAACGGCCAGGACGAGCGGTTGTTTGTGGTCCGCAACGGCCGGCCCGTATCGCCGAACATTGGAAAACCCAGATCCGGGGTGGCGATGCCGAAGATAAAATCGTACATCAATCGGACGCATTGACGATAATCCTCCGGTACCGCGATGCCGGCATCCTCAAGCAGATTCATGATGTCGACCGCGTCGCGCAGCACTGACCGGTGATACCCGCCGCACCACTCCCGATGCACGCCGTCTTCCGTGACTTGGGCCAAGAGGTTTTCACGTGCACGTTCCAAGCCCAATTCCATCCATGAGCGGCTCTCCTTGAACTCCGGGAAGGCGGCGGCCGTGTTTACGAAGCCACGCTGCTCAAATATCGCCTTGTTGTGAACCGTGCCCATAGGTACGTTTTGCGTCTTGACCTGGTGGTCATACAGGCTGGCCAGCAGCAAGCCGAGGAATTCGGGAGTAAACGCTTCGGCATGCACCATGGCCTTGAAAGCTATGCACAGATTTTTCGCTCGTATTCCGGTCTGGATATCCAGCCATGCGAACCCCCGCCAGTGCGTGTATACCGGATGGGCCCGTGTCCAATTATCCAGCGGGTACTTGCCGATCCAATCGGTCGTAAGACTCACGAAAGCCTGCGCGTATTTTTCCTCGCCAGTAGCGGCATAGGCTTTGGCCAACACTGGTACCCAGTAGAAGCGGAAGATGCCCGCGACCCATTCGATATCACCCGCCGGATCCTGTTCCCAGTCGAGGTCTTCTCCATAATCGACTTCCTGGTATGGCCCCCACTGGAAAATGTGTTTCGCGATTGCGTTGGCACTTTCACGGTCAGCGGTCGAGAATTTGGGCGGACGATTCGGTTGGGGGAACCGGGTGCGATAATACGCTCGCAGGGCGGTCAAGGCTGTGATTTGATCGCCCCGTTCAGCCGCCAGTCTGACCGCCTCAAGCTTGGTCCCGCTAAGGTCCAGCTTGTCCAGAATATCTGCCGGTTGCGCCGACTCTAGCTGGACATCCCAACGTTGGCTGAAGGGCACCATCTCCGCCATGGTGCTGCCCACTACCAGCCCCAATAGAGGAATCATGATCCAGATTGTCGGCCTATGTAATCGACTCATCATCCATGAAAAAGCAATCACTGCGATTTACGTCCTTCTTGCGAGGTTTTCTCGGATTTCTCAGGGAAGAGCTCGGCCCCAGGCGTATGGCCGTATGCCTTACCCTTTCCAGATGCGTCGCCCATGCATCCCGCTCCATGGACCGTCCTCCGCCCTTTTGGCCAGGCCGGCTTCCATGGCACTTACAGGTCGGGGCATACGTGGATACTATTCTCCAGAATCATAATCAGTCAAGCATTCAGTAGTGGCCCTTTATCAGGGCGGCGAATATGCAACATTGCGTTAAAGCTGTGAGGTGACTTTGCCGGCATGGCGACTGCATATCGCTTGATCGAGGCGGATGGCGATGGCCGCGGCGAGCGAGGCGAGCAGGACGACGGCGGTGTCCATCAGAGCGCGCCCAAGCATGACCTGGACCATGCCGACGAGCAGGGCGGTCATCACGGTTAAACAGAACACGATGATCGTGGAAGGGGGGATCCGCCGCGAACGATACCACAGCAAGATAAGGGCGGAGACCATAAGGTATTGGAAGAAGCCGGTCGTGTAATCGCCGAGTACCCCATTCCAGGATCGGTCGAAGTTTCCGGCCAAGGGTAGCCAGCAGGAACGCATCGGCGCGGCAATGCGCGGAGAACTGAACACCAGCACGGCGCTACCCCACAGGGCGAGGCCTGCGGCGCCCATCAGAACTAAGCCACGCAGTACGACGAGGGGTCGCCGACTCGACTGTGGGGAAACCATGCACAAGAGGCAGGCGACCCCGGTGCCGACCCCGGCAAACAACCAGGCGGCCAGCAGATCCGCCGGGTCCGCCACGTGCGAGACAGTGAAGAATTGGGCCGTCTCCATAGCCAAGGCCAGCAGGCCGCAGCGGCTCAAACCCCGCCAGGCGGCGAAACGCAATGTGCGACCCGCCTCCATGGCCGCCAAAACCATCAGGAATGCCGGCAAGGCATACGCTCCGGCGGCGGCGATCTTGCCTACCTTCTGCGTGGACGACAGGGCAGGATAGATCGACAGCGTACCGAGGTTTGTGAATGACTCGTTCAAGGCGGCCAGCGAACGTTGAATATGGCCCGGCGAGGGATGTAAATCGAAAGGCATCAGGGCATGAGTCGCCAGGGCCAGGATGGCGACCATGGCCGCCGCCTCGAACGGACGGGTACGCAACAGGTTGAACAGCCAGGCATGCAGGTTCCGCAAGCTCCGTTGCAGCCAGGGCCCGATCGCGATTCCAAGGATTCCGCCGAATACATTGCACAACGTATCGCCCGCGCTCGGAACCCGTGCGGGAATGACCGACTGGGCCACTTCCGACAGATAGGAAAGCCCGGCCACCAGCAGAAGACTCAGGCCCCATTCGACCACTCGATACGAGCCGCGGCGTCGCAATACCAGCCGAAGGCAAGCTCCCAACGGAATGTAGGCCAATACATTGGCCATGGCGTCACCGGCAACCGGTGCATGCCAGGGCAGACGCCAGGAGACGCCGCGGCTGAGGTCATATTCAAAGGGAAAGAGGGTCACGTAGGCGATGGCGGCCAGGCCGAGGACCGCCAGCAGCCGGGTGGTACGCCGGGTCAGCACCGGCGGCTTGGCCGTTCCCGGCGCGCGGTCGTCCCCCCGCGTCGCATCGTCTACCATGGCCCGAATCAATTGCGTCGGCATGTCGCTTCTTTCCCTTCCAACCGCCCCTACCGGTCGTCAGCCGATATAAACCTACGATTCGGCCGGCGGACAGGCAAACCCGACGCGGCGGTTTCTCGGGCAGGCCGATAATAGCTCCGCTACATGCGTTCCACGACGAGGATGCCCAGCAGATCCAGGCCGATCCGCAGGGTCCGGGCGGTCAACTCGCACAGGCGCAGGCGCGAGGCTTTGCGCTCGGGCGTGTCGGCCTTCAGGACCGGACAGGATTCGTAGAACTTCATGAACACCCCGCCCAGGGCGTACAGGTAATCGGTGAGCAGATTGATTTTCAGACCGGCGACGGCCGCCTCGATCGTCTCGGGAAAACGCAGAATCTGACGGGCGAGCAGGCGCTCGGCGGATTCATCGAGAACGATCTTCCCATCCCGTTTCTCGCCGATGGTTTCAGCCCCCTTGCGATAGATGCTCCGGATACGGGCATAGGCATACATCATGTACGGGGCCGTGTTGCCTTCCATGGCCAGCATCTTGTCCCAACTGAATACGTAATCGCTTTGCCGGTTCTGGGAAAGGTCGGCATACTTGACCGCGCCGATGCCGACGGCCTCGGCGATGTCCTTGATCTGCTCTTCATTGAAGCCGCGGCGTTTGGTCTCGTCGGCCTCGCCGGCCCGAATCAACTGCTCGGCGCGGCGCACGGCTTCATCGAGCAGATCGGCCAGCTTGATGTTCTCGCCGCTGCGGGTCTTCAACGGCTTGCGGTCCTCGCCGAGGATCGATCCGAAAGTGACGTGGTCGAGCTGCACGCCGTCGTTGGCCGTGGTCCAGCTTGCGGCCTCGGCCGTGGCGAAGAGCATCTCGAAATGCAGGGCTTGCCGGGCGTCGGTGACGTAGATCACCTGCCGGGCGCCGAGATCCCTGATGCGGAACCGCAGGGCGGCCAGGTCGGTGGTCGCGTAGAGAAACGCCCCGTCTGATTTGCGGATAATCATGGGCAACGGCTGGTCTTCGGGATTCTTGAACCGCGGCTCGCCTTCGGCGGTAAGATGGAAGATGCACAATGCACCCTGATCCGGACGCACCACGATGCGGGCGGCGGGGGATTCCGTGCCGAAACGTTCACGGAATTCGTCGACCACCTCCGAAAGACGTTCGGCGTAAAAGCTTTCGCCACGCTCGTCAGCGGGAGTGAGACTGACCCCGAGGCGGCGGTAAATAGGCATATAATGGCGGCGGGATTCGTCCACGATGTATTGCCAGGCCCGCAGGGTGGACGGCTCATGGTTGTGCAGGGCGACGACCTCGGCCCGGGCCTGTTCGTGGAAAGCCGGGTCTTCCTTGTCGCGGGCGCTGGCCTGGCGATAGAAATCCTCGAGGTCTTCCAGATGAACGGTCTCGGGCGCGGACAGGGCCTCGGGCATTTTGTCCTTGAGGAAAGCGCAGAGCATGCCGAACTGCGTGCCCCAGTCGCCGATATGGTTCTGGCGGACGACCTCGTGGCCGACGTATTCGAGCATCCGGGCGATGGTGTCGCCAATGATGGTGCTGCGCAGATGGCCGACATGCATCTGCTTGGCGATGTTCGGCCCGGAATAATCCACCACGACCTTGTGAGGCCGCTCGCCCGGCTCGATACCCAGGCGGTCAGGCGCGGTGGTAGGGGGGACGGCCTCAAGCATCTCGGCCAGCCGATCCGCCCGCAGGCGGATATTGATGAAACCCGGCCCGGCGATTTCCATAGGCTCGCACAGGTCGTTCGTTTCCTGGGGCAGGGCCGCGACGATCCGCTGGGCGAGGTCGCGGGGTTTGGTCTGAAGCATTTTGGCCAGGCCCATGGCCACGTTGCTCTGATAGTCGCCGAACCGCTCGTCGCCGGCGGCGCGGATCATGGGGTCGGCGTCCCGGCCGGCATCGCCCAGTATCTCGATCAATGCCCGGCGGAACAGCGTTTGCAGTTGTTGAACCAATGACTTCATGATGTTTAGCGTCCTTCCATACTATGGTGTAAAGCGGGTATTGTACCCGATTGGATGGAACGGTCGAATGGTGTCTTGGTCGTGGATCGAAGTGGGATGGCACGCCTCGGCCAGATGTTGCATGAGGCAATGATTGGGCTTGTCCGCTTGTCGCCCATACCCTTCCGGAACGCAAGCTCTTGATGCCGCGTGCGGTTCGACCGTCTATCATGCGCTTGCGTGGATGCTGGATCAAGGGTTGTTTGATGTTCCAAGGATGACCGTATCCTCGCATGGGTGTCGTCAAATCCGGTCTTGAATAGCCTGGGATTCTGAGGTATGCTCCGCACGCGTTTCCGTGATAGGTACATGAATCCCGGTATATCGGGATGGCTCCATGGAACGGCGTGACAGCGGCCAAAAACAGGATGGAAGGGGCGCATAGGGCGGGCCTTAGTTGTCAGCGACTCCCGCTCCGGGGTTACGCCGCTACCCCGCGCGGAATCAAATTTCCTTTCGTTTGCTTTCCGGTCGCGCCTTTATTTTGGATATGTGGATATCGGCGTCGGGCTTGCGCGATATCCCGAAGGCAATTATTTAGCGGCTCGGCGGCCCGACAACGGAGGTTATCGTGAGCGACGGCAAGGCAGTTGTGTCCAGGCAGGTTCTTCTTCCATTTATTCTCGTTACGTCACTGTTTTCCCTCTGGGGTTTCGCCAACGATATAACTAACCCGATGGTGGCGGCGTTCAAGAACATCCTCCTGATCAGCAACTTCGAAAGCTCCCTGGTGCAGTTCGCTTTCTATGGCGGGTACTGCGTTATGGCTATCCCTGCCGCTTTTTTCATCAAACGCTATACGTACAAGAAGGGGATTCTTCTAGGGCTTGTTCTTTACGCCACCGGTTGCCTGTTGTTCATTCCCTCGGGGATGACCATGCAGTTCTGGGCGTTTCTGATTGCGTATTTTGTCATGACTTGCGGGCTGTCTTTTCTGGAAACCAGCGCCAATCCCTACATTCTCTCGATGGGCGCGGAGGAAACGTCCACACGGCGGCTGAACTTCGCGCAGTCGTTCAATCCCATGGGTTCTATCCTTGGCATGTTCGTGGCCCGCACGTTTATTCTGGAGAAACTTGACAAGACTAGCGAGGACGCCCGTCGTGTACTGCGCGAGACCGCTCCAGAGACCTTCGAGCAGATCGCCGCGCACGATATCGGCGTTATTCAGGGGCCGTACGCGGTGCTCGGCATCGTGGTATTCGTGGTATTGATCATATTCGCCGTTTCCAGGTTGCCCATGAGCGCGGGGGAGGAGCATAAGCAGATCGATGGTCTGGCGACGCTCAAACGGTTATGGCAAAACAAAAAGTATATGGAGGGGGTGGTGGCCCAGACTTTCTACGTGGGCGCCCAGATCATGTGCTGGACGTTTATCATTCAGTATGCCGTAAACGAGCTGGGCATGGATAAGGCTACGGCCCAATCCTATAACATGGTGGCCATGGGCATCTTTGTTACCAGTCGTTTCATCTGTACTTTCCTGCTCAAATACTTCAGCCCAGGCGGTTTGTTAATGTCCCTGGCCATTGCCGGAGGCTTGTTGGTCGCGGGCACGATCCTTATCAAGGGGATGATGGGGTTGTACTGTCTGGTCGGCGTTTCGGCCTGTATGTCGCTGATGTTCCCGACAATATACGGAATCGCCCTTAAGGGATTGGGCGACGATGCGAAGCTGGGAGCGGCCGGTCTCATCATGGCTATCGGTGGCGGCTGTCTTATGCCGCCGATGCAGGGCTGGATTATGGATCAGAACGACCTGAGTCTCGGCTTCATGAGCCTTACCAGTGTGCGCGCTTCCTTCGTACTGCCGTTTATTTGTTTCGTAGTGATTGCCATATACGGATTCCGCACTTCGGCAATCCATAAACATACCAACTGAAAAGACGGTTGCCCGAGTGAGATTTGTCTGCGGGGCGAGCAGGTGCGCGATGGGGTGGAGTATGCCTGCCGTTTTCTTGAATGGCCTGTGGGTTAAGGATCGGAACGCAAGCCATGGACCACAATCATACGGCAAGCCGGTCGGGGCCGGTGACTATCGTGGTATGCTTGGAGTGTAGTTTTCGTTTTTACAGGTAGGGCGAAAGCAGGCGGGCCACGCCGTCTCGCAATTTTCGAGGCAGGCTGCGGCCGTCCACGTTCTTCTGGGTCAGCCGTGAGGCCATTCGTATTTTGGTGGCGATGAGTTTTTCCAGTCTGTCCGCCAGTTCCCGGTCGTAGCATTCCAGATTGAATTCGAAATTGAGCCGCAAGCTGCGCGGATCCCAGTTGGTCGAGCCCAGCAGGGTCCAGGTTCCGTCGACCACCATCAGCTTGGTATGATCGAAAGGCGGCGGCGAGAGCCAGACCCGGCAGCCGTGCTCCAGAATCTGCCATAACAGCGCGGTCGAAGCCCATTGGACGAGCCGCAGGTTATTTTCTTGCGGCAGGACCACGTCAACCTCGACTCCGCGCATGGCGGCTACACTCATCGCGGTGATCAGGGCCGAATCAGGCAGAAAATAGGGCGTCACGATCCGTACGGAGGAACGCGCGCAGGCCAACGCTCCCAGCAGAGTCAAGCGCAGCTTGTCGAAGTCGATGTCCGGCCCATCCGATATCCCGCGGCTGTACACGTTGCCCACGGGATTGAGGGAAGGAAACCAAGGATCTCCGTCGAGGGTTTCATGCGTGGAAAAAAACCAATCCTCTGCAAAAACATCCTGCATGTGGGCGACTACCGGCCCCTCGACCCGAAAGTGTAGATCCTCGATGGGGTAGGCCGGGTTCAGGTCGCGCCAATGTCCTTCGCGGATGTTCATCCCCCCGGTAAAACCGAGGTGCCCGTCCACGACCATGATCTTGCGATGGTTACGCAGGTTAGCGTAAGGATAAACTCCGGGCATAAGCCTGGGCAGGAACCGGGCGAATGGTATTCCCGCTTGCTGTAGGGGGCGGGCGATTGATGGCCAGGAATAGCGTATTCCGACGCCATCGATCAGGACGCGTACCTCGACGCCGCGTTTCACCGCTCGGGTAAGGGCTTCGAGAAAGGCCCGTCCGGCCCGATCATTGTCGAATATATAGGTGGCCAGGCTGACCGAAGTTGTAGCTTGCTCAATGGCCTCCAGCATGATCGGATAGCAGGGGGTGTCGGAATCCAGGACGGTAAGTTGATTTCCGGGAAACAGGGTTCGTCCACTGATTTGCTCGATCAGGCGGGCCAGGGAGCACAGATGGTTATCGAAAGGCGGACGATTTCCGGACGTTTGATACGGACAGGCTCGGGCATCGGCAAATCCGATCGGCAGTGGATGCCGCTGTCGAAGGGTCCGGGCTCGGCGATGAATTCGGTTGATGCCCAGCCAGGCATATAGGATTGCTCCGGAAATCGGAGCCAACCAGATCAACCCGACCCAGGCGATGGCCGATCGCACGTCCCGTTTGTGCAGGATGACATGTCCCGAGGCCGTAAGCCCGATCAGCAGAGTCATCCCCGTCAGCAAATGAGGCCAGAATGCTACCAGGATGTCCCATAATGTGCTCAAGACCCGTTCCATGCCCGCTCGATTATGTTGAGGCCTCTTGAAAGTGCAAGACCGTGCTTGTGCTTTCTCAGTGTAAGGGTGAACGCTTCTTCGTTATTGCGTGGTTGAGATTGAGAGTGCAGACAACTTATGGGTGGTCCTCGGCCTTTGTAGTCAGGTAATACTTAGACCAATATTCCCATCGTCTGTTGTTCACGGACGGGCTTTCAGCTTATGACCACGCAAGTTGCGGTGGCACAACGGATAGAGGCATAGCCAGAACGGGTGGCCTTAAAATTGCCCAATAATCTCAAGTTACGGGTAGAAACCATCCGCTTCGCGGCTCGGTACCTCTCCGGCCGGTCGTATACGCAATAAGTTCGTTGCCAAGTCGATGCTTACATCCCAGCCCGGCGGCCGGCACGAACCCGGCACGTTCGGCGTCGGGTGAGATCCTTGCGGACGGCCCGGGCGATCCGATCGGCGGCCTGGCATACGGCGGCATGTATGCTCGCCCCCTTGCCCGCGGCCGTCTTATGGGCGGATGGTAATACACTCGCGTCAATCCGGCACTGCTGGTCTACCCCGCCACGCGGGCCGTTGAGGTCGTCAAGACGGACCATCACCTCATTCACCCTTGAAGAAAATCTGCCAAGGGCGAATTGCAGACGACGTTCGATGAACTCTGCCAGGGACGGGGCCAGTGTGACGTTCCTTGCGAACACCTGAATACGCATGGAAACCTCCTGATAAAATGTGCCACGAGCTCGAACGGTGCTTCTTATTACTCAAACTGACCGATTTGGTGGCTGATGCGGCTTGGCGCGAATAAAAAGCGGTGTTTCTGGCCGATGTATGTTGTGAACAGCAACACACCGGAGAACACCGCCATGTTCACTATC
>JAAYCU010000028.1 GCA_012729595.1 Phycisphaerales bacterium
AAACAAAAAAACTTTTTGGAACTCGCCGCTGGATCATCAAGAATGCAGGTCACTGCGGGGAAGGATTTCCGGACCGCTCGAATTCACTCCGCAAAATAAGGCGAACGTAAGAACGCAAGCGCCTCGGTGGAGCTCGACTTGACGCGTTTCCACCCGAAGGATAGCCTACAAGTGAGAGCTTGTATAAGCGATTGGATGGACTCTTGACTATACCAGACCGCTTGCCGCGGAGCGGTTTTTGTTTGTCCGTTGCGATCACAGGCGGACAATTGACCCACCTGAATTCGCGGCGTTTTGAAACGGAAAGACGGCATGAATCTCGCCAGACTGGGACATACGTGCGTCGTGGGCCTGCACTGGGGCGACGAGGGCAAGGGCAAGATCGTCGATCTGCTCACCGAGCATTTCGACATCGTGGTCCGTTATAACGGTGGTGGCAACGCCGGGCATACCGTACTGATCGGTAACGAGAAATTCGCCCTGCATCTGTTGCCGGTGGGCGTATTGAGCCGGGACCGGACCGCGGTGGTCGGTCCGGGGGTGGCCGTCGACCTCGGCCGCATGATCGAGGAGCTCGACGCGCTGGCCGCCCGCGGCATCGTCGTCGGCGAACATTTGAGGATCAGCGACCGGGCCCACGTGGTCATGCCCTATCACAAAAAACAGGACATGCTCAGCGAAAACGCGTTGGGCGCAAAAAAAATCGGCACCACGGCCCGCGGGATCGGTCCCTGCTACGCCGACAAGATGCAACGGGCGACGGCCATCCGGGTAGCCGACTTGCTTAACGAGAATGTGCTGCACGAAAAAATAACCCGTATCGTGGAACGAAAAAACCGCATTTTCGCCGCGTTGTACGATGATCGCGAACCGCTCGATGCCGAGGCGATTGTCGCGGAGTATCGTGGGTACGCCGAGCGGCTGGCCGGCAACGTATGCGACAGCACGCGGTTTCTGCTGGAAGCGATGGACGCGGGTCAGCGACTGCTGTTCGAGGGGGCCAACGGCACCCTTCTGGACATCGATCACGGCACCTTCCCCTTCGTGACCAGCAGCACGACCAGCGCTATCGGGGTACCGGCCGGGGCGGGCGTGCCGCCACAGACGATCCAGGCCTGCGTGGGCGTCACCAAAGCCTATACTACGCGGGTCGGGGCCGGTCCGTTCCCGAGCGAGCTGCATAACGAAATCGGCCAGTACATCCGGGATCGCGGACACGAATACGGGACCACCACGGGACGACCGCGGCGCTGCGGATGGTTTGATGCGGTGGCCGGCCGCTACAGCGCCCGGCTTACCGGGGCAACCGTCCTGGCAGTAATGCACCTGGATACGCTCAGCGGTCTTGAACAGGTCGGCGTTTGCACCGGCTACCGGACGCCTGATGGTCCTCTGCCCGGCATGGTCGCCGACGCCGCCCTGCTGGAGCAGGCCGAGCCGGTGATCGAATATCTGCCCGGCTGGCCGGAGGATTTGCGCGAAGCACGCTCGATTGAACAACTCCCGTCAACGACCCGCCGCTACCTCGATCGTATCGAGGAGTTGATGGGCGTGGAACTGGCTATCGTCAGCGTCGGCCCCGAACGAACCCAGACCCTAATGCGCAAATAGTATCCCCCGTGGCGAGTGGAAATCGCTGAAATCATCCTGGTCAACGTGGATCATGAGCACAAACGACGATAAAACGCCGCTTGACACGATCAAGGAGCTCGGCCTGGCCCGCGAACGGCTCCCGCAGCACATCGCCATTATCATGGACGGCAACGGGCGCTGGGCCCGACAGCGGAACCTGCCGCGGGTGCGCGGGCACGTCAAAGGCGCCGAATCCGTCCGCGCGATCGTCACCCATTGCGCCCGCCTGCAGATCGATACGCTTACCTTATACAGTTTCAGCACCGAGAATTGGAAGCGGCCTCGGGAAGAGGTCGACGCCCTGATGGCCTTGTACGTCGAGAACCTGGTCAGGGAACGCGATGAGCTCATGGCCAATCAGATTCGGCTGGTCCAGATTGGACGCCGCGAAGATCTGCCCGAGGACGTGCTTCGCGAACTGGAAAAGACCGAATCGATGAGCGCGGGGAACCGGGGACTGCGGCTTGTACTGGCGATTAACTACGGCGGACGCGATGAAATCGTCGATGCCGTCCGCGAACTAGCCCGGAAGGTCCGGGACGGCCGGCTGGAGCCCGAGGCCATCGAAGAGGGCGACATCAGCGCCGCCCTGTATACCCGAGGAATCCAGGACCCCGACCTGCTCATCCGCACCGCCGGCGAGATGCGGGTCAGCAATTTCCTTCTCTGGCAGATCAGTTACAGCGAGCTGTATGTCACCGACGTGCTCTGGCCTGACTTTCGTTGCGAACAGCTTAACGAGGCCATCCGCGCGTACGCCGCCCGCGAACGGCGATTCGGTGCCGTCAATCCGCCAGAGCAAACCTCAACAGGGAAGTAAGGAAGAAACGGATTCGCCCAACGCCGTGGGGGTTATTTCCACCGCGACAGGCGGCTGGGGCGATCGTTGAGCATGAACAGGTCGAAATCGTCGTTGAGCTGTTCCATGTCGTCCTGGAAATACTGCCGCCATCTCTGTTCGCGTTCGCGCCGGGTGTAGGCCACCCCGTCGCCGCAGCCGACGCTGAGCACCATCGAGCCGATTATCAACCAAAGCAGCCAAAGCCATCGTTTCATGGATCCAACCTCACACGCGGGAACACCTTCGCGGCGGGCTTGTCGCCCGCAAAAAGGCATGCGCCAGTACGAGCGTATCCTACCGGCCGATACCCCAACCTGTCAACGCCAGCGGCAGGTGTCAACGCCGTCCTGAAAGTGGGGTAAATCGGCCGGTTTGAAAATGGGGTTTTCTTCCGGCGGATCTTCTTCCACCCCTTCAATAAATCGTTTTCTTCCTTTGCGGTTTTCTTCTTGCGGGTT
>JAAYCU010000029.1 GCA_012729595.1 Phycisphaerales bacterium
AACCCGCAAGAAGAAAACCGCAAAGGAAGAAAACGATTTATTGAAGGGGTGGAAGAAGATCCGCCGGAAGAAAACCCCATTTTCAAACCGGCCGATTTACCCCACTTTCAGGACGGCGTTGACACCTACCTATAAACCATTATAGCTTCGTGGTTTATAGCAATAGGGATTTGCGTGTGCTACAGTATCTATCTATGTATCTAATATTAAGTACCTTCATTGGTTCTATTATAGTTTCTCACTATCTTTACCATAGTTAATGCCATCATCATCTCTTACTTAATAATATCTCTTTGTTTTGAACACTTGAGCCGCTTGGGTTCTTGGAGATATGTTGTCCCATCGAGCGGAGTTTTTCTTACAATTCCGACACTTTTTTGTTCATTACGTCCAGGGTTTTGGTCGTCTGTTCGGCTGCCTTTTCGAGCTTTTCGACCCGCTTGGTCAATTCCCGAATGTCTTTGCTACTATCGCTGCTGGACAGGATCGTCATCGGAGTGATCACGCCTGCCATCAACACTGTCAAGGTCATCATTTTGATCATTGTCATTACCTCCCAAACACGCTCCTAAAAAAGGACGAGACAAGCTGAACAAGTCGCAAGGGTAATGAACCCCCGTTATAGGTACACTGTTTTGGAACCAAATCCCAGACCAGGGGGGAGGGGTGGCCCTGGAAATGATGCATTCATCGGAGCAATTCTTGATTGCATATCTATCTCGCAGATGTTTACCTACACGAATGGTCGACGCCAACTCATCTTAGAGCAGGTCGCCAGAGAATACTTGAAACCATGTTTGACCTTTGGTTTCCACGAGTTTTTCGCCGATGAGTTCGCTCCCTGCGGGATCCAGCTCTCTCTCAGGTTGATCCCCATAGCGGAGCTTCCATCGATTGTTATCCGAATCGAAACGTATTTCCACACGCACCGGTGCAACGGCCTCAAAGGGTAGCGCAGCTCCGGACTTCCATAGTAAAGCTATCTTGTCGTGCCGCCCAAGCGCGAGTGCAACCATCCTTGTTCCCGTCTGTGGCGCTTCGGCGGGATCGGTACTGCACAGACACAGAATTGCGTCCCAACGCGATCGGCCGTCGGCATCTATCATTCTGCCTTGGTAGCAGATGTCCGTGAATACACTCATCCGGCAATCGGCAATCCAAGGTGCCCCCGTTAGCGCTTTCTGGTACGCGGCCTGCATGTTGCGCCAAGCATGCTCGAAACCCTCGTCCGATACACACAAATCAAGAACCAATTCAGTCTCAGTCCCAGCAACTCTTGTTGCGGCATCTCGAATGAGTTCGAGTAGATTGTCGTCCCAGAGTTCCGTCTGCAACGGCTTAAGCTCGACACACTCCTTCGAATAACGGGAACCCGTCCCGCAACAACCGTCGCAGCTTTTTAGCGAAAGCCCGCCATTCGGGCGAGTCATTACGCTGATCCACCTTCTCCAGCTCGCGCAGCAGGTGGGGGAAACAGTACTGCCGATCCGCCGCCTCCACCGATGCGTAGGCGGCCCAAAAGTCGGTGATCAATACCCCATCGAACGATTCGGTGAAAAACTTCCGCAGGGCGGGCTGGCCCCGGCTGCGATCGATCATATAGTAACACACCTGGGCGTTGGCGAAACACCATAACCAATAAGTCTGGCCGTTGACCCGCCAACCCGTCTCATCCGCGTGCAAATAGGTGGATTGCCGGGCTTGCTCGCTAATCTGGTCGTACCATTCAACCAGAATCTCCGCGAATCGCTGCCAGGCATTCACCAGTCCGCCCGGGGTTAGTTTCGTCTGCAGATGATACGAGAGAATGTCCACGATCTGGTCAATGGTGATGCCCAATCCGTAATGCAGCCAACTGGTCAAGCTGATCACGTGATGACCCAGCAGGGCATGGGGCAGGGCATCCGGAACCACCGGCTCAACGTGTTGCTTGCAGTGTGGGCAGTAATCACGATGAATGAGGTGCTCGGTCACCACCGGCTGAACCTGCTCCGGAATATCTTCGATAATCCGGCTGCGGCAGCGGGTGCAACGCTGGAGGAGACCGTTGCATTGTGGACAACGTTTCAATCGGTGTTCTTGTTGCCGATCGATCCGAAGAGGTTGGGGCCGACTGTCCCGGATGGCCGGGCTTAGCCCCGGGGCGTTTACGCCGCTTGGAAGTATTGGGCTTGGTGTAAACGGGAATCTGTCCTGATGGTGTGGATGGCGATTGCCCAAGGGACGGCTCGGGTTGCTCGGCGAGGCGTTTACTCACCGCCAGGAGAACCATCGTCACCACTTCGGGTCCATACGCATAGATTTGTCCGGCCTGTGCTTCGGTCAGTTCGCCACGCACGGTTGCGTCGATCAATGCCTGAATCAATTTTGCCTTCCCTGGCCGCATGAAACGTTGTATACCAGAGACCGGCGCAGCGCGCAAGTTGCCTATTTTAACATTTTGCCCTATTCTTATTCATTGCATTCGGCTGAACTCTTACAAATAATCCATCCCCAAAAAAGAGAAAATAATCCTGTTATTATGGCCCCTAAGCAAATAAGAATTGCAAGCATTTGAATCATAATATCACTCTCCTGATAACGACACCGACCTACAACTCATATCCCGCCCCATGCTGCTCCAGCCACGCCTTGCGACGTTCATAATCGGGAAGCAGGCTCCTGAGCAGACTCCAAAACGCCGCCGAATGGTTGCGGTAGCGCAAATGGCATAACTCATGAACCACGGCATATTCCAGCACGGTCTTGGGCATGAAAATCAACCGCCAGTTCAGATTGACCATGCGATCCTTGCCGCAGCTACCCCACAAATGCTTCTGGTCTTTAATGCGAACCCCCTTGGGTTCCTCGCCCATTTTGCGGGCATAATGCCGCACAAACGCCTGCGTGTCATCTTCCATCCTGCGTTGCAGCCAACAGGTCAGGGTGTGTTTCATCAGGGCATCATGTTCGTCGGCGGGAATGGAATTCGGCATTTCAACAATGAAG
>JAAYCU010000030.1 GCA_012729595.1 Phycisphaerales bacterium
AGATTCGTGAACACGTACGGACAAATATGACTACCTTCAAGCCTGGCGGAGGCTACGTTTTCAACAACGTTCATAATATTCAGTATGGCGTTCCCCCCGAGAACGTGGTCGCGCTGTTCGAGGCTGCATACGAATACGGTTTTTATGATTGATCGCCGGTAAAATGCTTTTCCCCTCGATCCGTCGGCGCTTTTCGAACCGGCGTATCGAGGGGAAATAGAGGTTATTCTATTATGCGGACGTGGCGGGTATCAGACCCCGACCTCGGCCAATTCGTTGGCCTGTGCTGAGCCGGTTGCGTCATTCAAGTCGAGCATTTCTTCCTCGGTCAGTACACGGGCGATGTTCAGCAGGATCTTCACTGAATCGCCGACCTTGCCCATCCCGAGGATGAAGCTGTTATCCACCGCCTTGCCCACCTGCGGCGGAGGCTCGATGCTTTCACCCTTGATATCCAGCACCTCGGATACGGTATCTACGATGATGCCTATATCCTGGCCTACATCAACCACGATGATACAGGTCTGTTCGGTATGCTCGATTTCCATGAAGCCGAATTTCAGACGCAGATCAATGACCGGAATCACCTTGCCGCGCAGATTGATCACCCCTTTCATGTAGGGTGGCATCTGGGGTACGGCGGTGATGTCCATCATTCCGTTGATTTCGCGGACCTTGAGGATCTCCAAGCCGTATTCCTCGTTGGCCAGCTTGAAAGTCAGGTATTTCCCGCCGTGATCGCCCGCGGCGGTTTCCATCAGGGCGGTTCCCCGATGCGGTTCACTCAATAAAGTCGTTGCCATGTGCGGCCCCTTTCTGATGAACAGTTCATCCTTTTGCTGACGCATCCCCGCGTCGCCATGTTTTTCCGGTACCCCGCATACGAGATCCATGCCCAGACCATCCGGCCAGGACACTCCAACCCCATGGCCTATGCACTCTATCGTTTGGAAACCGGAACCTGATGAGTAAAACTTGCTTCCTGCTGATACATTGCGATTGGTTATGGTCCGAAAACTTGGTGTTGTTCGTCTGGCCGGTTGCGGGCTCTCCCACGCAATACTGCGGAGCGAATTTATCGGCCCGTCGCAAGGAGATGGCGCTTGGGAATGACTCCCTTATCCTGGGTCGTTTGGGACATCATGGGCCACCGCGGATACTCGAAATCGTTGCCTGGTGGGGTATAATACCCGCGTCGTTAAAGGAAACCCTCGTTAATCATGGTATATGCACAGCGATCATGACTTTGTCCAACCCTGCCAGTAGTCCGATTGCCAGCCAATCCGAGCGGTTGACCCTCAAATACCTCTTCTGGTTCAGTCTCCCGCTGGCCCTGACGTTTCTGATGATGTCCGGATCAGCCCCGCTGGTGACTATTGGCATCACCTGGATGCATGATGCCGATGGCGAACGCATACATCTGTCCGCTTTTCTAATCACCTTCGCGACCAGTATATTTCTTTACAGTCCGATGTTCTTTGCTCGCAACGTGGCCATCCGGACCGTTACCGACCGACGGTCCTTATACCGCTGCGGTTCCTTTTTCGTTTTCTTTGCCCTGATCTCTTCGTTCATTCTCATTTTGGTAAGCCGGGTCGATGTCGCCGGCGACCTGCTCTTCGGCACCTTGCTCAGTACCGATCCGGAGATCGCGGCCATGGCCCGTGGTGGGATGCTCGCCTTCGTGCCTATCCCCGTGCTGGTCGCTCTACGCGGCATGGGCCATGGTTGCCATATTAATAACGGCCAGACCTGGTATGTCGGGTTCGGTACGTTTCTGCGTCTGGCCATGATGGCCTTGTTTGTTTTCGGTTATGCCATCAACAGCACCCTTACCGGGCCTGTGCTCGGTGGCCTGACCTACCTGGTCGGAATCTCGGCCGAAACCGCTTTTATTCTGCTGACCCTCTGGAACAAACCGCAGTGGACCGAAGCAGGGGAAGGCCCCTTGCTAACCTACCGTCAATACGTCCAGTACGCCGGACCGCTGATGCTCGCCAGCGTCCTGACGCAGATCAACGGGCCGATCATGGTTATGCTTATAAATCGAGCCCGCTTGCCCGAGGAAAACGGCGCAGCCTTCAATCTCATACGCGATACTAGCTGGGTGATGTTCAGTATGCTGCATGCCATCCAGCCGGCCATTGTGGCGCATTCCACTTCCCTGCAAAACTTGCGCACGCTTCTGCGGTTTACTTGTATGCTGGTGTCGGCCATCACGGTCTGCGTACTTGCCATGGCCTTGACCCCGTTGCATAAGCTGATTTTCGTCACTGTCCTGAAAGTGGATAACCAAACCATTCTGCGTTTAACCTTCCTGGCCTTGCTGGGATTGATTCCACAGCCGTTGACCAACTCGGCCAATCTGTTTCTGGCGGCCATGCATACCCGAAGCGGCCGGACCGGCTGGGTCGCCTTTGGCACCATCGTCGGGTTGGCCGTCATTCTGTCCGGCACCGCCATGATAGATCTGTCGGCCTACAACGGCGTTTTGGTGGCGGTCATTGCCTTGGCGGTTTACAACTTCATTGCCGCCGTGGTGCAGAGTGTCGGGTTATTCCGTGGAGGGTTTCTCCAAGCCATTTCCCCCGCTACTATCATCGAACAGTTAAACAACCAGCCCAATCCCCGGGATCCGACAATTTCGATCCGTGAACCAACCTCCCGGAGGACCGACGGTTAAGAGAATGCCGCTATCCTGCTGACATTCAGCGCCCGTCGTATGGCAGGGTATTCGACGGTTGGAACACATCACTGTTTATTTTGGGATAAGACTTCGATTAAAAGCTTGATAGTCCCTTCCACGAAACCGAGACCAGTGTGGCTGGGGATTTCCAGGGGCCTGACCATGGCAAAGCCTACGGCGGCGTGGATAATCTGCCAGGCGAGCCATTCGGGGGGGAAGTCGGTGCGAATCTGGCCGGCTTGTTGGGCCTCGGCCATAACCCCCGCCAGTAGACGCACGTAGCACTCGTAATGGTCACGGATAGCCTGGCGGATTTCGGGCTCGGATGTCTCGATCGAGGCGTGGAAGAGGAGGCGGTAAATGTCCCGTGTCCGGGGGTCGGCGGTGGCCGGGTTCTGGTAAAGCACCACCCGGAGCTTGTCCAGCGGGTTTTCGTGGGTGGCGGTGGCCTTACGCCATTCGCTGAGTACTTCGTCGCCTACCTTATCGATTAGGGCGATAAACAAATCCTGTTTGGTCTTGAAATGCCGATAAATTATCGGCTCGGATACGCCGGCCTCGGCGGCTATCCGGGCTGTGGTCGTGCCTCGGTAGCCGTACTTGGCGAAACACCGGGCGGCCGATTCTAAAAGTTGTTCGCGACGATGAGCGGCCTTCATTCTGGCCATAACCGACTCCCGGACGGTACAATAACTTGGCGGTCCGGGCCACCTTCGGGTGGTTACATCCGCCCGTTACCGCCCGTAAGTATTGTACTGGAGGGGGGGGCGGATACAAACGGTGGCAGGGGGGAAGGCGGACCCGGAATGCCGGGTTGGCGAGACTCATGCGTTTGTCTAAGGGTACTGGTTGCCAAAAGAACTGGCTGGTTATCAGGAGAGGTTTATGACAGGTTTGCGACAATATCAACGTACAAGTCCCAACCGGCCCTTGGCCGGCCACCGCTCCGCCGATGGTCGCGGCCGCCGGAATCTGTTTCGTCTGCTCGGCTGGAATGTTGTGATGATTATAGGAATCGCGGGTTGCACGATTCAGATCCCCAGCGCTGATTCCCTGTTTTCGGTGGGTACTCCTTTCGTGTTGAGCGGGACGACCACACTCTCCGGGGGATGTCTGGTCTGGATCGGCGATAACGGTATCACCTACTATCTTTATCAAGATGCCAAGATGGAGAACGAGTTGTTCGATAGAGTGGTTACACCGGGGGTAACCTCCCGGCTCAAGCTGGTAACGAGGACCGATTTGACGGCGGCATGTCATAACGGCCCCTTCGTCGAGGTGCTCGACGTACTGGAAATCGTGGAGTAGCTATGGGTCGATGCCGGCAAGTTATGCGTGTGTTTATTGGGTTAATCCTGGTGGCCGGCACCGTCTGGCCGGGATGCGAGTCCAATCCCGTGCCGGGTGTGGCGACCATCGAACCGGTATACATTATTACTACCGAATTGCTGGCGCCTCCCATCGTCGGACTGGCAAAAAGCTACCGGCCTGAGTACGCCTTGAATATTCGGTCCGAGGATCCTGCCGCCGGGCAGGCTGTCGGCTTTTTCATGACGATCGCCGCCACCCGCCCAGAGTTATTGCGGGCTCGCCTGAGAGATCCGCATGCCGGCACGAAAACAGATTTGATCAGGATCGATCTTCCGGCCGCCCCCGTATCCGACGAGCCGATCACTCAACTCGCTATCCTGGCCAGCGCATCGGCCGATACGCTGGCCGCCGGCCAGCCCGTTTTCAGCGTTCTCGCGGACGGTAACATCAACTCGCCCGCGGGGAGGCGAGTAGCCTTCCTTGTTCCGGTGGATTTGCTCCGCGCGATTCGCACCCTGGAGTGTTACATTTCGAGTACCGCCGAGGGGGGGAGTTTGGCCGGAGATCGGATCGAGCTGGTGCCGGACTTTTTCTATCTGGCGGTGGTTGGCGATTCGATCTTGTGGGGGAATGGCTTGAATCATCGGGACAAGTTTACCACTTTGACTGCGGAATGGATTGAAGCCGTCACCGGTAAGCGGGTTATCACTCAAACATGGGCGATTACGGGAGCCCGTATCGTGCCCAGCGATGCCGATGGCATTTGCGGGTTTTATTGTTTCGGTGAGGCGCCGCGCTTGCGTACGTCCATCACCGGGCAGGCTGACCTGATGCAGGAGCCGGAATCATTGGATCTGGTCATCATGGACGGCTGCATCAACGATGTGGGTATCGGGACGATTCTTGATCCGGACACACCGGCTGAAACGCTTGTTGCCGTGACTGAGGAATACTGTGGCCAGGAGATGTCCAGCCTGCTCGATAAGGTGCGGCGTCTGGCGCCTCGGGCGGCTATCGTAGTTATCGGTTATTTCCCGATCGTCAGCCTGGAATCGGATTTGTTCGGTATCAGAGATTTAGCTCAGCTTATGGGTGAGCAGGTTGATGAGAATGATAGCGAGGCCATCAGTGCTTATATCGAGAAGATGGCCGCGAACTCGACTATATTTTACGAAACCTCCAGTATGAATTTGGCCGCCGCTGTCGACGACTTAAACGCCGCCTATTCTGGAACCCCGCCGGCTGTTTTCGTCGACCCCCGCTTCGGCCCGGCCAACGCCGTTTTCGGGCCGGAAAAATGGCTGTGGAGCCTGACCACCAGTAACGCATTTTTGTCCGACCTGCTCGGTGACGTGCTCAAGTTTTTCCCGGAGGATTCCACCCTCCTGACCCGGGTGTATGTGTGCTTGCGGGAAGCCGTGGCGGATAATGTGTTCCAATGCTTGTACGTTTCCGTCGGTCATCCCAATCCCGACGGGGCGCGAGCGTATGCCCGGGGGATAATCGAAGCGCTCGAGGCGATCGGAATTCTTCCGGAGTATTAATCTCCGTTTCCGTGTTTCGTCGTGCGTCGTGTTCGCGATACTATGCAGGCCATAAAAAAACCGCGGAAGAAAAAGCTGTTTCTTCCGCGGTTTGTGTTTTGTGGGAGTAGGCTTACAGTTCCCAACCCTTGCGATATTCCTTGGTCAGGTATTGGTTGGCATCCGGCAGATTGGTAATCCGCCCGCTGGCTCCATCGTATTCGATACGCTGGCCGACCCGTATTGCCACGCAACCAAGGAGAACCATCTCCGTAAATTTGGCGGCATGGGCGAAGTTGGACAATGCCGGGGGCCCGCCCATGCAGGCCTCGACCCATTCCCGTTGATGGCCGGGCGAGCGCGGCAGGCTCGGAGCCGGCGGAGTATAGCCTTCAAAATTCTTGGCCGGTCTAAGTTCGTAACCGGCCCCGTAATCGCCGGAAGGAATCAGCTTGCCTTTGTCCCCGATAATCACGCAGCCGCTGCCGGGCACCTCATCGCCGTCCAGCAACTCGCTCAGTTTCTCCGTCACTTTGCGTGGCTTATGGACTCCTCCGTCGTACCAGTGATATTTTACCGGGAGCAGATCGCCGCGGGCGGGGAAATCGTAATCGACAATGCTCCAGGTCGGGTAGCTTTCCGGATTCATATCCGCGGAGACCTCAGAGACGATACTGGTCGGCAAACCAAGGTCGCAGCCCATATAAGGCAGATTGGCTGTGTGGCAGGCCATGTCGCCTAGCGCTCCGGTACCGAAATCCCACCAGCCACGCCATTTGAACGGCACGTAAATCTGATCGTACGGGCGAAACTGGGCTGGTCCGAGCCAGAGATCCCAGAGCTTGGCATCGGGGGCCTGGGCTGGCTGATCCGTACCTCGCAGGGCGTAGCGCACTCCCTGGTGTTGCATCACGGCGTCAATTCCCTGGGGCCATACCGGCCGATTGGTCCAACAATATATTTCGCGCACCGGTCCGATGACACCGGCTCGCAGGGCCTCGACACTCTCACGGAACTTATCTATGGAGGTTCCCTGGTTGCCCATCTGTGTCGCGACTTTGTACTTCGCGGCGGTTTCGGCTAGCAGCCGGGCTTCATGCACGGTATGGGTCAACGGTTTTTCACAGTAAACGTGTTTGCCCAGCTTCATGGCCATCATGGCCGCCGGAGCATGGGTGTGGTCCGGGGTGCCCACAATCACTGCGTCGATTTCCTTGTGCATCTTTTCGAGCATTTCCCGGTAATCGTGAAACCGGCGAGCTTGTGGGAAGGCCTCAAAGGTTTTGCCCGCACGATCGTCGTTTACGTCACACAAGGCGACTATATTCACCTGGTCCTTGCATTGATTCACCGTGTCGAACACGACACCACCGGCCCGGCCACCCGCTCCGATCGAGGCAATATTCAGTTTCTCGTTGGCTGATGTGTTCTGCGCTCGCAGGGTTCGTTCCGCAACCCAGAAGCCGGTGCCGGCCAACGCGGATGATTTTAAGAAATCGCGACGGTTGGTCTTTCTGAACATGTATGATCTCCTCAATATAATGGGCTGTAAGGCAACATGCGGGCTCATTACGTGTCGGCCGGTAAACTTACCTGCGATCAGTGGATGATCGGGGGTATGAGGGCCGGCCGGCATGGCCGTAGTTTGACATCTCCCGCGTACGCGGGTGTATTATATCGGTCCTTATCAAGGGAGCAAACCGCTCGTAATTGAATGGCCGGGTGGGGTATTCGGCCCGGGAACGCTTGTCGACCGCCGGCTAAGAAAACCGGCGAGGCCGGGTGAGTGAAGGGAGTTGCGGATATGCGCTACGTGATCGCTCTGGCGGCAGCCCTATTGCTGAACGCAATGGCTAATCTGATGATGAAATTCGGGGTCCGGCGTTTCGGACAGACCGGACTCGATCCGCAAGAAGGTTATATGTCGTTGGTCAGTGAAGTGTTGCGTAATTGGGTGTTACTGGGCGGTTTGTTGCTCTTCGCGGGCAATGTCGTCCTGTATACTTACGCCCTGCACCGCATCAAAATCAGCGCGGCCTATCCGGTAATGGTCGGAGGCGGGTTTGCCATCATCGCCGTGGTGGCCTGGAAAATCCTTGACGAACATCTCTCACCCGGCCAGTGGGTGGGGGTCGGCCTGGTACTCGCGGGTGTTTACCTGATTGCCCGGGAGATGATCGTTACTCAAGTACCTTAAAACCGTATTGATCAGGTTCGCCGGGTCGAGGCCGGTGCCGTGGATGACGGCCTGGCCTTCGGAGAGGCTTACCTCGGCGACGCGGACGCCCGGCGATTCGCGGAGAGCCCGGGTGACGGCGGCGACGC
>JAAYCU010000031.1 GCA_012729595.1 Phycisphaerales bacterium
CGTGTCGACGCAGCATCTGGTCGAGAAAAGCGTCCTCGTTCGTTGCCGACGGGAATTGCCCGTCGTGTTCTATGCGATATAACTCGATCTGTCGGCGAACAACCTCGAGATGACTCTTGAGTCGGCTATCCTCGTGATCGGACGCCGCCCTGCTGAAACGTGGCACGACCGTAAAGGCCACGATGCCCAGAACGATGACCACGATAAGAACTTCCACAATGGTCAACCCACGAGGACAATGCCCATTGTTCGCAGAGGTGAACAACCCATGACACGCAGATTCCCGATCGTTAACAGCCATATCCGCCTTGGTCCACGGCAAACGAACATTTCGCACGGAAACATACCGCCTCATTCCAGTATCGGTAAGCTACCAAATCAACTTATGTTATGGATTCAATGGATTGATCGGCGAGGTAAACGCTCAGTCCGATAACCGGCGATCACGACCGCGATCGGTATTCAGCGAGGATAACATACGTGACGAGTGCGACTATATGCTTATCAATTTGTCATGGCGGGCGGTATGAGCGGCATATCAATCCGGGGCGCGGCCGGTGGTACTATTGCGAATGGAACATAGCCTCCCCGTCAAGCAGATTCGGGCCCTCGGCTGAGAGCCGCGGGGTTATGCGATCGCGACGGATCGAGTGGGCAGACATTTCCCTGGGGATAAGGCGTTCAAGGGGCATCCAGTTATCCGTTGCCCGAAAAGTCTGATTCCGAAAATCTCCCGCCACCGCCTTAAGACGTACATAGGTCTGTTCAGAGTGCACCAGCGTCCATTCGGCCGTACCGGGCATGGTCTGCCGGAAAGTCTGGGCAATCACGGCCAAAGCGTCAGCACTCAAGCCGGTTGTCGGGACATCCACGATCACCTGCCCACTCAAGGTCATATGGGCGGCCAGCAAAGCAAACCATTCCTCGGAATATTCCGCGAACCGCGGCAGATAAGGAGCGGATCGACACCGTTGGTAGATCATATCGTACAAGCCAGTCTCGTAACGCAAGCGGCGGAACGCGCTATCCCCAAAAAGCGTTAATTGCTGAGAGATTCGTATCGGGGGGTGCGCGGACACTGACGCACTTATCAGAGGCATAACCTCCACAAGAATCTCTCGCGACCCGCGCCAGGCCTCGGCTTCCTCGGCACTGACCCCAATCATGCCCACGCGCAACCCCATCAATGGGATGGCCGGGCCTGGCCAGGCAAGCTGAATACCGGCCTGCCCCGGCAATGGAAGAGATCGCCGATAGTCGATCCATTTCCGTGCGTCGGCCGGCAACAAAGCGATGGCCCCGGCCAGTGAAGCGAACACCAACGCCAAACGCTGATGCTGAACCCGTACCGGCCGATCGTACACGAATATCTGTAACAGACCACCCAAAGCCATCAACAGAAGTGCACCGGCACAGAGAGTGCCCATCGAGCCGAGATGCGGTCCCGCCAAGAAGTGCCCGGAAAGCATACCTATCCCGAGCCCTCCCAATACGGCGCTAAGCAGTTGCTCATACCCCAGGGTTTCACTACCCACCCGGGACAGCCAGGCCCGTTGAACATAGCGTAAGGCATACCCGATCGGTAAGCCCAACATAACAATTTGAAACACCCCCGCCGCCCGTCCGATGGGCCAAAATGCCACGCCAGTAGCGGCTAAAGCGATACCCAACCCCGCAGCCAACAAGGCCATTCCGCACCCCGAAGTCGTGCCGTCGCGCTGACGGTTCTGCAAGGACGCGAAAAGGAACCCCAGGCCCACAACAGCAACACACCAAGCGGACATAATCGCGTTTGAATCCTGGGGGGCAATAAGTCTACGGCAGGCCAACCACCCTTGAACCGACCAGGCGGCGGCCAGACCCCAAGTCACCATAGACATCCAGATAAGCCCCTCGGCCGAAGCGCTGACTTCCGGCGCGGCCGTTTCCGAATCGACTGGTTTACGGAGCGGGAGGTCCAATTGTTGCGAGCATTTGGCGGCCACGCCGGCCAGCATGAACATCGGCAAGATGCCGAGCATATAACTCTGTCCACCCGACAACCCCTCGTTTGCCCAAGCTTCATATGTATAGCCAGCCAAGGCAAAACCCACAATCAATCCCACGGGAATTCCGACCGAAGACCGCATGGAAGCCCGCCCCGCGGTCCCGACCGACAACAGTGCGGAGAGCACCAAGCCGTTCATCGCCCACGAGCCCCCAAGATATATCGACACACCGCCCCATTCGAGCAGGGTAAGGGTTGTCGTCGTCCAGAAAAAACTATCGAGGAAAAAGTGGTACAGGTTAATGACCAGCCCGCTTGCCGCCAAGGTAAGCAATGCAGCCAGCGCGGCCACGGTAGCCAATACGGAGACCGCCAACCAATGCATGGCCGGATCTCGATCACGAGCCGCTTGTAACATCCAGAAAGTACCGGATTCGTCTCCGGTGGGAGCGTGAGGCTTGCGGGTTCGCCGCACCACCATGCGAGTCACCCATAATATGACACGCTCGGGAAACCAGGGGCCGATCGCGGCGGCCAACAGGGCTACGGCAAGCACCATGATTGATGTAGATTCCAGCGGGTCCATGGCCGCGGCCACAATGGTGCGCATACCGAATAACTGCCATCCGGCGGCCAGTCCGATCAGGACCGCCAGAGGCTCGATCGTTTTCGATATTTCCTCGTACGAAATATTGGGCCGGACAAAAGGCGACATCTTCCTGGGCACGCGCAAAGCGATCACATCCTCGGGATCAACCAATGGCACCGAGTTGTCCGCCTCTGGTGTTGCCTCTGGGGCCGGATCCGCTGTACGGTTCGGCATTCGCTTGGCCGGCCGACCGTTTTTTCGCCCGCCGTCGGGCGAAGCCCGCCGCGATCGCGAGGATGGCGTTTTCCGATCGACCATAAGTGTTCACCCTTGGAGCAACGGCAAAGTGATACGTCATCGCTCGCGGCATACCGACTATAACAAAGTGGTACGCTGCGGATCAAACCATTTTCGTATGCCCCCGTCACATTGAACAATCAACCCGCCATGCGGCTCGACCGCGAGTGTCTGGCCGGCATATTCCCGACCGTCACAGCGTAAACGCACGCGGTGCCCGATGGGCAAAGCATACCGACTCCATTCATCATGCAAAACCCGATCTGACGGACTAGCGGGATCTGACAATCGCGCATCCAGGGCACGGAGCAACTCCCGCGCAACCGCCGTCCGATCGATCGGGTGCGAGGCCGCCAGATCGAGCGAGGTAGCTGTTTCACGCAGTTCAGGCGAAAAATGGCCGGCCTGTTGATGACAGTTAAGGCCGATCCCGATAACCCAAGCCCGCATCCGGCCGCCCAAGGACCGTGATTCAATTAAAATTCCGCCCATCTTACGGCCGCCTACGAAAATATCGTTTGGCCATTTGATGCTCGGAGTAATCTCCGTAGCTTGACGCACGGCCGCGCAAACGCTGACCGCGGCCAAGAGAGTCAGTCGTCCGCCAATACCGGGATCGTCCGCAGAAGTCGTCTGGAGATCGGGATTGCCGCGCGGCGTCGCGGCGGAGGGGTCATCCATTACAAGCAAAACGCTGCACAATACACTGGCCCGCCGCGGCGAATGCCAAATCCGTCCAAGTCGTCCCCGTCCGCCGGCCTGATAATCGGCCATGACAACCAACCCGTCGGCGTCTCGATTCTCCGCCGCCACCAGGGCGGCCGTGTTGGTGCTAGGCAGTTCCGCATGCACCTCGATCCGCCGGCCAACGCGTAAAGGCTGCCAGCCGCGAAGAAGTTCCTCGGCAGTCATGGAAATAACGGAACCAGAGGTCATTTTTTCTACTCCCAGCATTCCATGACCGGGTCATGAGGTTTCACGACGCGTGCATACCGGTCAACCAGGGTCAGGGATACGACCAGTGAACCGAAACTCCACAAGCACATCCTTATACTCACGAGTATTCCCGCCGGTTCTCAAGCATATCGCCCCGCTACCAAGGGGGCAATTTGCGCTCAACGCAGTATCCCCGAATCCACTAGAAAGGCCCGCACCCGCTTGAGATAATCCATTTGGCCGGTTGTTCCCGGAAAATCATTGTGTCCGCAATCGTATTCGACATAAATGCCGTGGGGGACCAAAGCATGCAGCTTGCGGCCGTGCTCGACAGGAATAATGGTATCCCGACTTCCATGAAATATCAGGACGGGAATATCCAGCGAGGTCAAGACTAGATCGGTGCGAAAGGGATGGCGAGCCAGAAATCTTGGGGCCCAATAACGACCAGCCATCGAAGCGACACTGGTGAAGGTGGATTCGAGAATCAAGGCGGCGGGCTTGCGGTGGACGGCGACCTGGGCGGCTACTCCACCGCCGAGCGATCGGCCGTAAAATACGATGCGTTCCTTATCTATGTCCGCCCGTTTTACGATTTCGTCGTAAAAACGCACGCAGTCCTCGACAATACCCACCTCCGAGGGAACACCGCCGGCCCGGCCGTATCCGCGATATTCCGGCAATAGAACCGCGCACCCCCAAGTTCTAAACAATCGTACGATATCCTCCTGATGATCGATCAGTTCGGCGTTACCATGAAACAAGATCACCAGTGGTCGAGGCTTATCCGCGTCGGCCGCGACGGCAGGAAAATACCAGGATTCCACCTCTCCGCCGCCCGGCAGAGGCAGAACCGTCACCAACGCGTCATCGCTGAAAGGCTCGTTCAACGGTGCCTGCGTCAAGTGTGCTGGAAAGATCATCCGGTCCTGATCGAAATACAGGATCGTACACCAGACGACGTAAATCCCCACCGTATAAATCAACACACGGAACCAAAGGCGCCGGAGCAGAGTCTGTCGCCCCGGGTTATTGGATAATGACTCGGACGACGCATGCATAATCTTCATCCTATAAACACCGTCTCGTTTGCCAACAGGATCCATAGCTCAGAGACCGGTTAGCGATGCCCGGCAATCGGGCCAAACATGCCCTAATCGTGGATGCATAACTGACAACGAACCTCCATTTCGGCATTATAAGACATTATGCGGCCCCGCCTACTCGGCCGCCGCGAGATAATCCCGAACCGAAGAACTGCAACCAGAAGCCCCTTTGTTAGTAATACTTGCTGATTGCCGACCACTCAGGTCAGGCGTATAATGCGTCTTTGCAGGAATAGTAACCGCCGACAGGAACGGACCTGGATGTCCATAAGCGATTTTTTGATACGTCATCTTCACGACGCGCTGGCAGGGATGCCGCTTGAGCGGGTTCTGGAAGTTCTCGCCGCGCAAACCCAGTGTACCGCGATACTCTTCGATGAGCACAAACAGGTCATTGCCGGCCCCGTGGCCGGAAACGCCCTTATTCAAGCCATGCTGACGCAAGAGGCCGGACGGGCGGCGGTCATCGACGCCCACCGCTTGGCCATACCGCAAGATGCATCCACCGAGGGAACCGATCCCAACCAGGCCGCCTCCCCCCTACCCGCAGGGGAACCAGAACTCCTGAACCCATTGCGGGCAGCCTCGCTCGACCATTTTGCCGCGTCGATCATCCATAGCGGTCGACGGCTGGGAGCCCTGTCGCTTGGCGATCGGCCTCGTAAACCGCTGGATGGCGAGACGATCCAACACCTGGCCGCGGGCCTTGGGCTGGATTCGGGCGCGCTGCAGGCAGCGGCCGGACAGGTGACGCCCTGGACCGCCGAGCAGGCTTCCGCTGCCCGCGATCTGCTGGCCTTGACCACCGAGCTATTGGCCACCCTTGATAGCCAGCATGTCGAACTTGGGCACCGCATCGAGGAACTGACGGCCGTTTACAACATGGTGGGCCTGCTGGCCGGTACGCTTGATCCGCAGGAAATTCTCGATAAAACCGCCCGCATGGTCTGTGCGGTGATGCGGGTCAAGGCGTGCAGCATTCGCATGCTCGACGAAGCCACCGGGGAACTGACCATCAAGGCGGTCCATAACCTCTCGAACGAATACCTGAATAAGGGGCCGGTAAAGGTTTCGGAGAACTCGATCGACTCGGCGGCCATGGCCGGCGAAATGGTCCATATCGCCGACGCACCCGGCGACCCGCGCACCCGTTACCCCGAACAGGCCCGACAGGAGGGTATCGTCAGCGGATTAGTTTGCGGGCTGATCTTCCGGGGCAAGGCCGTCGGCGTGCTCCGGGCGTATACGGGTGAACCCCACGTGTTCACCCCCTTCGAGGAATCGCTGCTACGGGCGGTGGCCTCGCAGGCGGCGGCCCTGGTGATCAACGCCCGACTGCTCAAGGAGGCCCTCGAGGCCCAGCGGTACGCCCACCAGCTCGCCTATGCCGGGGCGGTGCAACGTCGCATGATCCCCCAGGCCCCGCCGTCCTTCGACAAGGCCGAAATCGCCGCGGTCTACCGCCCCATCTTCGAGGTCGGGGGCGACTATTTCGACTTTCTGCCCTTCTCCGAGGGCAATCTCGGCATCGTAATCGCCGACGTATCCGGCAAGGGGGTGCCCGCCTCGTTGCTCATGGCCTCACTACGTTCGGCGTTCCGGGGTCACGCGTACCATACGTATCACCTCGATAAGATCATCGCCGAGGTCAACGAACACATGTGCCGGGACACCAGCGCCGGCGAGTTCGCCACGGCTTTCTACGGGGTACTGACACCCGACGGCCGTCGGTTAACCTACTGTAATGCCGGACACGACCCGCCCATGCTCCTGCGCGATGGACAAATCCAATATTTGGAAACCGGGGGCATGGCCCTCGGCGTGACCCTGCAATCTAAATACGACCGCGGATTGGTGGAACTGCGATCGGGCGACGTGCTTTTCCTCTATACCGACGGGACCGTGGAGGCCATGAACTTCAACAGCGAAGCGTTCGGCCGCGACCGTCTGGCCGACTCGCTTATCCGTTATGCGCAATCCTCACCCCAAATGATCGCCAAGAATATTCTCTGGGACATCCGCCGATTCCGCGGCCTGGCCGACCGAACCGATGACCTGACCATGGTGGTCGTCAAGATCAAGTAAGCATAGCTCTTGGTACTTGTGTGGCGTTCACGATACGTCTCGATACTTATAACTCAAACTGACCGATTTGGTGGCTGATGCGGCTTGGCGCGAATAAAAAGCGGTGTTTCTGGCCGATGTATGTTGTGAACAGCAACACACCGGAGAACACCGCCATGTTCACTATCGAC
>JAAYCU010000032.1 GCA_012729595.1 Phycisphaerales bacterium
GACCTGCAACGCGCGGTCTGGCGAGAGGCGGTGAACGATGTGGTCAAAGTCAGTCATGAACGTCCGGTACTCCGCCGCCTGGAAAAGCTCCTGGCGGCATGAAATCGGTCAGTTTAAGTATATTAGCGTGAACCAGGCCTGCCAGGTCATTCGTTCGGTCTCCAGAAACAGCGCGGCCGGCATGATCCCTTGCCCCGGCCCGCCCCGAAAAACTGTAACCACTCGACCGAACGAGGGCAAATGGTCCGGTAGGTACCCCGCATACCTGTATGTGTTTAGCGACCATGCCATCAGAACCCGGAACGGTAGTGACGGGCCGGTGTAGTATGGCGCACCGATTGCCGGAAAATCATCCTCCTTCAGCCTCCTCCCGACGTACGTCGGGATTGGGGTTCAGATGGGCCATGCGGGCGGTTTGTGTATGTCGCTAAACACACACCATACCTCGTATGCTGCTTGAGTACAGCGATGCCGGTAATGTTTCCTTTTCGTCGCTTACCCGCTCGTTGGTGCATGATGGGTTCGGCACGGGATTCAGGGATGCGAGGTTTTTGTTTCTCGCGGGGCATTGTTGGGACCGGGCCCTTGATACTGTTCCCAATACCATTCCTTGAAGGGATTCACGGACGGGGCGGTCTTGTAGGCTTCCTCGTTGACCAGGTCGGGTAGGATTCCTTTCCACCACCGGTCATAGGCCGTGGCCAGTTTCGCGGCCACGTCGGGATGTCGGGCGATGATGTTCGTGGTCTCGCCCGGATCGGCCCGCAGGTCGTAGAGTTCTCCCTCTTCGGGTTTCGGAAAATAAAGATAATCCCGCCAGCGCACGCTGCATCGGCCGAACTTATCCGGCGGCGTACCCCTTTCCCAGCGGCCGACATGCGTGAAAAGCATCCGGTCGTCAGGCCATGATGCTCCCGCGTTCCGTAGCAGCGGAACCAGACTGAAACCCTCCAGTTCGGAGGCCGTTTCCTCGGAAAGTTTTGCCCCGGCGAGTTGGGCCAGGGTCGGGAAGACATCCAGGTGCGCGGTCAGGGCGGGGACCGAGGCGGGTTTCAACGCGCCCGGCCAGCGCCACAGACTCATGGCCCGCGTACCTCCGTTGTGCGCCGTCCCCTTGGTTCCTTTCATGCCGGCATTGAAGATGCGGCAACCCGCGGTCCCGCCGTTGTCCGTCATGAAAATGACCAAAGTGTCGCGATCGATGCCCCATTCCCTGATTTTGCCCATCAAGCGGCCGACGTTGTCGTCGATGTTCGTAATCATCCCCAGAAATCGGGCGGTCTCGATGTTCGCGGAGGCTTTCTTGGATTGGTCCGGGCCTTTCGCCGCATCCTGGGGGTTCGTATTATCCGATTGGGACGCCAGCCATTGAGCGTACATCTTCTCGTATTCCTCGGGCACATGATGAGGCGAATGGGGTGCGTTGGTGGCGAGGTAACAGAAGAACGGTTGCTGACCCTTGTTGGTTTCAATCCATTTCATCGCCTGATTGAAGAAAACATCCGTACAATATCCGTCGGTCTTCACGAATGTGCCGTTGTGCAGAATGACCGGATCGAAGTAGCTGTTAGCGGGCGCGTCGCCGCAGCTTCCCGGATAGGTCTGGCCGATCCCCCCCGCACCGTGGATGAACACTTCGTCGAAACCGCGATTCCCGGGTTGATAGGGTTCCTCGTCGCCCAGGTGCCATTTGCCGAAGATGCCCGTGGTGTAGCCGGCCGACTTCAGAATCTCGACGATCGTGGTCGTCGCCAGGCTCATTCGCTCGCGTTCGTAAATCGTGTGGGTCACTCCTGACCTGAACTCATGCCTTCCGGACAATAAGGCACTGCGGGTGGGTGCGCAGGTCGGGCTGACATGATAGTCCTCGAAACGTACCGCCTCATCGTACAGCCGGTCCAGGTGGGGCGTTTTAATAACCGGGTTACCGTGGCGGCCGAGGTCGCCGTAACCCTGATCGTCGGTCAGAATCAGAATGATGTTCGGCCGCCGGCCGGTGAGTTCGGCAGGGGCGTCGCCGAGGGTGACGGCCGGTTGAAGGGCGCCCGCGATGACGCAGGTAACCAGGGCGAGCCGGGTCGATACGTTTTTGATCGAGATCGCTGATGTCATTGTGGTCCTCGTAAACGAAGAACGGTTGCCGACCGTCACGTTATCCCCCGTGTTCGCGTTTCTGTCAACCTCGACGAGGGGCATGTATCGGACGTTGGCGGGAGGATGATGGAACCTGAAAGAGCTTGGAAAAAGTTTACGCTGGCCCATTCTTTTTTCTTTTTCGCGATATCCCGTGGTCTCGGCGGTCGGATGGACAAGGGGTTTTCCGCGAACGTCCGATAGGCCGATCCGACCCTCACGATAGGATAACCATGGATGATGTTATCGGTCGTGCGCAAGTGCCCTCCCGCGTTCCTCGCCGTAACGTCGCCGGTGGCTGTCCGCTACGGGTAAAAACGATGATGTCCTTCGTTTACGCCGCCCCCCTGACTAGTCGATAAAAGCGGAACAGGTCAAGGAATACGTCCCGGATTCCGCCGGCGATTCGCCCCCGGCCCGGTCGGTGTAGGTTGCGTAACCGAGGGCCGCTCGCGCGGCGAAAAGGACCACGGCGAAGTACAGTTTCCAAGTAATGGGTGAAATCGGCCGACAATTCATCTCATACTTGATCCGCTTCCCTGCACGCCACACAGTTTCACGCGCTGCCCCTCAAACGCTCCGCCACCCGTGAACTCCAACGCTCGCTCTCTCGGCAAAGCGTATCATACTCAATTAGCACGCTTTTCAACTGGCCCACAAATGAATCCTCTCTAATGAAACGGTGATTGGGATAGTGAAGCTGACCTTGTGCCCCCCATTCAGAGGGAACATCCCAGGCGAACTGTTGCATGAAAATATCACCCTCTCGCCT
Source organism: Phycisphaerales bacterium (assembly GCA_012729595.1). Classification (GTDB taxonomy): domain Bacteria; phylum Planctomycetota; class Phycisphaerae; order UBA1845; family PWPN01; genus JAAYCU01. The sequence goes on from JAAYCU010000032.1 coordinate 2,906, forward strand.
CACAAGCGAAACACCTGTATCAGTTAGAGTGAAGGTGACTTTCGCTCGCCCCTGCTCAGTGAGGAACTCTAGTATGTGATGCCACTGCATCGTCTCGCCAAGATCACAGTTTGTGTTAACACCCAAGCCCGAGGCAGGGTCAATCGCGATTAGCCCTCCGAAGTTCCAGCCTGGTGGAAGTGTTTCGAATATCTGGACGAAAGCTGCAGGATCGATGAGGGCATCGGCCAATAAGAAGCCGTACGTAGGCTTACTTGGTCCGATCTCCATACCCTCGATCGCAGGGTTGATTAGGAAACCATAGTCGGAGTACTCGTCTAGCCGACAAGCCCGGACACGGTCCGTTGGCGATCTGGGAGACGCGGTGTGCCAATCATCGCTGGGTACTATTTCACGTACTTTCGCGAGGGTGACAGGAACCGCAAACAGGACAGAAAGCTCATAATCATGATGGACTATCGTTTTTGGAATCATGGTGTTGCCCCTGGTATTTGAGGAACAGCCGGTGTTCCCTCGGTAGGCAAAGGAGGCATCTGCTTAGCCGTCCGGAAGAGGATAGCATCGCCCCAGGTGCGGGCGGCTACCCCGAATCGCCCCTCGGCAATCATCTTTGGCGATAGCGGATCCTCCGGTTGGAACACACGCACAGGAATCCGCCCGATTCTGAGTTCCTGGGCGATAGCCAATCGCGTATTATCTACTGCAACGTACTGCCCTGGCGATACTTCAACCACGTCTATCTGCTTAGTAAAGCCATGTTCCCGAAGGCTCTGTCGCAACGGCTCGGCTCGCCCTCGACCGCCAGCGGTTCTCTGGCTAAATCGAATCTCGGAACGGTTCAAGGTCGTTGACCGTCCGGGAACAACACCGGTGGAGATTACGCCCGGAACCTCGCCTCCGGCAGCACGTGTGATAGCGGCTGGGCCAGCTTGGAAGCCCTTGACCAGGGCCAAGTATACGACGAATTCACCGCTGGCACGCCAGCGGCTGACTTTCTGGCTGGTGATTGTCTCCGTGCCCGTGCCGACCTGAATGCCTCGCTCTGCTGCAAAGTGAATCGGGTTGATGTCCCGGCTGACGCGATAAAGTTCAGTCACGTAATTCGAGAACGCACTACTGTTGAACGCAAGTAGGTAAAGAATCCGTCTACGAGTCGCTAGTGTGGCCATCGCTCGGTTGCGATAGGTCGCGCCCAGTCCGGCGTAACGCTTCTGGGCTTCCTGCTGCAACCATGGTGACAACGTAGTTTCTGTCCAGGGGGTTCCGTATTGAGGCCCGCCCAAAAGCGTCAGCAATTCAAGTTCATTGACCGTTAGCCTCCCGATCTCGTGAGGGGGATCTAAGTACAGTTCCTTGCCGAGCGACAGGACGTCGCCGATTGTAACCTGGCTCTTCTCCGCGAGAATCTCGGCAACCCGTTCGGCGATCCACTGACCGGAAGGATCGACGAATCGAGCGGGGTTACTTCCGAAAGCCTCGTACAGGTTCCCGCCGTCGATGTAGCCCTTGGGATCGCGTTGGAGCCAGCGGCCGTTGTTGAGGTCGTAGTGGCGGGCGCGGACGAAGAGCAGGGCGTGCCCGTCGGGGAGCACGTCCACCGGACGGCCGTGCATCGCGAAGGTGCCCGAGGCGGGCAGCCCGCCGCCCTGGCCGATGCATTCGGCCGCGGCCGGCTCGGCGCCGCTGTATCGAGATTGCGGGGCCAGAGTGCCAGTGGCCGGAAGGCCGAAGGCGCACAGCAGCAAACAGATTAAAACCAGGTTACCGTGCATCATCCGAGTCGCTCTACATATTCATTGTTATCGTCACAATGTCACCAGAACCTGCGGGGCAAAGGGACGGCTAGCCAAATAGATATGCGCCTCGTGAATAATCATCGATTGGGCTCAATACACATCATGCATGCTACCAGATATCCCGGCCAGGGAGTACCGAATGCCGTTTTGTTCGGCCCACTGCCCCCCAGGCGAAACTGGTTTGCGTTTTGGATATAAACCGACTCCGCGGCGCCTGGAAAAAGATAATCGCTGGACTCGATTGAGGACGGGCCAAGTTTTATGTTCTTGTCAACATAAGCGGCTCCGATCATCTCCGCCTTGCGTCCGATCGGGACCACCAGTTTCGCGTTGCCCACGGAGACATCAAGTATTGGTGTGCCATAGTGAAAGGCCTCGCTTTCGCCTGGCAAGGCATGAAACGAACCGGTTATGGGGGCAACCTTGACATTTCGTGTGAAGTTAGTCGTTCCACTACCCATATTGTAGCGAAAGATGATTCTGAAGTTCTGGACGGCCAGTGTCTTCGTGTTCATCGCTCGAAAAGAAAGACGCTCGAACGAGCCAATCGAGACCGGCAATGTGACCGCCGAGGCTTGGTCGGTACGACCTGTCAGGTCAATCTCTGTTCCGGAAGCGTCGAGCCCGCGGTAGAGCCGTAAGATGCTCCGGTCCCATCCCGTATAGCCGCTCGGTACTTCATGCCAGATCAACATGGTGGAACCGGTAAAGGTTGCATTAGTTTGAGGTTCGACCCGACTCTCGGACTCGCCATACCCGACCGCCATCGTGGCCTCGCGAAGCGATGTGATGGTCCCCCGATACGGGGCGTTGAGTACCCCATCCCCGCCATAGGAGGTAATCTGGCCGAAACCGGCCGGGACAAATGCCGCGAGAATCGATAGAACAACAATGCATCCATACCGGTTCAACTTACGCGCGTTCATTTCGTGTTCTCCCACTGGGTAAGATAATGACTGGAAGCCATGTACTCGACCTCCGGAGTTCCTCTTGATTGCCTGGAGTGGAGGGCATCATTCGCCGTTCTGGATCGTCACGGCAATATTGCTCTCATGAAGAGTTCGCCCCCGAAATATATGCATTACTTGACTATAAAATAACAGCATAGGAGTACGGATAGTTGGTGTCAACAAAAAATATAGGTATATAGTAAAATTATGTTTTTTAAGGCTGGATCAGTCCGGGCTTTCAAATAAATGTTGTATAACTTTATTAGTTGGTTAGCAATTAGGCCTGTCGGCCACGCTTGCGAGGTGAAAAACGTCGGTCAATCGCTCGATGGGCTTATCCCGCCCAGAGTTTTGAATGCTCCTTCGATGTTTAGGATTTGACATTATGGCCGTCAGTTGAGATACTACGGGGCTCTGATTTGGCTTTGGAGCTTTGCTTGACGGGAGTACGCAAGTGTACGCGATTTTCGAAGACGGCGGACGACAGTACAAAGTGGCCTGTGGCGACAAGGTTTACGTGGACCTTCGGGAATTGCCCGAGGGGCAAGACACCCTGGAATTCAACCAGGTCTTGACCATTGGCGAGGGCGAGAATGCCCGCATCGGCCAACCCTTTGTCGAAGGGGCCAAAGTCATCGGCCAGCTTCAAGGCCAGATTAAAGGCCCCAAGCTGGTCAATATCAAATTCCAGCGGCGAAAAAATTACCGCCGCAAGATAGGCCATCGCCAGAAACATTTGCACGTGACTATCAGCGAAATCGTTGCGTAATCAATCACCAGCCCGCGTGGATCCACTGCGGGCTTTTTATGCGCGCTATCCGGGAAATCCTCTTGCATAACGGCGGGTGAATGTCGATAATAGATCACCCGTGGTTCGCCGTTTCGCGAATCGGCGGACCAAAGTCGGCGGATCGCCCGCCGTGTAGCCATTGACAATCACATACCGCCGGTTACTCCGGCAGATGGGATGAGACGCATGGGAGCTACCCTTGACGCTCTGCATAAACTGCAAAGTATTGAAGCCCGGATCCGCTCCATCCGCGAGCAGTTGGATTCCAAGGAACGCATCAGTAAAGCCCATCAGCGGCGAGTTGCTGCCCACGAACAGAAAATTAACGACCTCGGCAAGCAGATTCGGGAATCGCAGAGCAATGCCGATCGGCTGGAACTTGACCGCAAGACTCATGAAGAGCATATCAACAAATTGCGCGAAGCCCTGAACCGGGCCAAGACCAATAAGGAATACGCCGCATTGTTGACCGAGTTGAACACCAACAAGGCCGACAGTCTCAAATCCGAGGACGCCGTCCTGGCCGCCTTGAGCAAGGTTGACGAGCTGCGCAAGAACCAGGAGGAGTTGCGGGTCTTATTGGACAAAGAACACGGTCACGGCCGCGAACTGGTCCAGGCCGTCGAGGCCATGCGGGACAAGTATGCCGATCAGCTCAGGGATTTGGAACAGCAGCGTCAGGATGCGGCCGACGAGATTCCCCCTACGACTCTCCGCATGTTCGAACGCTCCTGCGAGCGGCATGAAGGAGAAGCGATGGCCATCATTCATCAATCGCATCCCAAACGGGCAGAATATACGTGCGGGGGCTGCAACATGTCCGTGCCTCTGGAAATGATCAACGCCCTGCAAAGCCGAGACGACGTGCAGCAATGCCCCAATTGCCTGCGGATTCTCTACTTGGATGCGCCGGTCGGCGTTTCGGTCACCTGACGGATTGATCTGCCTCATGACGTGGAAAGCTTATATCGACGGCGGATCGCGGGGCAATCCGGGTAAGGCCGGTGCTGGGGTCTATATGCTTGACGGGCAAAACCGCCCGGCACTCGCCGCTGGCTTTTATCTGGGGCGCAAAACCAATAACGAGGCGGAGTATCAGGGGCTATTGAACAGCCTGCGGTTACTGAAAGCCGCCGGGGCCGAAAAAATACACGTTTTCAGCGACAGCGAACTATTGGTTAGGCAGATCAATGGGGAATACCGGGTCAAGGCGCCCGGCCTGAAGCCCTTATTCGAGCAGGCCAAAGCGGGGTTGGCGCGGTTCGGGGAATGGCGGATCACGCACGTCTATCGCGAGCAAAATACGATGGCGGATTCGCTGGCCAATCGGGCGATGGACATGGGCGAGGACGTGGTCGAAAGCGATGTACTCAGCCTGCTTAAACTGGAAGGGCCTAACTCGGAATCGGAATCCGTGAGCGGACCGCCCGTTCGATCAGGTTCCGCGCGGCCGACAACGGTCGAAGTACGGGTAGTCCGGGCACCGGAGGCGGGCATATGCGCCGCGGACATGGCTCTTGGACGCGTGTTCATATTCAGCGAGGTTACGCCGGCCAACTTTTGCATGCGTGCTATCCCGTCGGTCTGCAAAGGCGTGATCTCCATGCAAGCTGCCCTTCAGAAGCAGGATACAACGATTATCGTGAAATGCGAGCATCCCGGTTGCCAAGCCGTCTTCGAGCTGTGTTGCCGGTCGAGTATCTGATCGGTTACCGGTCGGCAGAAAATCTGGCCCCAGGTGTCTGGCATCCGCGGTCGATCCGTTATACACTTTCCGCCGATAGGTCCACCCGGCAATCCAGATAGCCGCGAGGATGCAGTTTTTACTCACTTTCCGCAAGGAGAACAAGATGGATCCCAACCCTTCGTTAGGCGTAGCGATTATCACAATGGGCGGGCTGGCCGGAGCGGTCTTCTACATTCCCTTCAAGAAGGTGAAAGGCTGGGCGTGGGAAAGCTACTGGATGGTGTACGCCATTGTTGGCCTGGTGGTGGCGCCTTGGTTGCTGACGTATTTTACCTCGCCAAACGTCCTTGGGGTGATACGGCAGACGCCTGGCCGAGAACTGATCTACTGTTGTCTCTGCGGGGCTGCCTGGGGGATTGGCGGACTGACTTGGGGGTTAATGATTCGCTATTTGGGGGTGGGTCTTGGCTTGGCCATCGGCTGCGGATTGTGTTCGGCGGCTGGTACGCTGGTCCCCAAGGTACTCAAGGGCGAGTTGATGCAGCTTTTTGAGTCCTCGGCCGGAATCACTTCTTTTGTCGGCGTGGTCGTGTCACTGGCGGGTATCGTGTTGGTAGGGCTGGCCGGGATGTCCAAGGAAAGCGAACTGTCTGAGGAAGTTAAGAAGAGGGCGGTCGCGGAATACAATTTCAAGAAGGGGATGATCGTCGCCGTTTTCTCCGGGTTGATGAGTTCGGCGATGAATTTCGGACTGCAGGGTGGGGGCACCTTGGAGAACCTGGCTCAGACGGTTGAGCCGGTCACCGCGCCTATCTGGCGGGGCATGCCGGTTCTGGTAGTGGTTCTCTTCGGCGGTTTCTTAACCAATTTCCTCTATTGCTTGTATCTCAACGTAACCAACAAGACCCTGGGCGACTATACGAAAACCAATGTCCCACTAGTGGGGAACTTGGTTTTTGCAGGGCTGGCCGGGGCGATCTGGTGTTCACAGTTTGTCTGCCAAAAAACCGGCGAACCGGCCTTGGGTATGATGAAATATCTCAGTTGGGCGGTTCTGATGGCCAGTGCGATCTTGTTCAGTACGCTGCTTGGTATCCTGCTCGGCGAATGGAATGGTACCAGCAAACGCACCCGGACGCGTCTGGCGGCGGGGCTGGTGCTCTTGATTGTCTCGGCCATACTCGCCGGATACAGCGGCTCGCTCGAGGTCGGATCAACGGCCGTGTGACGTGAACGCTTTCCAGGCAGGTTGGCTGTACAAGCCGCGACAGAGATAGGGCGTGAGTCCCGCTTGTTCAGCCCCGGCTTATTAGTAAGCACGGTATTTATTGCGAGCCTACCCATGACCAGTACGCAGACGGATCGGACCTTGACCGGTTTGGACAAGTTGTACGAGTTCGAGCGGGAACCGGTATCGGCGGACAAGCTTCAGCCAGGGCGGTATTTCGCCGGGTTGTTCGCCGGCGAGCATGTGGCCGCCACCGAGTTCGTTATCGGCGTCACGTTCGTCAACTGGGGCGTGCGGGCCTATGACGTTTTCGTCGGGTTGCTGATCGGCAACCTGCTGGCAGTCCTGAGTTGGGCGCTTATCTGCACGCCGATCGCGGTACAGACCCGGCTGACCCTCTACTGGTATCTCCGCCGCATCGCCGGGCCGCTGACCACCACCCTCTATAACATTCTGAACGCGGTTCTGTTCTGTATCCTGGCCGGCTGCATGATTACCATCGCCTCGTCGGCCGTGCGTATTCCGTTCGGGATCGGCGATCAAGTCCAGTGGTATCCGGAGGATTTGCGTTTCGTCGCGGTCGTCTTGCTGGTCGGCACGGTCGTGGTCACTCTGGCCATCCTGGGGTTTACGAAACTGGCCCAATTCGCCACCGTCTGCTCGCCTTGGCTGTTGTTGATGTTTCTGGTGGGGGCTATTGCGGCATTGCCCGGCTTGGCTACTGCGGCCGGGTTGGAGACCATCCGCAGCTTCGGCGATTTCTGGACGATTGCCAAGCAGGTGATCTGGGCAGGCACCCTCCCGGACGGATCGGTTCAGACCTCGATGGGTTTCTGGCAGGTGGCGGCTTTCGCTTGGATCTGCAACCTCGCGACTCATGCGGGTCTGTCGGATATGGCCTTGTTCCGCTATGCCAAACGGTCAAGTTACGGGTTGTACTCCGCTCTGGGGATGTATCTCGGCCATTACCTTGCTTGGATCTGCGCGGGCGTCATGGGGGCGGCGGCCGCGTTGGCTGTCGGCAAAAACCTCAGTGACATGGAC